>JBILNK010000002.1:0-67805 GCA_044375105.1 Planctomycetota bacterium
CATGCTCCGCCAGAAGCCCTGCCCCCGCCCCGTCCGAGCCGCGGCCTGGCAGCCGCTTGCCTCGTGGCGGCAGGCTGTGGTGCTGCTGGCGCTGCTGAGCGCGTCGGGATGCCAGAGCTTCGGGGCCACCGCCTACAACCTGCGCGTGCTCCACGAGCCCGACGGCAGCCTGGCGCCCCGCTCGGCCACGGTGGCGCACTGGTACTACCGCTGGCTGTCTCTGACCGGGGACCGGCCCACGTTGGACAATCCGGCGGGCGATCCCCGCGTCCTCTCGCGCCCTCGGACCAAGATCCGCACCGAGACGGTTCGCCTGGTGGCCCACGATCCAGAAGGCCCCGCCGAGCGGATCGAGCGGCTTGCGCTCGGGTGTTTCCTGGCGACTCGAGATCGCTCGCCGGTGACCCGCGAGCTGGCCCTCGACGTGGTGGCGGAATCGGCCTCCCGATGGGATCTCGAGGCCCTGCCGACGAGGCCCGTGGCTGCCCCCGGGGAATCGGATCTGGCCGCGGCCCGGGCTCTGCTCGGGCTGACCTCGGGGCCTGCGTCGAGCGACCTGTCAGCCCTCGATCTGCCCGCCGTGCTCGGGCTGCTCGACGAATTGCTCCCGGCCCTGCGCAAGCGTCCGAGAGACCGCGGGCTGCTGGAAGCGGAGGCCAGGCTGTCGCGCCGTGCCAGCGGCCTGGCCCTGGCCCAGGCGCTCGAGGACCCCCAGGATTTGGTTCGCTCGCGCGCCGCGCGGGCCGTGCTCCGCTTCGACACGGCCCCCCTCGAAAGCCTGCTCGCCTCGGCCCTGGAGCGGGATCAGCCCGAGACGGTTCAAGCGGTCTGCGAACACCTGGTCGAGCGCGGCTGGCCGCCCGAGGCCTCGGCGGGGGAGCGGCGATACGAGCTGCTGGTCGCCGCGGTGGACGCCCCCGACGACCGCGCCTCCGTCGCCGCAGCTCGGGCGCTCACGCGCTTGACCGATGGGGTCCTGGTCAGCCTGCGCCCTGAGGAATGGCTCCTTTGGTGGGAGCAAAGGCGGACACTGGCCGACAGCGCCGCAGCCGATCTTCAAGCCGTTCCGGAGGGGCCGGCCGGCGTCCCTTCCAAAGCTCCCGCTCCCCCGGACCCGGCCCCGCCGGATCAGGACGATGGCCAGTGATTCCGCAGCCGCTCGTCCGAGCGGCGGATGGCGAGTTTGGATCCGTCGGCTCCAGCCCCTGCTCGGGTTGGCGCTGCTGTGCCTGGTCGCTTCCTTCCTGGACTGGCGCGATCGCTTGGTTCTGCGTCCGCCCGCTCCGGCCGGGACGAAGATCGAGCAGACCGGCGTGATCGAGGGCGATTGGCGCGGCGAGCGGGCCAGCTTCGTCCCCGATGGAAAGCCCGGTCTGGAGTGGCCCGCCCGCATCGAGCTCGAACGTTTGGAGGATGGCACCTGGCGGGCCCCCCAGTGGGCCATCGATGGAGCCCTCGAGCTCGCGCCCGGGATGCCCCGGGTGCTGGCCTCGGTCGAGCCGCAGGGGCTCCTGTTGGCCACCGGTTGTTTTCTCCTGGCGCTTTCCTGCGGCATCACCCGCTGGTGGCGGCTGCTGCGCCGCGCCGGAGCCACGGTCCGCTGGGTGGACACCTTCCGCCTGACCTTCCTGGGGCTGTTCTTCAATTTGGTGGTCCCCGGGCTGACCGGCGGCGACGTGGTCAAGGCGATCCTGGCGGTGCGCGAGCATCCCAAGCAAAAACACGACGCGCTGGTCAGCGTGGTCGTCGATCGGGTCTTCGGCATGTACGCGCTGATGATCGTGGCAGCGGTGGTGCTGCTGATCCAACAGGAGCGCTTCCCCGGGTTCGGACTGCCCTTCGTCGGCATCGCTTCTGGCCTGACCGTAGGCGCCTGGCTGTATGCGCATCCCAAGCTGCGGGCCAAGCTGCGTATCGACGCCCTGATGGCCCGTTTGCCGCTCGGCCAGCAGCTCGAGAAGCTCGATCGGGCGGCCCTCCTGTATCTAGGACACCCCGGGGAAATCGCCATGGCGCTGCTGCTCTCCGTGGGCAACCACTTCTGGACGATCTCCGGGGTGGTCGTCCTGGCGCGCGCCTTCGGCGTCTCAGCGGAAGCGATCCCGGCTTTCGATTTCGCCGCGATCGTGCCGCTCACGAACATGGCCAGCTCGATTCCTACCGGTCCGGCTGGCCTGGGCATCGGAGAGGCGGCCTATGCGTATCTGTTCGGCATGCTCGGCGTCTCGGCGGCGTTGGGGGTCGCGGTCAGCCTCGGCTTCCGCATCTGCCAATTGAGCCTGAGCCTGGTCGGCGGCCTGTTCCTGCTCAAGCCCGAACGCCGTGCCGAGCTGCATCAGGCCGAAAAGGACCTCTCCCAGGCCCAATCCTGATGGCGCTCTCCCGCGGCACCCCTCGCCGCTGCCCTGTTTCCATCGCCCCCCTCCGCTGATTCCGGTCCCAAGCCATCCCGCGCTGATGTCCCTGCTGATCGTCGGAACCCTGGCCTTCGACTCCATCGAAACCCCCTTCGAGCGCCGCGAGCGCGTCCTGGGGGGCTCGGCGACTTATTGCGCCCTGGCGGCCAGGTACTTCGCGCCCGTGCGGCTCGTGGGTGTGGTCGGAGAGGATTTCGGGCGCGAGCGCCTGGGGGACCTCGCTGCCCGGGGCATCGATACGGAAGGCGTCGAAGTCGCCGCTGGCAAGACGTTTTTCTGGGAAGGCCGCTACGAGGCCGACTGGAACACGCGCCACACCCTCAAGACCGAGCTCAACGTGCTCGAGCACTTCCAGCCGAAGGTGCCCCGACGCTTCGCCGACAGCCGTTTCGTGTTCCTGGCGAATGCAGCGCCCGCGGTGCAGCGCGCAGCGCTCGCCCAGTGCCCGCAGGCCGAGTTCGTCATGGCCGACACCATGAACCTCTGGATCAACGTGGCCCGCGAAGAGCTGATGGAACTGCTGCAGCGGATCGACGGTCTGGTGCTCAACGACGAGGAAGCTCGGCTGCTCTCGGGCGAGCGCAACCTGATCGATGCGGCCAAGAAGGTCCTTTCCTACGGCCCGCGCTTTTGTGTGCTCAAGAAAGGCGAGCACGGAGCCTTCCTGATCGGCCGCGACGTGCATTACGCCCTGCCCGCCTACCCGGTCAACCAGGTCATGGACCCGACCGGCGCGGGGGACAGCTTCGCCGGTGGTTTCATGGGCTACCTGGCCTCCGTCCAGCACACCGGGGCGGCAACCCTCAAGCGGGCCATGCTGTACGGCACGGTGACCGCCTCCTACTGCGTGGAGGGCTTCTCCGTGGATCGCTTGCGGGACACCAGCCGGAGACAGGTCGAGGAGCGCTTCAACGAGCTTTGCGGGCTGGTTTCGGTCTGACCAAGGGGGGGGCCGGGGCCCGAATCCGCGGTTCGGCTGCAACCGGGGGCCCATGCTCCGGTCTTGCCTATGGACCCGAACGGGGGACGTTCGTCCTTTGTTAGGGTTTTCCGCTTGGGGAGCAGGCCTCCCGGCCCTAACCTGCAGCTCTAGGATCACGCCTCCCCCCTGTCAGGCCGGCCGGCGCCCGGCTGGCCTTCGAGCCATTCCCTGGTTCCTGGCACGGGACGCGACTGACGCCGATCGTCCATACAGATCAACCCTACCGCTCGATCCCAGAACTCCGGCCCTGAAACGCCTCCGGCACTGGGGGCGTTCGGCGCCCGCGGCAGCCGCGATCCCGACGACCCAAGCGGTCCCCGATCCAACCCAGACCTCCGCTAGCCGACCCCCCTTCCCAGCAGCCCCCTCGATGGGGGAGCCAGAAAGGACCCGCACCATGAGCCAATCCAAGCCCGCACCTCAGCCGCCCGCCCCCTCGACCTCCACCGGACCGAAGCCCAGCTCGACCGCCCCCGCGGGCTCGACCGCCTCCGCACCGGGCACGGCCAACTCTTCGGGCACCGCGGCCGCCCCCGCGGGTGGGCCTGCTGGATCGCCGGCGGTCGCTTCGGCCGGTGTCCCGACCGGCCGCCCTGCCGCTCCCGCCGCCGCAAAGCCGGCCGCCCCGCGGGCCCCGGAGCGTGACCCGAACAAGATCAAATCCCTGGACGCGGCCCTGGCCGAGATCACCAAGAGCTTCGGAGCGGGCGCGATCATGCGCTTGGGGGAAGGCGCGACCATCCGCGAGATCACGGGGATCCGCTCCGGTTCTTTGGCCCTGGACCTGGCGCTGGGCGGCAAGGGCTTTCCCAAGGGACGCATCGTCGAGATCTTCGGTCCGGAAAGCTCGGGCAAGACCACCTTGACCCTGCACGTGATCGCCAATGCCCAGAAGGAAGGCGGTGTGTGCGCCTTCGTGGATGCGGAGCACGCCTTGGATCCGGCCTATGCCCGCAAGCTGGGCGTCAAGCTGGAGGACCTGCTGATCAGCCAGCCGGATACCGGAGAGCAGGCCCTCGAGATCGTCGAGGCGCTGGTGCGCAGCAACGCGGTCGACGTGGTCGTGGTCGACTCGGTGGCCGCGCTCGTGCCGCGTGCGGAAATCGAGGGCGAGATGGGCGACTCGTTCGTCGGCCTGCAGGCGCGGCTGATGAGCCAGGCGCTGCGCAAGCTGACCGCTGCGATCTCCAAGTCGGACTGCTTGGTGATCTTCATCAACCAGATCCGCGAAAAGATCGGCGTGATGTTTGGCAGCCCAGAGACCACCACCGGCGGCCGCGCGCTCAAGTTCTATTCTTCGATCCGCGTCGACATCCGCCGCATCGGACAGATCAAGGAAGGCGAGGAGGTCATCGGCAACCGTACCAAGGTCACGGTGGTCAAGAACAAGGTCGCGCCGCCCTTCCGCAAGGTCGAATTCGACATCCTGTATGCGCGTGGAATCAGCTACGAAGGCGATCTGATCGAGCTCGGTCTGCAAAGCGGCGACCTGATCAAGTCGGGCACCTGGTTCTCCTTCAAGCATCCCAGCCAAGGGGAGATCCGGCTCGGTCAGGGTCGCGAACGGGCCCGCCAGTTCCTGATCGACAATCCGGACCTGGCTGCCGAGCTCGATGTGCGCATCCGCGCCAATGTCAATCCGCTCAAACTCGCCTCCAGCGGCGGCAGCGGCGGCAGCGGCGACTCGGAGTGAGCTTCCCAGGGCGCTGGATCCGGCGCCTCCAATTCTTTGGCGCGGGCCCGAGCCAGGATTGGGCCCCCGACTGGAGAGACATCTCCCCGGGTCACGGGCGAGCGACCGTAGCCGGTCCAGAAAGCGCCGGCGTCGGAGCCCGGTCTGCGGCGCCTTCGGTGCCGACGAAGACGCGGTCACGTGGGACGCGGTCACGTGGGACGCGGTCACGTGGGACGCGGTCACGGGGGAAGCGGTCACGGGGGAAGCCCTGTCTCCTGGTTCCTTTCCCCCCCGCTCGCGTGGGAGCGAGCTCCCGGTCGGAGTCGGTGCTCCGGGCCCTGTCCGTCGACCGCGCGCCGGCGAGGTGGGGGGATTCAGCCTGGATCGCTCGACCGGCCTCGCGCGGTCCAGGCTCCTTGCCCGAGGGGCGGCAGCCCGCCCGTGGGCCGGCGAGCCCGTTCGGTCGAGCTCCGAACGAACGCCGTCTCTGGGTTTGGCCGCGGGGAGGCGCAGCGGGGGCCGCTCGCCCCCGGCGTCGAGGCCAGGCTGACATGCTTGAAAGGGGGGGCCCGTGGTGGATCCTGCTCGTCGGCTCGACCCGCCTTCGGGCTCCGACCGGAGTCTGCGACCGCTATCGTGTTGGCCCCGCGCGCCTGGCGCTCGTTCCAGCCGGGTTCTCCCCCTGGCTCGAGATCGCCGCGTGTCCCGCCTCGGCAGGGTGCCCTTCAGGCACCTTCGAGGCCTGCCCCGCTCCCCGTCCCTCCGCGCTCCATCGCTCCGTGAGCTTCAAGACCGCCGCCCAAGTCCGCAGCGAGTTCCTGGCCTTCTTCGAAGCCCGGGGCCATCGCATCGTGCCGTCGAGCCCCGTGTTCCCGATGGACGACCCCACGCTCTTGTTCACCAACGCGGGGATGAACCAGTTCAAGGACGTGTTCCTGGGGACCGGGACCCGCGACTATCGGCGTGCGGTCGATACTCAGAAGTGCATCCGGGTCTCCGGCAAGCACAACGACCTGGAGGAGGTCGGGGTGGATACCTACCACCACACCTTCTTCGAAATGCTCGGCAATTGGTCCTTTGGGGACTACTTCAAGCGCGAGGCGATCCGCTGGGCCTGGGAACTCTTGACCGGGCATTGGGGCATCGCCAAGGACCGCTTGTGGGTGACCGTATTCGGCGGCGACCAGGCCGACGCCTTGCCCGCCGACGAGGAAGCCGAGCGCCTGTGGCGCGAAGAAACCGACATCGACCCGCGCCGCATTCTGCGCTTCGGCAAGAAGGCCAACTTCTGGGAAATGGGCGATACGGGCCCCTGCGGCCCCTGCACGGAGATCCACATCGATCGTGGAGGCCCCGGCACGAACCCTGAGGACGGATACGACCCGAAGATCGGAGTCAATTCCGGCAACGAGCGCTTCCTCGAGCTGTGGAACCTGGTGTTCATGCAGTTCAACCGCCTCGACGATGGACGCTTGGCCGAGCTGCCGGCCAAGTCGGTCGATACGGGCATGGGCTTCGAGCGCGTCCTGAGCGTGCTGCAAGGCAAGAGCTCGAACTACGACACCGACCTGTTTGCGCCCCTGTTCCGGGCCATCGAGCTGCAGGTCGGTCGGACCTACGGCGGCAGCCCGTCCAACGAAGACGTTGCCTTCCGGGTGATCGCGGACCACCTGCGGGCGATCAGCTCGGCCTTCGCCGATGGAGCCCTGCCCAGCAACACGGGCCGCGGTTATGTGTTGCGGCGCTTGCTCCGGCGAGCGGCTCGTTTCGGCCGGCAGGCCCTCGGTCAGGAGCAGCCCTTCCTGTACCGGCTCGTGCCGGCGGTGGTCGACAGCCTCGGGCAGGCCTTCCCGGAGATCGGCCAGCGTCGCGACCATGTGGCGCGCTTGATCCGCGCCGAGGAGGAATCCTTCGCGGCGACCCTCGGCCGCGGTTTGCAGCGCTTTGCCGAGCTGGCCAACCGAGTGGGCTCTCAGGGCGGAAAGGTGCTCCCCGGGGACGGCGCCTTCGAGCTCTATGCCACCTACGGATTTCCGCGGGACCTGGTCGAGCTGATGGCGCGCGAGCGCGGTTTGGCCGTGGACGGTGCGGGCTGGGCTGCGGCAGAAGAGCGGCACAGCGAGGCCAGCAAGTCCCAGGGCAAGTTCTCGCAGCTGCTCTCGGCCGAGCAGCTCGCGGGGCTGCCGGAGACGAAGACGAGCTACCACGACGGCGAGCGCACCCAGCGGATCGCTGGCCGGGCGCGCCTGTTGCGTTTGGTCGATCAGGCCGGGGGCGCTGGGCGGGTGGTCGCGGTTCTGGACCAAAGCCCCTTCTATCCGGAAGGCGGGGGGCAGGTCGGGGACCGGGGTCAAATCCAGGCCGAAGATGGCGGCTTCCGAATCCTGGTGGAGGACACCCAGCGACTCGGTTCGGTGCTCGCCCACATCGGTCAGCTCGAGGGCGTTGTCCAGGAGGGGGCCAGTGTGAGGGCCGAGGTCGATGCGGAGCGCCGCTCCCGGACGGCCAAGAACCACACCGCCACCCATCTGCTGCACCGGGTCCTGCGCGAGCGCTTGGGCGAGCACGTCGCCCAGCAAGGTTCCTATGTGGGGCCAGATCGGCTGCGCTTCGACCTTTCACACCCGCAGGCCATCCCGGCCAATGAGCTGGAGGCCATCGAACTGGAGGTCAATCGGCGCATCGGCGTCGGGGCTGGCGTCAAGGCGTCCCTCGAGTCCCTCGACGCCGCCAAGGCCCGCGGTGCGATGGCCTTGTTCGGGGAGAAGTATGGCGAGCGGGTGCGGGTGGTCGAGGTCCCGGGTCTGTCCTTGGAGCTGTGCGGCGGCACCCACGTGGACTCGATCGGCGAGATCGGGCCCTTCCTGATCGTGCAGGAGCGCGCCATCCAAGCCGGGGTCCGGCGCATCGAGGCCCTGACCGGCCCGGAGGCCGTGCTGCACATGCAGGTCCAGCGCCGGTTGCTGACCGACGCTGCGCGCCTGCTGCGGGCGCCGGCGGAGGAGCTGCCGACTCGCATCGAACAGCTCCAAGAACAGCTCAAGGAGGCCAAGAAGACGGTGCGGGCCAGCGCCCAGGCCGACCTGGGACAGGTTTTGGAGCAGGTGCGCGGCGCCCTTCAAAGCCGCGACGGGGTGCAGCTCGGAGCCTTCGACCAGCCCGGCCTGGATCTGGCCGGGCTGCGCGAGCTCGGCTCCCGGCTGAAGGGCAGCCTGGCGGATGCGGCCGTGGTCCTGCTCGGGCGGGAAGGCGATCGGGTGCCCGTCCTGGCCTTGGTTCTCGGCCAAGCCCGCGCCCGGGGCCTGGCCGCTGGTGCTTTGGTCCAGTCGGCAGCTCAGGAGCTGGGCGGCGGCGGCGGTGGCAAACCCGAGCAGGCCCAGGGCCAGGGCCTCGATGCGTCCAAGGTCCCCCAGGCCCTAGCCCGCCTGAGGCGCGACCTGGGAATCTGACCGGCCGGAATCACCACCGGCTCGGGTGACGTCCGAGCCGCAGGAACAGCCCTTCCGCCTGCCTTTGGGCCGCCATCCGGAGGCCGCAGGGATCGGGGGCGCGGCCTAGGCGGGCCGCCCGCTCCCGGTGGGGCCGTCCCCCCGGAAGTTCCCGCGGTGTGATCCCGCCTCGCTCGGCGAGCCGCCCCAGGCGGGGGGGGGGGCGGCAGCCGGGCGGAGCCTCTGGGGAAGTGCAGCCGGCTGGCTTCCCCCCCCATGGTCCGGGTCGAAGCCGTTGATAGCCACTGCTCGACTCGCTACCCTGTTCCGCTCTCAACGACCGGCCCGAAAGGGGCCGGGCAACTTCCATGCCGAATCCCAAACGACGCCACTCGAAGTCCCGCAAGGGCTTGCGCCGGGCCAACTACCACCTGAAGGCCCCGACCGTGCAGCGCGATCCCCGCACCGGATTGGCGCGCCTGTCCCATAAGCTGCTCGACACCGACACCCACTACGGTTTCGAAAAGGGTGGTGAGGGCGGTTTCGAAGTGCGCGAGCGCCGCGACTTCTGATCCGGCCGCAGAGGCTGGGATAAGGTCCGGGCCCCTCCATCAGGCCTGGCCCGCCAAGAACGGTCCTAGCCTGCTGAAAGACCGGCTCGGGCTCAGCCCGAGCCGAACGCCAGTTTAGCGACACGACTCGTCCTGCGGCGAGTCGCAGAGTCTGGCGTGCCCGCGGACGCCAATTCTTTTCTGGCCGCCCACTTGAGGCTTGGGCCTTGGGGCGCAGAGTCGCTCCTTTGGGAGCAGCGAGGGGAACAGGGATCGAGGGAGGGAGCGAGGGAGCGAGAGAACCGCACCCGGGAGCATCCGCGGCTCTAAGGAGCACCAGAGGCACCAGGGTTTGCAAACTCGCCGGCGGAGCAACCTGTGGAGCCAGCCGACTCCGGGTTGGCCGCGGGTTTGGATCGCGGTCAGCGGGCGAGGTTCGGGTTGCAGGCTGTCTGGGCCGGGCGAACCCGGGGAAGCCTCGGGCGTCCCATCGAATAACCGCTTCTGCCCGCGCTCCCGAGGCCGCGGACAACCCGACTCCTGACCCCTGGCGGAGGCCGGGTGATCCCAGGGGGCTCGGAGGTGCTGCGGCGCCGCTTTCGCCGGCGCTAGGATCCTGCGCCCCAAGGGGCCCTGCCCCGCGGGATCCACCCCTCTGTACACGCCGCCCATGAGCGCTTCCCCCAAGATCGACCCCGCTTCCGTGATCGCCCTGGACGTGATGGGGGGGGACCATGCACCGAAGGAAATCGTCGCCGGAGCCCTGCGGGCGATCCGTCCGGACCGGCGCCATCCGCTGCGGGTGGAGCAGTTGCTGTTGGTGGGCGATGAAGCCGCGGTTCGAGCCGAACTGGCGGCCCAAGGCGGGGACCCGGGCTTTGCGATCCTGCACGCGAAGGACGTGATCGGCATGGACGAGAAGCCTGGCGTCGCCCTGCGTCAGAAGCCGGATGCTTCGATCGTGCGCTGCGTCGGCGCCGTCAAGCAGGGTCGGGCCGGTGCGGTCGTCGGCATGGGCAATACAGGAGCCTGCGTCGGGGCAGCCACCCTGGGCTTGGGGGTGCTGGAGGGCGTGCGCCGCCCCGGGATCGCGGTGACGATGGACCTGGTCGGGAAACCGCTCACGATCATCGACATGGGAGCCAACGCGGTGCCCAAGCCGGAACACCTGCTGCAATACGGGCAGATGGGAGCCATCTACGCGCAAAATGTGCTGGACCAGGAACAGGTGCGGGTGGGTTTGCTCAACATCGGTGAAGAGGAAGGCAAGGGCACGGAACTGACCAAGGCGGCTTTCGATCTGCTGACCGCTTCAAGCCTCCGATTCGTCGGCAACGTGGAGCCCAGGGAGATGCTGGCTGGCAAGGCCGACCTGATCGTCACCGATGGCTTCACCGGCAACGTGGTGCTCAAGCTGATGGAGAGCTTGGCGTCGGTTCTGATGGGCCTGTTCGCCAAAGAGCTCGAAGCCCAACGGGCGCCGTTCACCAAACTGGCCCTCGGGAACCTGGCCAAGCGCCTGGACTATTCCGAGTACGGCGGGGCGCTGCTGCTGGGGGTCGGCGGCATCGTCGTGATCGGCCACGGGCGCTCCGATGCCAACGCCGTCGCCAACGCCTGCGTCGTAGCCGCGCGGGCCCTCGAGTCCGGGGTCAACCGCCAGATCGTCAGCGGTCTACGCGCCGGCTGAGAATGGGCGGCGCTGGCTCCGGCCACGCCCGCGCCGGTTTTTCGGCACCGACCCGGCCCGGTCGCCCCCCGTACCACGGGACCCAGCCCGGATGGTTGCAACCGCCTGGGCCCCCGACGAGGTGGGCTCGGACAGGCGCGGCCGGGCCTGGGCGCCTCCGCGGATTGTCTTGGCAGCCGCGCTGGAAGCCTCCAGCGAAGCGATCGGCCCGGACCGGCGCAGCCGCAGAGCGCGGGGGTTCGAGTGCGACGGAGCGACTGCTTGCCTGTCGGAGAGGCCCGGTGGCGGCGCTTCAAACTGCTGCGTATGGCGCGGCGCTCGGCCGAGTCCTGGAGCCGGAGGCCCTGAGCCGCAGCTCGGCCTGCCCGGGCGGGACCGATGAACCGGCTCGTGGCCCTGACCCCAGCCCGATTCAATAAAATAGGCCGCTGGGCGATCGAGCCTCGCCCGCCTTCGCGACGCGATTCGCCCGCGCCGCCGGCGGACCCGGACGGTGGTTCGCGAAGGTACTCCCGCCTCCAGGGCTTGGGTGCGAGCTGGCCAGGGGCCCGCCCGGGAGGGAGTGCCTGGGACTGGCTTTTGCTGGCCTCGCCTGGGCGCCCAGGGCTGATGACTGGCATCCCGCTGGCTTACAACGCAAACTAGGGGTGGACTGCCCGGAGTTCTCCGACGGCATCCCCTCCGCATCCCCTCGGCCCACTGACCATGGCTTCGATTCGACCGGTTGGCATCGCTGGGACCGGCTCATACCTGCCCGAGCGGGTGGTGCCCAATTCCTGGTTCGAGAGCTTCATCGACACGTCGGACGAGTGGATCCGTCAACGCACGGGCATCGAGGAGCGGCGGTTCGCCGAGGAGCATGACCAGACCTCACTGCTCTCCACTCGAGCGGCCCGCCGGGCCCTCGAGATGGCCGGCGTGGACCCCAAGGACCTGGACGCGATCATCGTCGGAACCCTGACGCCCGACTTCCAGCTGCCCTCCTGCGCCGTGCTGGTGCAGGAGAACCTGCAGGCCAAGAAGGCCTTCGCCTTCGACGTGTCCTCAGCCTGCACCGGCTTCCTCAACGCCATGCAGGTCGGCGAGGCCCTGATCGCCTCCGGACGCTGCAAGCGAGTGCTCGCGATCGGGGCCGAGATCCTCTCGCGCTGCCTGGACATGCAGGACCGCGGCAGCTGCATTCTGTTCGGGGACGGCGCCGGAGCCGCGGTGTTGATGCCCCACGAAGACTGTCGGCAGGGCCAGATCCTCAAGAGCACCATGGGGGCCGATGGCGCCGATTTCGAGCTGATCCAGATCCCCGGCGGCGGAAACAAGCACCGGCCCCACCCTGGGATGTTCGAGGCGCGCGAACACTACATCAAGCTGCAGGGCAAGGGGGTCTTCCGCTTCGCCGTCCAGAAGATGGCCGAACTGGTCGAGGAGATGCTCGAAGGCTATCCGCGTGAGGAGTTGAGCCTGATCGTGCCGCACCAGGTCAACATGCGCATCATCGATTCGGCCCTAGAGCGCCTCCAGATGCCGATCGAGAAGGTCGTGGTGAACATCGAGCGTTACGCCAATACGTCGGCCGCCACGGTTCCGATCGCCCTGGACGAAGCGGTTCGTGCGGGCAAGATCGAGAAGGGCAAACTGGTGGTGTTGGTGGCCTTCGGCGCCGGTGTGACCTGGGGCGCCAGCCTGCTGCGCTGGTAAGCGGGCAGGCCGCGCTGCTGCGTCCGCCCGGGCCTGGGCGTTCCTCGGCATCCCGATCGGCTTGGGCCGTCCGGGTCCGACTCGCTTTCGGCCTTGCCCAGCCCGGCGGCCTAGGGGCCCCTGGGCGTGCTGACCGGATCCCGGGCTGGCCCCGGTGCCGATTCGCCTTTCTCTGGACCTCGAGCGGGGTCCGACCCCGACCTCGGGCCCATCCCGCGTCTCGGGCGGCCGGGATGTCTTGCGCAGCGGGCTCGAGGCTGGCGCTGGCACGGGCTGGAAACGGGAGCCGGCAGAGCGCTTACTGGGCCGCCGCGGCGGCTCGGCAGCCGTCGCCAGTCCCTGAAGATCTCGAAAGGCCAACGATGAACGAAGCGATCCTGTTTCCTGGCCAAGGCGCCCAGTTCCCCGGAATGGGTCGAGCTTGGTGTGAGGCCTTCCCCAGCGCGGCACAGGTTTTCGAACAGGCGGATCGCACGCTCGGATTCTTGCTCAGCGACGCCTGCTGGAACCAAGGGGATGCGGTCCATCGCACCGACATCGCCCAGCCGGGGATCCTGACCACCTCGGTGGCCATCGTCACCGTGCTGCGGGAGCGCGGCCTCGCGCTCGGCGAAGCCAGCGCGGTCGCAGGCCTTTCCCTGGGGGAGTACACGGCCTTGTGGGCCGCCGGCAGTTTGAGCTTCGAAGACGCGCTGCGCCTGGTGCGCCTGCGCGGCCAGGCCATGCAGGACGCAAGCGAGCGCATCCCTTCCGGCATGATCTCCCTGATGGGGGCGACCTTGGAACAAGCGGAGGCCCTGGCTAAACTTGGCTCCGCCAGGGGCATCTGTTCGGTGGCCAATTTGAATGCGCCCGGTCAGATCGTGGTTTCCGGGGAATTGGCGGCCTTGGATGAGGTCGAGGCCCGGGCCCCCGAGCAGGGTGTGCGTCGAGCTCGACGGCTGGTCGTCGCCGGCGGTTTCCACTCGGAGTGCATGCGCCCTGCCGCCAAGGCCCTGGCCGGAGCCCTGGCCAAGGTCAGGATCGAGGCGCCGCGGGTGCCCTTCGTGACCAATGTCACCGGGGATTTCGTCTCCGAGCCGGCGCAGATCCGGGGCTTCCTCGCGGATCAGGTCTGTGCTCCGGTGCGCTGGGAGGCTTCGATGCTGCGCCTGGTCGCCAGCGGCCGGACACGCTTCCTCGAGCCAGGTCCCGGCGAAGTCCTGTCCGGTCTGTTGCGCAAGATCGCCAAGGATGCCGCGGTTCGCAACGTCTCCGACCCGGTCCACCTGGGCTGAACTGCCGACGTCGCGCCGCTAGGCGATCCACGTGCACGACAGGCCGGTGCGCCTGGGCCCGGGCGCCCGCGCTGCCATCGCCTGCTCGCAGTCGGCACCCTGCTCGGCCCGCCCCCCTCAGCGACCGCTTCCTGCGCGGAACCCGAGGCGGGATTTTGCGCGCGCCCTGCCCTCCGGTCGAACCGCCCCGCGCGGTCGGAACAGGAAGCCGAGCGCCTGGGCGCCGGCTCGAGCCTCGGTTAGAACTACGCATCGACCGCCTTCCTTGAACCCGCAGCCCCCCTGTCCGCCGATGAGCGAAGATCGCACTGATCACAAGCCCCTCCACGGCAAAGTCGCACTGATCACCGGAGCCTCGCGCGGCATCGGCCGGGCGATCGCCCTGCGTTTGGCCCGCGAGGGCGCCGCGATCGCCGCCGTGGCGACCCAAGCCGAACGCTGCGCCGAAACGGTCGCTGAGTGCCGCGCCTCCGGAGTGCGCGCGGAGGCGTATGGGGTCGACGTGGCCGACCATGCCAAGGTGATCGCGCTGGTGGCCCAGGTGCAGGAGCAACTCGGGGGACTGGACGTGCTGGTCAACAATGCGGGCATCACCCGGGACCAACTGCTTCTGCGCATGAGCGAAGCCGATTTCGACGCGGTCATCGCCGTCAACCTCAAGGGAGCCTGGAATTTCATCAAGGCCGCCAGTCGGCCCTTGATGAAGGTCCGCGGTCGGATCATCAACATTGCCTCGGTGGTCGGCCTGACCGGCAACGCGGGGCAGGCCAACTACGCCGCCGCCAAGGCCGGTCTGATCGGCCTGAGCCGCTCGGTCGCCAAGGAACTCGCCGGGCGCGGGGTGTGCGTGAATGCGGTGGCCCCCGGCTTCATCCGCACGGACATGACCGCTGGAATGGAGGGCAAGGCTGCCGAGGAGCTGCTCGCCACGATCCCCCTGGGCCGGGTGGGGGAGTCCGAGGAGATCGCCCGCGCGGTGGCTTTCCTGGCCGGCCCCGGCGGCGACTACATCACCGGCCAGACCCTGGTGGTGGACGGTGGGCTGTCCCTCTGAAAGGCTGAGGATCGGCCGACTCGGACCGGAGCCGAGCCGCTGGACCGGATTGTCCACCCCTTGACCTCCCCCCGGCGGCTGCACAGGCTGGGATCGCCGCGGCGCGCCGATCTCTGCCTTTGCCGACCTCTTTCCCAGAGCCTCCGCTGGCCGGGGAGGCGGTCGCCGGAATCGGACGACCCCGGTTCCCATCGGCCCCCTGGCTTGATCCGTCCGCGGCGCCGGTTACATTCCGCGCCTCTCGGGGGCTTCGCCCCCGCCCCCCCCATCCCAACCACGCCCGGCAACTTCGCCCGGGGCCCTTCCCCCGAGCCGCCCGGCGGCCCTCTCCCCCCTTACGAGACCTACGGTGAGCAACGCCGAATCGATCGAGGACCGGATCATCAAGATCGTCTGCAACCAGATGGGGACGACCCCGGACAAGGTCTCCAAGGAGACCTCCTTCGTGAACGACCTGGGCGCGGACTCCCTGGACACGGTCGAGCTGGTGATGGAATTCGAAGACGAGTTCGAGATCTCGATCCCGGACGAGGACGCGGAGAAGATCCAAACCGTCGGCAACGCGATCGACTACATCTCCAAGAAGGTCTGATCCCGCTGGCAGGCCAGCGGGGCGGACTCGGCGGTGTTCCGAGTCTCCCCCGGGCGCTTCCTAGGAGCGCCCCGATCGGTTCTGTCATCACCGCCCTAAGTGGACCGGGCGGTGAGGCCGTTGCCGCGGAAAGCTCGGCCTGGCTTCTGGAACTCGCCACCGAGCTCCGGTGGTAAGCGCGGGTCGCCGAGCGCTTGGGCGCGGCGGAGCTGACCGCTGATTTCGTTCACCGTGGTGGCGCAGGCTCCCACGGGGCCTCACGTCCCTTTCCGCCGGGGGGTGCCGGCGAGCGCCGCGTCGCAATCCGGCAGCCGCCGCCCCTCGGGAGCATGCGCTTGGGCCTAGGTGCGCCTCGCCCCCTTCGCGCCCGCGCTTTCGACCGCAGGAGCGGCCTGCTGGGCGGGCCCTTGGCCTGGACAGGCTCGAGTCTTGCTAATCTGAAGTCCGGAGCGGGGCCGCTCCCCGCTTGCTCTTCCTCCAAACTGGATCCAACCGCATTGGACACACCCATGCGCAGAGTCGTCATCACCGGTCTCGGCACCGTGAACGCCCTGGGGGCCGACGTCAAGACCTCCTGGCCGCGCATGCTGGAGGGCGAGAACGGGATCCGCAAGATCGAGTTCTTCGACGCGTCCAACCTGCCGGTGAACATCTCCGGCCACGTGGATTACGACCCGACCAAGGACTTCGCCGCCCCGGAGTTCCGCAAGCTGGATCCGTTCACCATGTACGCGATCAAGGCTTCGGACGAGGCCTTCCAGGACGCGGGCCTCGATCCGCGCTCCCTGAGCGATGAGCAGCGCGAGCGCTTCGGCTGCATCGTGGGCACCGGCATCGGCGGCATCACCGGCATCGAAGAGCAGCACCTGGTGATGATCGAACGGGGGGCCCGCCGGGTCAGCCCGCACTTCATCCCCAAGATCATGGCCAACGCCGTTTCCGGCCAGCTGGCGATCCGCCACGGGCTGATGGGCACGGTGTTCACGACCTCCAGCGCCTGCGCCAGCTCGGGGCATGCGATCGGCATGGCCCTGCTCGCGATCCGATCGGGGGAAGCGGATCTGGTGCTCACCGGCGGCGCCGAATCGGCCACCACGCCCCTGTCCCTGGCCGGCTTCGCTTCGGCCAAGGCGCTCTCGACGCGCATCGACGATCCGGCGGCCGCCTCGCGCCCCTTCGACAAGGACCGCGATGGGTTCGTGATGGGGGACGGTGCCGGCATCCTCCTGTTCGAGGAGTACGAACACGCCAAGCGCCGCGGCGCACGGATCTATGCGGAGGTCAAGGGCTATGGCTCGACCGACGACGCTTTCCACATCACGGCTCCCAAGGAGGACGGGGGCGGCCCGGCGCGGGCCATGTCCCTGGCTCTGCGCAGCGGCGGGGTGCCCTTCGATCAGGTCGATTACATCAACGCCCACGGCACCTCCACCGAATACAACGACGCGATCGAGACCACGGCGATCAAGCGGGTCTTCGGCGACCATGCCCGTCGTCTAGCGATCAGCTCGACCAAGTCGATGATCGGCCACCTGCTGGGGGCCTCCTCCGCGGTGGAGCTGGTGGCCACGGCCCTGTCCGTGCACCAGGGCGCCGTGCACCCCACGCGCAACTACACCACGCCCGATCCGGCCTGCGATCTCGATTACGTGCCGCGCACCGGTCGACAGCTGCGCGTCCGCAATGCGCTGTCGAACTCCCTGGGCTTCGGCGGCCACAACGTGTCGATCTGCCTCGGGCAGCCCTGAGCCGGGGCTGCGCCGACCTGTCGACCTGGGAGCCGTTCATCACGGCCTCGCGGGGCCACTCGCATCGGGGCCACTCGCATCGGGCCGTAGTCTGCGCCGTGGCTTGCAAGGCAGTCCGCAGCCATGGGCTTCGCGAAGCGGCGCTCCTGATCGCCGAGCGGAGCCCAGCTGGTGCACGCGTGGGAGCTCTCTGCGGGCCGGGCAGGCGCCGCTTTCCAGGAGCTTTGCTTCGCTTCCTCTGCCCGGGATGCCCCCGGGGCGATCTGCTCGCGGCTGCGCCCGCTCGGGCCGTGCGGGGGAGCCGGCTGGCCTCCCGGGAGACCGAACCTTGGCCGCTGCGGGCGCCTGGGTATCATTGATCCTGCGGCGAGGCTGCCTACGGCACCGCCCCAAGTTCCCATCCCCTTCCCGCCAATCCCCGGGCCGGATCCGCGCTCCGCTAGCGCCGTGCCCCGACCCGCCCAGACGCCGCGGCTCCGACCGGGGCCCTACGGCCAGACAGCCCACCTGCGATGCAAGAGAAGTTCAAGCAGCTGCTCCACGACTACAAGCGCCAGGCCTTCAAGGTCGAGCACGACAAGAAGAGCATCGAGCAGATCACGCGCGAGACCGTCTCGTTCGCCGAGGACGTCCTGCGCCAGAAGTACCAGTACCACTTCCACAAGCTGCCGGATGCCGACCGGGCCGAGATCATCAACATGATCTCCAACTACACCCGCGAGGCGATCCTGCCGCCGATCGTCGAGAAGCTGGTCCAGCGCCAGGTGACCCTCGAGCACCACATGGGCGCCATGGTCCAGATGATCGAGCGCATGCTCGAGCTGCTCTCCGAGCAGAGCAGCAAGACTCCGGCCGGGCGATGACCGGCTGAGCATCGGTCGACCCGGGCGGCGACCGAGCCGTCAGGCCAGCCCCTCGGCTGCTCTCAGGTCGTCATCCGGCGGCCTCACAGGCTCGGAGCAGGGCGGCGCGCTGAGTTTTCGCCGGCTCCTCCCTCCCGAGCCCGAGAGGGACGCACGCTCCGCTCCAGACCACGGCGCTCCCGCGGGCCTTCAGGCCGCCACCGGGCTGCGGGACCTTGGCGGAGGCGCAGCCGCATCGCCGGGGCCAGGCGGTTCCGGCACCGCCTCGGATCCGCAGGACTGGCTTCTCCCCAAGGATCCGCTGGCCCCCTTGGGCCCCGCCGGTTCCGGTACCGGTCCCGCCCGGTCCGGGGAACTTCTCAGCCACCTGCGCCGGCACCCGGTGGCCTCCGCCCGCGCGATCGGTTTTTCACGCCCCCCATGCGAGGCCTTTGGTGCGAAGGTGGCCGGCTCCGATACCGCGGAGACCTGCCGGAGCTCGAACCCGCCGCCGGCGAGGTGCGGGTAGCGGTTCGCCTGGTCGGTCTGTGCGCCACGGACCTGGCCTTGGCCCGGGGCTACCTGGGCTTTCGGGGCGTTCCGGGACATGAGTTCGTGGGGTTAGCTCTGGAGGGTCCTTTGGCGGGACGACGGGTGGTGGGGGAGATCAATGCGGGCTGCGGTGCCTGCGGCCGCTGTCTCTCGGGCGATCCGCGGCATTGCGAGCAGCGCAGCGTGCTCGGGATCCTCGCTCGCCCCGGGGCCTTCGCAGAGCGCCTGTGCCTGCCGGCCGGCAATCTGCTGGCCGTCGACGAGCGGATCCCCGACGAGTGGGCGGTGTTCGCCGAGCCGCTGGCCGCGGCCCTGGCCCTCGAGCAGCACCTGATGCTGCTCGCGGCGCCGCTGGTGGGGGAGCGGGTCGCGCTGGTGATCGGGGATGGCAAGCTGGGCCTGCTGTGCGCGCACGCGCTGGCCGCCTGGCACCCACAGGGCCGCGTCGACCTGCTCGGCCGGCATCCGGAGCGGGCCGCCTGGGTCGGTCCCGGGGCCCGCCATCTGGGGCGGCCCCTGGGGCCGGGGCCGGCGGCGGCGCGTTACCCGCTGGTGATCGAGGCCAGCGGCCGGCCGGAGGCCTTGCCCTGGGCGCTGCCCTGGGTCGAGCCGCGGGGTTGCCTGGTGCTGAAGAGCACCGCGGAGCGCCCGGCGGAAGTGGACCTGGCTCCGATCGTGATCGACGAACTGCGGCTGTGCGGGTCGCGCTGCGGGCGGTTGTCCCAGGCGCTCGATTGGATGGCCGCCGGGCGTTTCGATCCGAGCGCCCTGATCGAGCGGCGTTGGAGCCTGGGCCAAGGTCCCGAGGCCTTCGAACGCGCCGCTCGGGGCGGCGTGCTCAAGCAGCTCGTCGCTATAACTGCCTGATCGCTCCGGAATCGACCGCGCCCCAAGTTGCCATGAGCCAAGCCAGCCCCCTCGCCTCCCAATCCGCCATCCTGGATCGCACACGTGCGGCCGGACAGGGTCATGTGCTCTCCGGCTGGGATTCCCTGGCGCCGTCCGACCAGCGCCATCTGGCCGCCGAATTGGCGGCCGTGGACTTCGCCCTCGTCTCCCGGCTGGCCGGCTTGCTGGCCCGCCCGGCGGGCGTGGCCAAGCTGCCGGCGCTCGAACCGCCCGAGCTGTTCCCCCTCGAGCGCAACGAAGCCCAGCGTCGACGAGCGGACGAAGCGCGTGCGATCGGCGACCTTCGGCTCGCCGAAGGTCGCATCGGCGTGCTGCTGGTGGCCGGTGGGCAGGCCTCGCGGCTCGGCTATGAAGGTCCGAAGGGTGCCTTCCCGATCGGGCCGGTCTCCGGTCGACTGCTGTTCGACTTCTTCGCGCGGCGTCTGGCGGCGGCGCAGGTTCGCCATGGCTTCAAGGCGCACTGGTATGTGATGACCTCGCCGGGCAATCACGCGGAGACCCAGGCCTGCTTCGAGCGCCATGGCTTTTTCGGGCTATCCCGCGAGCAGGTGTTCTTCTTCAGCCAGGCGATGCTGCCGGCCCTCGACCTGCAAGGGCGCATCCTGATGTCCGCCCCGGGGCGCCTGTTCCTGGCCCCCAACGGCCACGGGGGTGTGCTCGATGGGCTGCGCCAGAGCGGCGCCCTGGCGCACATGCGCAAGCGCGGCATCGAGACGCTCTCGTATTTCCAGGTCGACAATCCACTGGCGCCGCCGGCCGACCCCCTGTTCCTCGGGCTGCACCATCTGGAGCGCTCCGAGATGTCTACCAAGGTGGTTTCCAAGCGCGACGCCAGCGAGAAGGTCGGTGTCATCGGGCGTATCGACGGGAAGGTGGGTTGCATCGAGTATTCGGACCTGCCTGCGGCCCTGCGCGACGCCCGCGACGCCGGCGGGCAGCTGCTCTTCCGGGCCGGCAACCTGGCGATCCACGCCCTGGAGGTCGGCTTCATCGAACACTTGACCCACAGCGGTCTGGACCTGCCCTGGCACGTGGCCAGGAAACGCATGAAGGTGCTCGGGCCGGACGGCCAGCCGGCCGAGGTCGAGGGCGCCAAGTTCGAGACCTTCGTTTTCGATGCCCTGGGCAAGGCGCAGCGCTGCTTGACCCTCGAGGTGCGGCGCGAACTCGAGTTCTCCCCGGTCAAGAACAAGGAGGGCGAGGACTCGCCGGCCAGCTGCCAGCGCGATCTGTGCCGCCTGCACTCCGAGTGGGCCAGCCGTGCGGGACGGGTCCTGCCCCCCGGCCGGGTCGGCGGATTCCCGCGGGTCGAGATCGATCCGCTGGTGGCCGAGTCCGCGGAAGAATTCGCCCGGGCCGGGGAGCTGGCGCCGCGGCAGGTGGGCGACGGCCATCTCTACACTCGCTGACCGCTCGCGGAATACTTCCATGCACGACTCGATCGCCCGACCGAACGCCGCTGCGCTGCACCTCGGCCCCGCCAGCAGTGCCCCCCGGCTGGGGCGCGTGGGCGTCTTGCTCGGAGGGCTTTCCAACGAGCGCGAGATCTCGCTCTTGAGCGGCGGTTCGGTTCTGGCCGCGTTGCGCGCTCCGGGGCCACGGCCTGGCCCGGAGCACCTCGAGGCCATCGAGTGGCGCCCCGCAGGCACCCCCGGGGGCGAGCTCGTGTTCGGCGACCGGATCCTGCCCTTCCACGAGGGGCTGGCGCACCTGGTCAGTTTCGACGTGCTGTTCCTGGCCCTGCATGGGGGCGCCGGGGAGGACGGCCGGCTGCAGGGGCTCCTGGACCTGCTCGGGATCGCCTACACCGGGTCGGGACACGCGGCCAGCGCGATCGCCATGGACAAATGGCGCACCCGGGAGGTCGCCCAGGCGCTCGGCCTCGCCCTGGCCCCCGGGTTCCTGGTGGGGCGCGGCGAGCGCGGCCAGATCTTCGCGGACGACGGAGCCCGGGCAGCCCTGGAGGCCGGTTGGGTGATCAAGCCCCGCGCGGACGGCTCTTCGGTGGGCGTCGAACTGGGCCAGGGGCTCGGGACGCTCGAGCAGCGCTTGGAGCAGCGGTTCCTCTCGGAGCCGGAGTTGGTCCTCGAAGCCCGCGTCCGGGGCCTCGAGCTGACCTGCGCCGTGCTCGAGGATCGGCCCGCTGGACCGCGCGCGCTGCCCCCGGTGGAGATCGTGCCGCGCGGATCGGGCTGGTTCGACTTCCAGCAGAAATACCAAAGCGACGGGGCCGAGGAATTCTGTCCCCCGCGGCACCTGCCTCCGGAAGCTCAGGCCAGGCTTCAGCAGGATGCCGTGGCCCTGCATCGGGCCCTGGGCTGCCGGGGCCTGACCCGCACCGACTTCATCTGGCCCCTGGGGGCTCACGGCGGCCTCGATCCGGCCGGCCGCCCGGTGGTGCTCGAGATCAACACCTTGCCGGGGCTGACCCCGCGGTCGCTGGCGCCGCTGGCTGCCCGCGTGGCCGGCATCGATTACCGCGAGCTGTGCCTGGTCCTGCTCGAGGCGGCCTGTCGGGGTGTCCGGACTTGAAACCGAGGGCGGCCTACGGCACCCTTTGGACGCGAGCCAGGCTGGCGGAACGGTAGACGCGCCGGATTCAAAATCCGGTATCCGATGAGGATGTAAGGGTTCGATTCCCTTGCCTGGTACCAGCTCGCGGGACGCGAGCTGGTGAAGCCCGGCGCGGGACGGTCGCCGTGCTTCGGCGCGGTCGGTCCGCGCCGCCTCCCCCGGAGGTCTCTCCCTTGGAAGGCGACGGGACCCACGCCGTCCGACCCGCTTCGGGGGCCAGGGTCGATCCCGGCCGGCCCGTGCCTTTCGCAATCGGGGTGCCGGCTGGCAAGCTCCTCGGGATGCGCCCCGAGCCTTGGCCCAGCCCGCACGGCGACGGCTCCCCGGAGCCCTCCAGAGCACCTTTGGGGACGGCGCTTTCCCAGGAGCTGTCGCGGCGCTTGTTCGGCAGCCTGATCCAGGCGGCGACCGAGGTGTCCGCGGAACTCTCGCGGCAAACCGCGCGGCTCGTGGGGGGCGACGGTCTGGGCCCTCCGGCGGCGCTCGAATCGATCGAAGCCCAGCACCGCCTGACCCAGCGGCGGTTCCGCGAGGCGGGAGCCTGGCTGGCGGTGGTCTCCGCGGGGATGGGCGCCGAGATCGGCAACCGCCGCCTGGTGCCGGATCTGCTCGGGAGCCTGGAAGCGCTGCTGCTGCGGGCCCTGGACGGACCCACCTACGAACACGATCCGGCTTTCTCCTGGCCCGCGCTGGCCCGCGGCGCGGGGCAGTCTTTCGAAGCGCCGCTAGTTCTGCTGATGACCCTGCTGGTGGCGGACATCGCCCAGGGGCGCGCCACGAAAAAGCGCCGCCTCGGGCTGCGCTGCGATCCCCAGGGCTGCCGCTTCGAGGCCTGGCTCGAGCGCCTGCCGGATGCAACCGGCAAGGCGTGGATCGAGCGCTGGCGGGCTCAACTCCCGCTGGTCATCCCGGGAGCCGATCTCGAGTTGCTCGAGGTGCCGCCGGACGAGTCCGGGCCGGGAGCTCGTCCGGCCTGCTTGCGGCTGGAACTGCCCGCGGGCTGGCTCGATCCGGAAAACGGGGTGCCGGGATCCTGAGGGTGTCCCCAGGGCGCCCGGAGGAGCGCCCACGGGCCCCAAGGCATGGGCCCTTAGGAGTCGGTGCGGAGCAGCGATCCTTGGGGCCCTTCGGTTCCCGGAGGCAGGCCCAGGGCAAGCCTCCGGGCCGGGTCACGGCTCGGGCGCCCGAGCCGTTTCCTCCTCTGCCTATCGAACCGTCACAGACCGAGCACCTGGCTGCTGCCCAGGGCCGTGCCTCCAGATCCAAAGCACAGGGCCTGGACAGAGAGGGCTCCGGACAGGGCGCCGCCGTTTTGGAAGGCCTGGCCGAAGGCGCCGACGGAATCGAGGCCGAAGGCGGTGGGGAACAGCTGGGCGCTGCCGAGGTCGAGTCCGATCAGCAGCGGCTGGCCAAGGCCGACGAACGGCAGTTCGGGGCCGACCCCAGAGCTCGGGCCGTAGGCCAGCAGGCACAGGCCGAAGGCCGGGCCTCCGCAGAAGTCGAGGCTGAAGGGCCCGGGCCCGCTGGCGCCCGGCCCGCTGGCCGCCAGCAGGGGACGGGCCGGTTCCAGCGCCAGGCGCTCGTCATAGCTGAAGAAATCTGTTGAGGTCAGGATCAGGCGCCCCCCGAAGGCCGGCTGGAAGGCGCCGAACTGGGCGCCCCCGGTCGACGGAACGAAACCCTGGATCCCGAGCCAACCGCCGGTCGGCCCTTCGAAGAGCGTCGGGGACTGGGACGCGGTCCCGGCAACGAGCCGGATCCGGTTGGCGCCCGAGCCGAAGTTGTTCTCCGCCAGGAAGATCTGCCCCAGCGCCGGGTCGTAGGCCAGCGCGCTGGCCCCGTCGAAGCCGCTGCCGAGCTTGAGGCCTTGGGCCACGGTGAGCGGCGGCATGCCGGTCAGCTGCGAGCTCAGGAACAAGTACACGTCGCTGGATCCGAGCGGAGCGGGGAAACTGCTGCTCGAGGTGCCCAGAAGCAGGTTGCCTTGGCCGTCGATCGCCAGGGGACCGCTGGCGCCGGGCACCGCGACCAGGGGGGTCACCGCGCCGCTCTGGATCTGCACCCGGGAGACCTCGCTGCCGCTGCCGATCAGGCCGCTGGTCGCGCTGACCAGCGCGCTGCTTGGCGATTCGAAGACCGCATCGAAATTGAAGTTCAGGTTGGCGATCGGGGTCGCCCCGCCGCTCGTGAGATCCACGCGGAACAGGTCCCCGTTGCTGGACTCGCCCACCAAGGCCACGCTCTCGTCCGGTGCGATCGCCAGGGCGCCCGTGAAGAACCACAGCGGGCTGAAATCCACCAGGGTGGCGAGCAGGGCTCCGCTCGGGGAGCGGCGCTCGACGCGCTGGCCATCCCAGACGATCAGATCGCCGTTGGATAGGGCCCGCGCGGCGCCGCTCGGATTGAACAGCGCCGCCGTGCTGAAGCCCGGGGCCACGCTCTGGGCGACCGCGTGGCCGCTGAGGAACACCGGCAGCGCCAGCAGGATGCCCGGGAAGCGGAGCCGCCGGCCGGTGCGCTTGCGGGGCGGGATGTCGGCGTTGGACGCGAGGGGGCGCGACGCAGGGGCGGAACGGGCCGGAATCGAGGCCGCCCGGGGGGACAGGGACGATCCTGCGGGCAGGGAACGCTTCGGGAGGGCGCTTTGGGGCGCCGAGTTGATAGACGCGGTGGGAGACGAGTTGAGAGACGCGGTCGGAGTCATGGTCGGGTCCGGTTTTGTTTGAGGAGGAGCCCCTGCCACCGCCGTTTATCGGGGACTTCTCCGGACCCGAAGTGATCCCGCCCAGGCCGACCCTGGGAGCCAGCCTCCGCCAGAGGGGCTCGAGAAGCTTCTCGAGCTCCCTCGGGGGGGAACCGGGGGCCCCCCGGGAACCGAGGAAGCGGTGGTTCCGCTTCCGCCGCGGCGGGCGGGCCCCGCCAGGAGGCACGCCCGAGTGGCGCTGGTTCCCGGCCAGGCCGGGGTCGGCGCCTCGCAGGCACCGATCGCATCGCAGTCCGCCGAATGCCCATTCCACGAGGCGCGGCGGCACCGATCGACCCGGGTCTCCTGGCTGGCGCTATGTCCGCTGCTCCCCGAGCCTTCCCAGGTCTCCTGCGGATGGCTCGCCCGGTGGGGGCTTGCGTCCGCTCGGTTTGGACCCAGTGACCGCGCCGGAGGCCGGCGTCATGGGGAGCGTGGAAGCGTTTCACAGTGGCGGGACCGCGCAGGATTCACACCTGCTTCCCCGACGCCGATCGTGCTCGTTCGAATTGTCGAGACTTACGCTACCCGAGCAGGTTTCGGGGCGCAAGCGGGCCGATCCCGGATCCCCGGGCCGGGCTGCGCCCGAGCTCGCATGGCTGCGCTAAACTGAGGGCATTCCATGAGTTACCCCCGCGCGAACGTCTCGGCCTTGGCGCTGCTGGCCGGCTTGATCCTGCTCGCTTCGGTTTTCGCGCGCCCTCCCGGTGCGGCGCGGGATGGCCACCGGCCAGAGGTGGCGCGGGTCGCCGCGCCTCCGCCGCGCGGCGGGGAGTCCGCGCCCGGCCCCGCCTTGCTGGACATCGAGGACCCGCGGCCTATGCAGGGCCTGCCGCCCGCGGACCTGCGCGTGCTCTACACCGCCACGGTCAACGGCTACCTCGAGCCCTGCGGCTGCGTAGCCGGCCGCATGGGAGGGATCGATCGGATCGCCGCCTACGTGGCGGACCAGCGCCGACGACACCCGGCCGTGCTGTACGTGGACGGGGGCGACCTGTTCCACGACGACCTGGATGTGACCGGCCCCCTGGCGCTGCAGCTGCCGCTCAAGGCGCAGACGTTCTTCGCTGCCCTGGGTCAGCTCGGCATCGATGCCATGGCGGTGGGGGAGTTCGATTTGGTCCTGGGCGTCGACGCGCTGCTCGAGCTGTCCCGTACCTACGACGTCCCGCTGCTGTGCGGCAACCTGATCGACGCTTCGGGCAAGCGACCCTTCGAGTCCTATCGCATCGTCGAACGGGATGGGCTGCGCATCGGGATCTTCGCTCTGCTGGCGGATCAGATCCAGCACACCGGGACCGAGGAGAAGAAACTGGTCAAGGTCGATGCGCGCCCGCGGCTCGAAGAGCTCGGCTTGCGCACCGAGACCTACACCGAGGCCGCCGGGCGCATCCTGGCCGAGCTCGAACCGAAGGTCGATCGCCTGGTGCTGGTGTCGCACCTCGGCTTGGCGCGCAATCGCCGCCTGGCCGAGCTCTATCCCCAGCTCGATCTGATCCTCGGAGGCCACGTCGAGACCGCCACCAGCGAAACGACCTGGGTCAACGGCGTTCCGATCGCCCTGGTTTACAACCGCGGGGCGCGGGTCGGTCGCATCGACTTCTGGTGGCGGCGCGGCGGCGGGCAGCGACCGATCCCGCCTGCTGGGGATGTCTCGGGCCGCCTGCGCAGCGCGATCGAGGCGGGCGCGGTTCAGCGCGACCTCGAGCGCCTGGCGGGGCGGGCCGCGGTGCTCGGCGAGCAGGAATACGACCGGCGCCGCCGGGCCTCCCTGGAGCTGCTCGCTCGGCTCCCCGAGGTGCTCGCGGCGACCCCGCCGCTGCCGAAGGGCAGCCTGTTCGCCCACGCGCTCGTGCCGATGTTCGAGGGCATCGGCCGGGACGAGGCCGTTCTGACCGAGCTCGACCGTTACCACGGGGCTCTGGCCGGGCTTTGGCCTGCGACACTCGAATCCCGCCAAAACACCCGCTTCGTTACGCCTGAGAACTGCCAGTCCTGCCACCCGTCGCAATACGACTTCTGGAAGGGCATGCGCCATTCGCGCGCTTGGCACACGCTCGAGGTCACCTCGCAGCAGTACGACGCCGAGTGCATCGGCTGCCATTCGGTGGGTTTCGGCGACCCCGGGGGCTATCTGCGGCCCAACCAGGTGGCCGGCTTCGAAAACGTGCAGTGTGCCTCCTGCCATGGCCCGGCCGAGCGCCACCTGTCCCACCCGACCGGCTATCTCGGCGCGCGCTTCAAGAAGCCCGCCGACAACTGCATCGAATGCCACGACAAGCACCACGATCCACGCTTCGATCTGGCCAAGAAGCTGCCCTTGGTGACCTGCCCTCCGCTGGCGCCGCCCGGCCAGGGCACGGCCGAGCTCCTGGCTGGCTTGCAGCGCGCCGCCGATGCGGCCGCCGAGGGCGGGGATTGGCCCCTGGCCACGCAGGCACAGCGTCGGCGTGCGGATTTCGACGCGGTGCTCCAGTCGGCTCGGCGTTGGCGCGAGAGCGAGCCGACCTCCCTGCGCGCCAGGCAATTCGAAGCCGAGGCCCTGATCGAGCTCGGACAGCATTCCGAAGCACGCGAGGTCTTGGAGAAGCTCCTGCCGCGCACCCAGTCGGATCCGCTGGTCTGGTCCCTATATGCCCGAGCGCTGCTGGTTTTGAATCCGTCCGAGGCCATGCCCGCCGCTCGCGAGGCCTATTCCTTGGCCCCGGATTTTCCAGAAAACGCCGTGCTGATGGCGCGCATCTGCGTGGCGCTCGGCCAGCGCCTGGATGCCCTCGACGTGCTGCGCGCACACCTCGAGCGCTTGCCGGGACAAGCCCCGGTGATCCAGCCCGTGATCGACGAGATCGGTGGCCTGGCAGCCCCCCGCTAAGGGGCCAGAGAAAACTGCTCGGCGCGGGCCCTGCCCGTGCCGTGAGACCAGCCAGCGCGGCGTGCTCGCGCGACTCAGCGCACCCCACCCGGCGAGCTGCCGGATGCGTTGGGCTCGGGCTGGGCTTCGTCCGTGGATGGGAGGGGCGGCGCAGCCAGGCCTTCCTCGGCGGCGCGCAGCCGGTCCGCCACCCAGTGGCGCCAGGCGGGCCAGCTGCGTTGGGTGCGCTCGAAGAGCACCTCGAAATCGTCGGCCAGCCGGGCGCTGCGCGTGCCGGTAAAGGTCTCCTGGGCCCAGGTTTCCGGTCCGAAGCGGCGCGCACCGGCGACCAGGGCGGCGTACAGCAGCAGCGCCGAAAGCGCGCCGGCGAGCAGACCCGCAAAGCGGTCGAGGAGCCCCAGCTTGAGGCCCTGCAGGGCTCGCGCGCCCAGGCGGCCGAGCTGCCCAAGCAGCAGGGCGACGACCACGAACAGGACCAAGAACGAGAGCGCCTCGCAAGCCATCGGGGGCAGGCTGGGCCAGAGGTCCAGCAACCGTCGCGCCAGAGCGGGCGTGAAGGCGCTGGCGATTCCGAGGGCCAGGGCGAAGCTGATCGCCCGAAAGAACTGCCACCAAAGGCCACACCAGGCGCCCAACGCGGCGAGGACGGCAAGAAACACCAAGCCGACCCAGTCCGCTGGCGCCAGCTCGAGCCCGATCGTGGGCGCAGATTGGATGGCCGGGTGCCAGGGCAGCATGGGCGGGGCCCGGGCGGTCACTGGAGCCCGGCCCGAGCTTCGGCCTATCCTAGGGGCCAGAAGGCCGCCAGCGGTTCCGACCATTGAACGAGACCCACCCCATCGACCGCGGACTGATCCTGCTGTCCAGCCTGATCCGCCAGCAGCCCCCCCTGGAAGCCGAACGGCTGGCCAGCCTCCAGGACTTTTTCCCGAGCGGCCGGCTGCCGGAAGCCGCGCAGGAGCGGGCTCAGGCGGATGGGCGCCACCTCGAGTGGTTCCTCTTCGAGCGCAGCAGCAGAGCGCTCGGCGACCTGCCGATCTTCGCCTTGGAAGGGGAGCTGGAGGCAGCCCTGGGGGCGGAGGGCCCCGCTGTGGCCCTGGCGCTGCGAACCTCGCGTTCGGGGGTCTTTCGGGTCCAGACGGTGGTGCCGGGCGAAGGTCTCTGGCTCGAGGACCTCGCCAGCCGCGGAGCCCTGCCGATCGCCGAGGCCGAGGCCAGCCATGACCTGACGGAGGGGGATCTGCTGTGCGGGCGTTTGTATCCCCTGGGGGACGAGCGCTATCGGCTCTCTCCGGTCATGGCGGTTTTCCGCGATCCCCAGCTGGCAGAGGCCCTGGAGAGCGATCTCGAGCGCCTGCGCAGCCGGCGCCGCGGGACCCTGCGGATCGCCCAGGGCGAGCTCGAGCGCATGTTCTTCGCGGCGCCCCCGACCGTGGTGGAGCCGGCGCCCGGTTCCGCCCCCTCGGGCGCTTCCCCGGGATCCGGCGCGAGCTCCACGACCCCGCAGCGGGGGACCCTGGCGGTGCGGGAGGAGTTGCTGGAATTGCTCTCCGCCGGCGCCGCAGGGGGACAATCGGGACTCGGGCCCGAGCGGGCCACGGCGCTGCTCGGGGCCTTCGAGCTCGAGGCCCGGCGAGGCGAGCGCGCTTCGGCGGCGTCGGCCCTCGGAGAATTGCTCGATGCCGTCGCTTTCCATAGCCAGGTCGATCTCGAGCGCGTGCGGCGCCTGTGCATCGAGCACTGGAATAGCCTCGTGGAGCGGCCGGGGGAAACCCTGCCGGCCAAGCCCGGGCCTCGAGCGGAATCGATCGCCGCGCCCGCGGTCCGCACCGGACTGGCCGCTTTCCAGCGTTTCGCCCGGGAGCGCTCCTCGCCCGCGGGCGAGGCGGCGGACCGAGACAGCGCCCAGCGCGCGCTCTCCGCTTTCGACGCGGGGCGCGCCCGCGGAGAGGATCTGGAAGCCCTCTTCGGGCAGCTCGAAAAGGATCTGGGCCTCGATGGCGAGGGGGAGGAGGACCTCTCCGCCAGCCCCGACTTTCCCGGAGTCATCGGCGCTCTGGTGGAGGAGTTCCAGTGGGAGCGGCGCGCCGAAGGCGATGGAACCGGAGCCGAAGCGGACGGGCCACTGCTGACGGCCTTGGCCCAGGAACTCTGCGAAATCGGCCTCCTCGAGGAGCTCGACGGCGCCCGTCTGGCCCGCTTTGCGGTGCGCACGGCGCTCGCGCCGGGCTCCAGCGTGGATCCGATGCCGGCTCTGACGCGTTTCGCAAAGTGGATCGAGTCCCAGCACGGACATGGCCTGTGGACCGAGTTCGAGCGCACGGCGCAGGTCCTCTCCCGGGATCTGCCGCGCCTGGCGCGAGCCCAGCGGCTGCTCGAAAAGAGCGGC
Organism: Planctomycetota bacterium; assembly: GCA_044375105.1. Classification (GTDB taxonomy): domain Bacteria; phylum Planctomycetota; class UBA1135; order UBA1135; genus JBIKLM01. The sequence continues at coordinate 29,991 of JBILNK010000002.1, forward strand.
GCAGCCGCGCCCAGCCCGGGCCTGGGCCTGCGTGAGGAGCTGCTGCAGACCTCCCTCGAATTCGGCGAGCGCCTGGGGATCCGCGACGACGACGGCCGTTTCGTGCCCCTCGACCTAACCGCGGAGCTGGCGGCCGAGCTGCGCCCTGGCGATCGCGCCCAGATCCGCTGGCAGCGCGGCCAGCCCCGCGTGGCGGGCCTGCTGGCGCCGCTCGAAAGCTGACGCGCCGGCCCGCCGTCTATCGGCTTGGCGCGAGCCTTGGCGGCCGCCCCGCTGGCGGCCGAAAAGATCCCCGAGGCGAAGCGGCGCAGTTGCCCGGTGCGAGCCTGCGGACCTTGGCTGCCCGCGGGCCCTCGGCTTTCAGAGCATGCGCCAGGGCATCTGGACCTCGGTGACCAATTGGTCGAAACTCTGCACGGTGCTGGGATCGACCAGATATTGCTCACGTATCGGGCCGTCCAGCACCCAGCCGCGGGTGCGCAGAGTGTCAAACATGGCCGGGTAGCTCTGAGGCACTTCCGGATAGGGGCCCGCGATGCGGGCGTAGACCACATTGGCCGAGGGCAGCAGGTCGAAGCCGAGCGGCGCAGCGACGGGCACCAGGCGTGAGACCGGCAGACACAGGCGCGAGCGCAGCTCCGCCTGCGGGGTGCGCGCCGGGTCGTCGTAGAACAGGGCGAAGGGCGGCCCTGCCACGGCCAGGTTCTGGGAGCGGATCTGCTCGAGCAGCTGGGTCAGGAAGCGCCCGGTTTCGCGGTAGTCCCCGACCAGTTCCAAGAACACGTAGGGCTGATCGAGGGTCTGCTTCCATTGCACGACGACCTCGCGGTGCGGCGCCAGGGAGACCGGCACGTCGGCAACGGCCGGAAGCTCGGCGCGCGGGGCCATGGATTGGCAGCCCGCGAGCGAGAGCTGCAGGGCCAGGGCGGACCAGACGACCCGGAGTTGGGCTCGGCCGCTTCTCGCGACCGCGGGGTGGGAAGGGATTTCCGGCGGCATGGGCCTCCCATCGAGTCCCTGGGGCCGGGGCCTGAGGCCGCGGCCGGGCTCGTCCCTCTGCTGCGACGGCGTGCCGGCGGGGCTTCCGGGCATCCGCTGCGGCGGGGTCGCGCCGGCGGCGGCTCTGGCCGGGCCGCGGGTGCCCGCGGGTGCCCGCGGGTGCCCGCGAGGCCCCCGGGGCCGTGCCTTGTGCAGGGACTCTGGCCGCTCGCCCGGGGCCGGGGCGCCGGCCCGGCTCCGGGCCGTCCGACGGGCCGCGGCGGGATGCGCAGCAGCCCGGTCCCGCAGGCGATTTTTCGAGGTCTCGGCCGCCAAGGCCTTGCATCGCGGCGGCAGCGTGCTCGGCGGCGGTCGGCGTGGTTGTGCCGTCCTGTGGAGCCGGCAAGGGCGCGGTCTCGAGGACCGCCCGCGGGGCGGACGGCGGAGCGCAGCGCCTGCGGCTCGGAGGGCGGTGCAAACGAGCCTGGCGAGAGCAGACCAGGCCGGGCACCTCCGGGCGGCTGATCCGCGTTGGGACCGGTGGCTCGACGGGGGCCTCGCAGCCATCGATGCGAGCGGGTAGAGGGCGGTCGGAGGCCCGGAGTTCGGGAGCAGGCCTGGCGCTGCAGCTCCAGGGGAGTCGGCCCTCGCGGCGCCGGGGTTGATCTATAACGTCTGATAATCTCCGTTCTGTTGTATATGGGGGGGGTGCCGAAGCCCCCGGTCCCTGCGCTCGGATCGCCTCCAAGCGGCAGCCGCGCGTGCCTCGAACCGAGCGCTTTGGCGGCCCTTGCCCGGCCCCAGAGCTTCTTCGCCGCGCCTCCCTCGCTACCCTGGCGCCCTTCCACGGAGCCCGCCCTTGAGCGACAAGAAGTACTGTTTCTTCAACAAGCAGCGCCCCTGCGACCTGACCTGCAAGGCGGCCTTCGAGGTCGACGATCCGGTCGACAACGTGGACTGCTACTTCGTGTGGCTGTCCTACCACGCCGGCGAGACCCTGTTCGAGTTGAAGCGCGTGCTCGACTCGGTGCGCGGCTCCGGGCCATCCATGGGCGGACCCGGAGGCCCCTTGGGGGGCTTCGGCGGTTACCCGGGCGGGCCCAAGAACCCGCCCAAAGGACCGTCGGAGAATTGACCGGCGGCCGCCGGAGGAGCCGCCCGATTGCTCGAGCCCGACCGCGGCCCTGGCCTCGGGACTCCCGGCGCCTGGCCTCCGATGCTGGCCGGTCAGCCCGAGGGCGCCGGCAGTCGGTACCAAGCCGGGCCTTCATCGAGGGGCCTGTCCAGGTCCAGCCCGGCCAGGATCGGATGCCCGGCGGAAAGGCCCCCGGAGGGCCAGTCGACCACGATCAGACCCGCCGGCGGCACGGAGAGGTTGTCGGCTTGGCCGAGGGGCAGCCCGAGGGCCCGGGCCGCTGTACAGCGCAGCACCCAGCCGTGGGCCACCAAGGCGGCCTGGGGAAGCTCGGCCCCGAGGGCCAAGGCCGCGGCGGCCGCCCGTGCGGCCAGGGCTTCCAGGGCCGGAGCCACGCGGGCCCACAGGTCCTCCAGACTCTCGCCGTTCGGCGGACGCTGGCGCTCCGGATCGCGCCGCCAGCGGCTCCAGCCGCCGTCCAAGGCGTCGACCTCGGCCGGGTGCTTGCCGGCCCAATCGCCCCGGGAGATCTCGCGCAGGCGCACGTCGACCTCCGGCCAGAGTTCGCGACCGGCGGCGATGCACTCGGCGCCGAACCGGGCCCGGCGGAGGTCCGAGCAGGCCAGGGCATGCAGGGCGATGGGCCGCAGGCGCACGGCCAGCGCACGGGCTTCCTCCTCGCCCTGGGGATCCAGGGGAACGTCCAGATCGCCGTACAGTCGTCCACGCCAGTTGGGGACCACGGTGCCGTGCCGCGCCAGATAGATCCGGGTGGGAGGGCTGCCCATCGCGCCGCTGATCCTATGACAAGCAGCAGGTTTGGAGCCCTGAGCCGCCATCGATCCTGCGCTTGGGTTCCAGGGCTGCCCGCCAGTAGAGTGCCCGCTTCGGCCGAAGCGGACGCCTGCTCCGAGGCGCCCGCCGGCCTCGCTCGGCCCGGACCTCTTCGTCCCGGCGCCGGCCAGACCCGACCGCGCCCTCTCCACAACCCCGCGATGCTCCGCTGGCTCGCCACATTCCTGGCCTCCTCGATCGGTAAGAAGGCTGTGACCGCTCTGACCGGTCTGGCTCTGGTCGGCTTCGCCGTCGGGCACCTCGCCGGCAACCTGCTGCTGCTGAAGGGCGACCAGGGCAAAGCCTTCGAGGCCTACGCCCAAAAGCTGCACGACTTGGGGCCCCTGTTGCTGGTGGCCGAACTCGGCCTGCTGGCCCTGTTCGGGGGACACATCGCCCTAGCCCTGCGGGCCACCCTGCAAAACCGCGCCGCCCGCAAGAGCCCCTATGCCATGTCCCCGGGACACGGCGGACGCACCCTGGCCTCGGCCACCATGCCGCTGACGGGGTCGTTCCTGCTCCTGTTCCTGGTGGTGCACCTGTTGAACTTCCGCTTCGACGCGGACTTCAAGGCGCGCTTCACCGCGGGCCGGGAGGGCGCCGGCGCTGCGGAGCAGGTTCTCGATTCCATGGGCCAGCCCCTGCTAGCGGTTCTGTACCTGCTGGCCTTCCTGGCTCTGGGGCTACATCTCACCCACGGCCTCCAGAGCGCCCTGCAGACCTTGGGGGCCCATCACCCGCGCTACACCCCGGTGATCAAGCGCTTCGGCTATGGCCTCGCCGGGCTCCTAGCCCTCGGATTCAGCGCCATCGGCATCTACGCCTTGAGCCGCGCCTGACCCATCAAGACCAGGGATCGAGAATCGCCTCCGCGCGTCGATCCCCCGCCGCAGACCCTCGACCGGCCGCCCGCGGCCGAACTCCTCAACAACCATGGCGACCGCGACCCAGAACGCCCGCCTCGACTCCAAGGCCCCCACCGGCGACATCGCCACGCGCTGGGACCGGCACCGCTTCGATCTCAAGCTGGTGGCGCCGGCAAACCGGCGCAAGTTCAAGATCCTGGTGGTCGGCACTGGCCTGGCGGGAGCCTCGGCCAGCGCCACCCTGGCCGAACTGGGCTACCAGGTAACCTCCTTGTGTATCCACGGCTCGCCGCGGCGCGCACACTCGATCGCGGCCCAGGGGGGCATCAACGCGGCCAAGAACTACCAGAACGACGGCGATAGCGTCTACCGCCTGTTCTACGACACGGTCAAGGGCGGCGACTTCCGAGCGCGCGAGTCCAACGTCTACCGCCTGGCCCAGGTCTCGACCGGCATCATCGACCAATGCGTGGCCCAGGGCGTGCCCTTCGCCCGGGAATACGGAGGCACCTTGGCCAACCGCTCCTTCGGGGGCGCCCAGGTCAGCCGCACCTTCTATGCCCGCGGCCAGACCGGCCAACAGCTGCTGCTGGGGGCCTATCAGGCCATGATGCGCCAGGCCCAGGGCGGCCGCCTGACGGTGCTGGGCAACCGCGAATTGCTCGACGTGGTGTTGATCGACGGCGTCTGCCGGGGCCTGATCGCTCGGGACCTGGTGACCGGGGCCCTCGAGCGCCACGCGGCGGACGCGGTGCTGCTGTGCACCGGCGGCTACGGCAACGTGTTCTTCCTGTCGACCAACGCCAAGAAGTCGAACGTCACGGCCGCTTGGCGGGCCTACAAACGCGGCGCATTCTTCGCCAACCCCTGCTTCACGCAGATCCACCCGACCTGCATCCCGGTCAGCGGCGACTACCAGTCCAAGCTGACCCTGATGAGCGAGAGCCTGCGCAACGACGCGCGCGTGTGGGTGCCCAAGCAGGCCAAGGATCAGCGCTCGCCCGATCAGATCCCCGAGGACGCGCGGGACTACTTCCTCGAGCGCCGCTACCCGAGCTTCGGCAACTTGGTGCCCCGCGACGTGGCATCCCGGGCCGCCAAGGAACGCTGCGATGCGGGCTTCGGCGTCGGCGAGACCGGCATGTCGGTCTACCTCGACTTCCGCGACGCGATCCAGCGCGACGGCGCCGAGAAGATCCGGGGCAAGTACGGCAACCTGTTCCAGATGTACGAGCGCATCTCCGGGGAAGATCCCTACCGGGTGCCGATGCGCATCTACCCGGCCGTGCACTACACGATGGGCGGTCTGTGGGTCGACTACAACCTGGAGACCACCATCCCGGGTCTGTTCGCCCTGGGCGAGGCCAACTTCTCCGACCACGGCGCGAACCGACTGGGCGCCTCGGCGCTGATGCAGGGCTTGGCCGACGGCTACTTCGTGATCCCGGCCACCTTGCCGGCGCACCTGGCCGGGCGGACCCTGCCCAAGGTGACCACCGAGCACCCGGCGTTCGCCGAGGCCGAAGGCGCGGTCAAGGCCCAGGTCGATCGCCTGCTGTCGATCAAGGGCAAGCGGCCGGTCGACTGGATCCATCGCCAGCTCGGGCTGGTGATGTGGAACCAGTGCGGCATGGCCCGCAATGCGGCGGGCCTGCGCCAGGCCAAGGCGAAGATCCGCGAGCTGCGCGAGCTGTTCTGGAGCGAGGTCGCCATCACCGGCAGTGCCCGGGACCTCAACATGGAGCTCGAGAAAGCCGGCCGCGTCGCGGACTTCCTCGAGTTCGCCGAGCTGTTCGCCGAGGACGCGCTGGTGCGCGAGGAATCCTGCGGCGGCCACTTCCGCGAGGAGTACCAGACCGCCGAGGGCGAGGCCCTGCGCGACGACGAGCGCTTCTGCCACGTGGCGGCTTGGCAGTTCCAAGGAGACGGTCGACCGGCCGCCCGGCATGCGGAACCGCTCGAGTTCGAGTACGTGAAGCTGACCCAGCGCAGCTACAAGTGACCAACGCGGCTTTCGCCCGCGCGCCGTTCCCAGCTCCCGACCGCCCGGACCGGATCCCGATCCAAGCCGCCCTCCGCAGGCCCGCCCCCGCGCGGGGGCCGGCCCCCCCGTCGCGCCCCCACCGCACTCCCCCACCGCTCCCCAGAGTCGCGGGCTTGACCCGCACGACGCGATGAGCACCGCCTCGACCGCCCAGCCGGGCCACAGCCAAGCCATCCCCGGCCACGACCGACTCAGCCTGACCCTCCGGGTCTGGCGGCAGAAGAGCCGCGGGGCACCCGGATTCCTCGAGACCCACCAGCTCGAGGACCTCTCGCCGCACATGTCCTTCCTGGAGATGCTGGACGTGCTCAACGACCGCTTGGTCCAGCAGGGGCAGGAACCGGTCGTCTTCGACCACGACTGCCGCGAGGGCATCTGCGGCAGCTGCGGGGTGATGATCAACGGCAAAGCCCACGGCCCCGACGACGAAACCGCGACCTGCCAGCTGCATCTGCGGCGTTTCCGCTCGGGCGAGGTGCTGACCATCGAGCCCTGGCGGGCCGGGGCTTTCCCGGTGCTCAAGGACCTGATGGTCGATCGTTCGGCTTTCGACCGAGTGCTGCAGGCGGGTGGCTACGTCTCGGTCAACACCGGAAACGCCCCGGAGTCGAACGCCATGCCCGTCGCCCCGGCGGAGGCCGAGCTGGCCATGGACGCGGCCGCCTGCATCGGCTGCGGGGCCTGCGTGGCCGCCTGCCCGAACGGGTCGGCGATGCTGTTCGTCTCCGCCAAGGTTTCGCACCTGGGACACCTGCCCCAGGGGCAACCGGAGCGCGACAAGCGCGTGCTGGCGATGGTGGCCGCCATGGATTCCGAGGGCTTCGGCAACTGCTCGAACCATTACGAGTGCTCGGCGGCCTGTCCCAAGGGCATCGGTGTCGAGCACATCGCGCGCCTCAACCGAGACTTCCTGGGGGCCAGCCTGCGCAGCCGCGGGGCCGAAAAGGCCCGCGCCGGGGGCGAGTAAGGCCAACAGCCCGGTCGGCGGCCCGAGGCGGGCTCCCCTGGCGTTCCCGCTCCGGAACACCATCCCTCCCCACCGGGGCCGGCCGCGCCGGAATCCGAGCCCCGGAACCGCCCTGGGGCCCTCCCCGGGCTGCATTCAGGGCCCGCGCCGCCTGCTCCTGGTCCGGCACGGCCCTTGCTAGTGTGTAGGTCGCTAACCTCCGTCCAACCCCAGCTTCCAGCGACTCGCGGGGGCGGCGGCTCTTCCAAAAGGCACGCATCACCATGAAAAAACTCCTGATCCCCCTGGGGCTGCTGATCGCCGGCAGCCTGTGGGTCGGCGACCTGGGTGCCCACGGGGGCACCTACCGCGGACCTGGCGACACCGTGCCTCCGGGAGCCGGCGGCGGCGGCGGCGGTGCCGGCCCCTCGACGGGCGGCCCCTCGGCCCCGGCGGGCCCTTCCTCCGGCGGCCCCACCACGGGCGCTCCCGGTGCGCCGCCCCAGGCGCCCCAGGGCGGCGGCGGCGGGCCTTCGACCGGCGGCGACAGCGGCGCTGACCTCGAGTACTGGAGCTTCTGGTGGGAGTTCAACAAGGACCCCTTCCTGAACCTCAAGGAGAAGATCTGGTCGGGCGCCAACGCGACCGGCGGCGGCGGCTTCTTCCTGGGTGAAGGCAACGAGGAAGGCGCCAAGGACCAGCGCCGTCCGGACGAGGCCCTGATCCGCGGCTCGATCGTGCCCGCCCTGCTGGCCGCCCTGGAGAAGGAACGCGCCAACGACATCGTGACCGGCTGCCTGATCGCGCTGGCCAAGATCGGCGACACCGCCGCCGAGGACGCGAACTCGGAATACGCCAAGACCATCGGCGCGTTCCTCAAGAACGCCGAGCAAGAGATCCGCGAGACGGCCGCCGTGGCCCTGGGGATCCTGGCCCATCCTTCCTCGCTGGCCCTGCTCGAAGGCCTGATGAACGACACCAAGGTCGGCAAGGACGCGGTCGGATCGACGATTGTCGATCTGCGCACGCGCGCCTTCGCCGCCTACGGTCTCGGCCTGATGGCCCGGCGCAACCCGAGCCCCGAGGTCCAGCAGAGCGTCGCCAAGCTGATCGCCGAATCCTTGCCGGTGGCGACCCGCGCGGCCACGCCGGACCTAGCCGTGGCCCTGATCACCTCCTTCGGCCTGACCAGCCTGCCGATCGCCGGCGTCGAGCCGACCAAGGAAGCTCCCGCCCAGGCCTGGGATAGCGTCGAGGGTGGCCTCGAGTTCCTGTTGGGTCAGTGGCGCGACGACCGCATGAACTTCCTCATGCGGGCCCACCTGGCCGTGGCCATGGGCCGCCAGCTGCAGACCATGGCCCAGGCTCCCGACTTCGGGGTCTACAAGCAGAAGGTCGCCGAAGCTTTGCTGGTGCCCCTCGACAAGCGCACGGGCAAGGGCTGGCCGGAAGAACTGCAGCAGAGCGCGGCCTTCGCCCTCGGCCTCGTCGGCGACTGCGACGACGATAAGCTCGATGCGGAGATCCGCAAAGTGCTGATGGAGCAGACCCTCGACGGTCAGCGGCAGACCCGCCGCTTCGCCATGATCGCCCTGGCCAAGGCCACCGCCCGCAAGGGCACCCCCGGCGAAAAAGCCTGGGCCGGTCTTCCGGATGTCTCCAAGCACCTGACCCGGCGTCTCACCGACGGCAAGGGCGGCGACGAGCACTGGGCGGGCCTGTCGATCGGTGTGCTGGGGAACTACCTCAGCGAAACCGACGCTTCCGTGCCCACCGAGATGGGCAAGGCCCTGCACGAGCGCTTCAAGAAGGACAACGACGCGGACGCTTCGGCGGCCTTCGCGGTGTCCCTCGGGATCCTGGGGCTCAAGGACGCCCAGGCCGACCTGCTCGAGCGCATGCAAAAGACCAAAGACTGGACCGCGCAAGGCTACGTGACCCTGGGCCTCGGCCTGATGGGCGCCAGCGAAGCCAAAGCCAAGATCCAGGAGCTGGTCAAGGCCTCCGAGTTCAAGCCCGACCTGCTCAAGCAGGCGGCCATCGCGCTGGGCCTCCTGGGCGACAACAACATCGTCCCGGACCTGACCGAGATGCTGCGCAACGCCGGCTCCCTGTCGGCCCAAGCGGCGATCGCCTCGGCCCTGGGCTTCATCGGCGACTCGCGCTCGGTGGACCCGCTGGTCAAGATGCTGCAGGACGAGAGCCTGACCGACGGCGCCCGCGGCTTCGCGGCGGTGGCCCTGGGCATCGTGGCCGACAAGGAAGTGTTGCCCTGGAACTCGAAGATCGCGGTGGACGTGAACTACCGCGCTTCGACCCAGACCCTCAACACGACCGACGGCAAGGGTGTGCTCAACATCCTGTGACCGGCTGAGCTGAAATCGGCTCGGGCTGCGCCCGAGCCGACCCAACAGCCGGTCCACCGGCCTTCGCGCCCCTGTGTTGGCCGCAAAGGCCCGGACCCGCGCCCAGCGCCGAATCCGGCGATCTCGAGGAGCCCGCAGCCGCCGAAACGAGGCGGCTCCGGGCTCCTCGGCTTTTCGGGCGCCGTCATTCCCCGCCCCTTCGGACGGCTTCCAGCCGTGCTGGCGCGAGGCACCGGGCTGGACGGGGCCCGCCAGCCTGGGACCCATGGGCGGCGCTCGGCTCCAGTTCCGCCGCCTCTGCCCCCTGAGCAGGCACCCCGGTTCGATCGGCCGAACGGACCGGCCCGCGGGCCTCGCACCGGGGCGCGCTCGCCCGCCCTCGGGGGGCCCGAGGCCTCTGGCCTGGAGTCCGAAAAGCACGGCCCGGCGCGCCGGCTTCCCCGCGGCCTGTCAGGTCCCGTTGCAGCTACGCGCTCGACTGCGATTTCCTGAACCAGGGCGTACGGGGGCAGGCTGGGCGGGGGCTCCTGAGCGGAAGCGCACACTGCCCCTTCCCGGGCCGGTTCCCGCGGCCAGGCAGCTCTGGAATGGCAGTTGCTGTACCTTCTGTCGTGAGTCTTCCCATGAGCTGTTCCGGCCTGATTGCAGCCTTGCCCCGATCGCTGCCGGGGCTGTTGGTCTGTGTCTGCCTGACCCTCGCGACGCCCCTGCCGAGCGCTTTGGGCCAGGAGGTCGGCAACCCGTTCCTCGACACCGGCACCGCCGGCAAACTCGGCAGCGGGCGCAGTTCGGGTCCCCAGATCCCGGGCGACACGGTGGGGCCGGGCGCCGGCGGCACCGGGGGCACCGGGGGCACCGGGGGCACCGGGGGCAGCGGCGGAACGGCGCCGGCCCCCGGGACCGGCTCGGGCAGCTCGGATGGGGCCGCACCCGCCGGGGGTCCCCAGGGCCTGCCGGTGGGCGGCGCCGGGCCGGGACCGATCCAGGGAGCCCCGGCCACGGGGAGCCCCGCTCCTGCCCCCACGACCGGGGGGGCTCAAAATCCCTTCGACTGGACGCGCTGGTTCGACCTGGAGCGCGAAGAGCTGCTTGCCGAGCTGGGCGGGGCTGCGACCCGCGAGACGGGCAGCTACGGATTCTTCTTGGGACAGGGCAATCAGGAGCCCTCCGCAGTGGGCGAACCGGGCGGGCCGATCGGAGCGCAGATCGTGCCCTTCCTGCTGGATCTCGCCCCCAAGGATCTCAGCCTCGACGTGGAGATCGAGTGGATCCTGGCCCTCGGCCGGGTCTGGCCCGTCTCGACCCAAGCACAGCAGGAGCGCATCTCGGAGCGGCTCCTGGCCGCTCTCAAGCACAAGCAGCGCGGGCATGCGGAGGTGGCCACCCTGGCGCTGGGTGCCACGGGCTCCGAGCGCTTCGTGGTCCCCTTGACGCAGATCCTCGCCGACAATGCCCAGGGCCGTTCCCTGGTGGCGCTCGGCAGGGTGCCGGAGCGTCAGCGCGCGTTCGCGGCGACGTCCCTGGGTCTGATCGGACGCGCCAGCGCCCGCGAGGACGTGCGGCGCTACTGCGTCCACCAGCTGGCGCTGTGGACCGAGGGCGGCGAATCGATCCCGGACGTGATGGCTGCGGCCCTGCTCGGGCTGTCCGCGATTCCCCTGGAGCGCATCCCGAGCCTGGATCCCGCCGGGGTCGCCGAGGCCCCCAGCCAGTCGCGCACCGCCCAGCTGCGCCTGATCCTAGAGCGCTTCGATCGCCGCGCCCCGCCGCAGGCCCTGTGGTTCGCGCCCGGCGCCGTGGCGCGCTTGCTCGCGGACCTTCCGGAGGCGTCCCGGGAGACCTTCCTGGCCACGACCTGGCCGGCCTTCGAGGCGACCTTCGTGCGCTCGCGGCGCCCCTCCCCTTGGGATCGCGCCGGGGCGGCCGTGGCCCTGGGCCAAATCGCTCGCCTGGGCTCCGGGGAATTCGACCGGGACCTGCGCGACCTGCTGCTCGAACTGGCGGGGGACGCCGACGACGCGGTCAAGCAGTTGGCCTTCCTGTCCCTTGGCCGCGTCGCGGCGCGCCCCGGGGTCGGTGCGGAGGGTGGCATCGAGCTGGAAGGCCTCGAGCCGATCCTGGACGTGCTCATGGCGCGTGCCCAGCGCGGGGCTTCGACCCTGCGCTCCGCAGCGCTGATCGGCCTGGGGCTGGCCCGCCGGGGCCTCGATCGCCGGGGCCTGCAAGCTCCGGAGTCGATCGACAAGCTGCTCTACGACGCCCTGGATCGCGGTTCCGACCCGCTGCTGGCCTCGGCTGCGGTGATGGCGGCGGGACTCGCCGCTCAGCCCGAGATGGGCGAGCGCTTGGCGCAGACCTACGCCGCGCTGCCTGCCCAGGGGGGGCTGCGCGCGCGCGCCGCCTACGGCGTCGCCCTGCATCAAGGGCTGCGCGGCCGGGCGCTGCTGCGGGAGGAACTCAGCCGCGGCGTGAACGAGGCTGCGGTGGTGACGGGGCTGGCCCGCGCCCTGCTGCTGATGGGCGATCCAGAGGTCCTCGGGGATGCCCAGCGGGAGTTCAACGTCGGCGCTTCGATCCCCCGCCGCTTGGGCTGGGTCGATGCCCTGGGACTCGCCGGCGGTCGCGCCGCCCTGCCGCTCCTGTTGGGCTGGGCGGCGCCGAATGGCGGCGAGCCCAGCGTGGTGCGCGCGCGCGCCGTGCGCGCGCTGGGCCTGCTGGCCGCGCCGGGGGCCGGCGACTGGGCGCGGTCCCTGGCTCGCGTGCTGAATCCCCTGGCCCCGCTGGTGACCTTCAGCGATCCCTTCCAGGGCGGCATCCTCGACCTGGCGCCCTGAGCGGGCTCCCTCGACCGTGCTCGTGGGCCTTGCTCGTCGACCGGTCTCGTCGACCGGTCTCGTCGACCGGGAGGCCCAGCGTGCAGTTGCAACCGCAGCGCGGGTGAACCCGCCAGGCGCGGCGGGGTTTCGAGCCGCCAACGGCCGGCCCTGGAGGCTTGGGCTGGGTCTTTGAAGGCGCGGCGCCAGAGAACGAGGCGGGGCTGCCGCCGGGGCGCGAGCTCAGCGCCGACGCGCTCGAGCCCTGGGCGACCGGCAGGCTCCTGATCAGCGGACGCGCACGGGCAGCAGCGCGGCAGCCAGCAGCGCGCCGATCCCCGCGGCCCACAGGGACCAGCTGCGGCCGCGGCTTAAGGCTTGCGCGCAGAGCGCCTCCTGGCGATCGAGTTCGGCGCAGCGCCGCGCGTAGCCGTCGAAACTCTCCTGCCAAGCGCCGAGGTTGGGCTCGCCCCGGGCATGGGCGGTTTCCAGTTCGCGACGCAGGCGCTCCAGGGCGCTGCGCGCATCGCTCGTCCGGGCGATCCACAGGGCCGCATTGGCGCCCCACCAGGCCAGCTCCAGCTGCTCGGGAGTGCCGCGGGGGGCCGGGGGCAGTCCGCGGATCGAGGCTTCCAGGGCCAGGTCATAGCGGCCCGCGCGGTGCCACAGGCGGGCTAGCTCGAGCTCGCGAGGGATCCCGGCGGGGGCCGCTTCGAACTGTTCGCGGGCGGCCTCCAGCTCGCCCGCCGCCAAGAGGCTGCGGCCCCGCTCCAGCGCCAGATCCTCTCCGCCCGCTTTGGCAAGGGGATCCTGTTCAGGGGGGACGCTTCGGCGCCCATCGGCGGCGCGCCGCAGCGCGCGCTGCTGCGCGCTGGCCAGGCCCGAGCGATCGTCGCTCGCCAGGACCCGCGGTTCGAACCAGGCGAGGCCTGCAAGCCCTCGGCTGGCGATCTCGGGTAGCAGTTCCGCTGGAGCGTTCAGGAAGGCGGGCGAGCGCGGGACCACCGGCTCCCGGCGGCGGCTCCCGAAGAGGATCGCGTTGCGCGAATTCTTGACGGCGACGGCCAAGGTGCGCGCTTCGAGACCCGCCGCGGCGCTGGCGCCCAGGATGCCCAACACGGGGTCCTCGAGATCGAAGGCCCCCACGTTGACCGCCAGGTGACCCTCGGCTTCGAGCAGCTCCCCCAGCAGCTGGAAGTGCTCGACCGTGCCGAGGTGCTCGGGCACCTCCATCTGGTTCGCGTAGCAATCGAGCACGATCAGATCGAAGCGTGCGCCGCGACGGCGCAGGGCCTCCGCGGCTGCCCGGGCATCGAGGCCGGCGACGACCTCCAGGGCGCCGCCGGGGGCTGGCAGATCGAGGTGTTCGCGGGCCAGCTCGACCACCACCGGATCCAGTTCGACGCCGACCCCCGAAGGCCGCCAGCCGGGCGGCAACGCGCCTTGGAGCACGCGCCAGGCGCTGCCCGCTCCCAGGCCGAGCAGCAGCACGCGATAGTCCCGCGGCGCCGGATCGGCGCTGGCGCGCCACCAGGCGGGCAGGACGAAGTAGTTGTAATAAAAGCCCGGGGGCAGCAACCCGGGCTCGGGCGCCCACACGGACTGGAACGAATCGCTGTGTTCGTTCACGGCCAGATAGCGCAATCCGCTCTCTGCTTCGGCGAGCACCCGCACCTGGGCGTAAGGGGATTCGCGCTCGTCGATCAGCTCGAGCCCAGCGCGCAGGGCACGCCGCGGCGGCTCGGGCACGGCCCAGAGCAGCCCCAGCGGAATCAGCAGCAAAGCCCCTGGGGTCTTCAGGCCGCTGCTCCACAGGGCCCCGATGGCAAGCAGCAGCAGCACGCCCGCGGCTCCCACATGGGTGTTGGTCACGCCCAGATTGGGCAGCAGCCAGTAATGCGTGGCGAAGGTGCCCAGCAGGCTCCCGAGGGTCGAGGCCGCGAAAACCAGGCCGCCCGCCTGGCCCGCGTGGGCTCCCGTGCGCCGCGCCAGGGATTCGACCACCAGGGGCCCCAGGCTGCCGAGCAGCACGGCCGGCGGCAGGAAGCAGCACAGGGAGGTGGCCAGGCTGCCCCGCTCGAGCAGGCGCGCCGCATCCGCCAGGCTGAGCGCTTCGGGCAGCAACAGGCTGGAAAGGCGCTGCACCAGCCAGGGGAGCGCTGCGGTCAGGGCGCCCGCCAGCAGGAGCTGCAGGCCGAGCCGGCGGGCCGGCGCGGGACCCAGGGAGAGCCGGGCCCCCAGGGCGTAGCCGAGGGCCAGGCCGAGCAGCAGCACCCCGATCACGTGGGTCCAGACCGAGAGGGCCGTGCCGAAGTAGGGCGCCAGCAGGCGCACCGCCGACAGCTCGACTACCATGGTGACCGCGCCGCCCACCAGGGCGAGCAGCAGCCAGCACCAGGCCCAGCCGAAGCGCACTGGCCGAGCCCCCGCGGAGTCCTGGCCGCCCCGGGAGTCTCCCGTCGATCGAGGGCTCATCGGGCCAGGCCCGCCCCCGCCCTCGGCACGCGCCAATCGCCCCGCTGGCCCCGGGCCCAGCCCGGGGCACGCTCGCTGAGCGAGCTCACTCGCTGGCCTTGGCGGGCGCCGTGAACTCCATGCGCCAGCTGGCCGTGTAGGCCCGGCCCCGGTCGCCCACGAGCGCCGCCCGGTCGAGCATGGCGCGCAAATTCGGGGCGAACTTGCTCTCCTGCTCCGTGCCGTTGATCACCACCCGCACCGGCTTCGACAGATCGAGCAGCCGATCGTTGAGCATCAGACGCACGTGCGAGAAGCCTTCGCCGGTGATGCGCACCAGGTTGTTGCTGCGGTCGATCTCGGCGCTGAGCTGGGACTTGCCGTCGACGGCGAAGCCTTCCACGTTGAGCCAGTAGGCATCCATGGCCTCCGGTTTGCCCGGGCTGAAGCGCACCCGCGTGGGGTGCGCCGTGCGGCGCTGTTGCTGGGCCCAGGCCCAGATGCCAGGCAGCTGCGGATCGGCGATCACGGTGACGGTCTTGTCGCCCAGCTCGCGCGCTTGCGCCTCGAATTGGCTGGCGTTGCCGCCCGCTCCGGCGAACAGGACCGCCAGATTGCTGAAATTGGTCGCCGGGGTGTTGCCCAGGTCCCCCGCCCGCGCGATCGCCGCGCCGAAGACGTGCGGGTACAGCGAAGCGATTTCGATCGCCGTCTGGGCGCCGCGGGCATGGCCCGCGATCAGCACGCGGTTGGGATCGATGCTGTAGGCGCGCGAAACCTGTCGGATCACCTGCATGGCGCTGGCCACGCCACCCGCTTGCCCGCGCGAGCCGATCGCGCCCCAGTCCGCGACATTCCCGGGCATGCCCACCACCGCCACGATGGCCTGCTCCAGCATGCCGGGCTCGGTCCATTGCTCGCGCAGGGCCACCTCGGGAGCCTTGCCCTGCTCCGGGATCACCAGCAGCAGCGGATAGGGGCCGTTCTTGACCCGATAGGACTTGGGCGCGTGCACCGCGTAGCGGATCGTGTCGCCCCAGGCTCCGGTGAAGGAGTTGAGCGCGATCTTGCCCTTTTCGACGTTGTCCGAGCGTTCGTCGGCCGCGATCATGGCGCGCTCGAGATCGGCGATCAGCTCGACGGCCCGGCGGCCCTTGAGCTTCTTTTCGATCGCTTCCGTGACCTTCTCGATCTCGTCCAGGGCCTCCAGGGTGCCCTCGCGTTTCTGGGCGGCCTGGAAGTAGCCCTGGAAGGCCTTGGTCAACTTCTTGAGTTCCCCGTCCGCCAGGACAGGCTTGAAGGCGTCCTCGGCCGCCGCCTCGGGGGCCTTGGGCGCCTCCCCCGCGGGCGCCGGTTCCTGGGGCGTGGGCTCCTGCGGGCTGCCGTCTTGGGCCTGGGCCGGGGACCCGAACCAAAGCGGGCAAAGCAGGGCTGCGATCAGGGCCGAAAGCTGCGGAAGTCTGGCCATGGGGCGGGTCCTGGGCATGGACATGGGCGGCGAAACGGCGGGTTCGAGGGAGCCGGGAGCGGACCGGGAGAGGATACGGAGCGGCCCCGGGGACCCATAGGGCGGGCCGCGCCCAAAGCAACCGCTCCCCGGGCGAGCGAACCGGCGCCCCGAGCGCCCGGGGGCTTGTCGGGACCGCCACATCCCTGGGTCGGCAGCCCTCAAAAGCGGCCCCCGGCGCTCTGATCGCGCGGGGCGCGAGGCGCCCCGCGGTGCAGAGCTGCTGAGACCCAAAAGGCCGGCCCCGCTCGCCAGCGAGCCGGGGCCCGCAGCTCGCTGCTCCCCTGCCCGGCACGTCCGCTCTGGCCCGGGTCCTATGGCCCGGTCCGCGACGGGATCAGCCGCCGCCGGTCCCCGCGCCCGCCGGCTCCGGACCCAAGAGGCACAGGGCCCAGCCGGCCAAGCTCCAAGGCGGGGGCGGGTCCCGATCCACCCCCTGGCGGAACAGGGCCAGGGCCGCCTCCCGCTGGCCTTGCTGGAGGCGCAGCCGAGCCAGGGAGAGCCCGGCGTTTTCGGATCCCAGCCGCAGGGCCCGCGCCAGGGCGCTGCCGGCCGAGGCGCTTCGGCCGCGGGCGAGTTCGAGCAGTCCGAGTTGATTCCAGAGCTCCGCGGGCGCCTCCGACAGGCGCAGCTGCTGCAGGAGCACGCCCTCGGCGGCGTCCAGCCGTCCCAGGCGGATTTCGGTCAGCGACAGATCCAGGGCGCTCCAGTCGGCGCGCACCGCGCCGTGCAGGGCCAGCTGCAGCGGATAGGCCGCCGGGTAGCGCCCCGCGGCGATGTGTTCCCGGGCGCGGTCGAAGGCCGTCTGCTGGATCGACAAGGCCGGCGCTTGGCCACGGGACTGGGCCGCGGTCAGGGCCTCGACCAGCTCCGCATCCGCGCTCGAGCCTTCCTGGGGCGCGGAACCCACCGGCTGGAAGAGCAGCGCCAGGAGCCCGAGCCCCAGGCAGGCGCTGCAGGCCCCGCGCGCCCGGGCCTTCATGCGCTGTAGCGCACCAGGCCGGTCCCCGGGCGCACCTCGCCGATCTCGAAAGCCTGCTCGCCCGAGGCCGCCAGGTGGCGCAGGCACGCGGCGACCTCAGAGGGCTCCACCAGCAGGACCGCGCCGACGCCCATGTTGAAGGCCCGGAAGGCCTCGTCGCGCTCGACGGCGCCGTCGCGCGTCAGGAGCTCGAACAGCCCAGGCAGCTTCCAGGCCGTGCGATCGATGATCGCATCGGTCTGGCCCAGCACCCGATTGACGTTGCCGGGCAATCCGCCCCCGGTGATGTGCGCCCAAGCGGCCAGTCGCCGCTCGACGATCAGGGGGCGCAGGGCCTTCAAGTAGCAGCGGTGCGGGGCCAGCAGCGCCTCCTGGACCGTGCGCCCGCCGAGCTCGGCGGGCCGGTCGGACAGAGAGAGTCCGAAGCGCTCGAAGATCAGCTTGCGCGCCAGGGAATAGCCATTGGTGTGCAGGCCGTCGGAAGCCAGGCCGATCAGGCGCTGTCCCGCCCGCACTCGGGAGCCGTCCAGGATGTTCTCCCGCTCCACGGCTCCGACGATGGTCCCCACCAGGTCGAAATCGCCGTCGTGGTACGTGCCCGGCATCTCGGCGGTCTCGCCGCCGATCAGCGCGAGACCATGGTCCTTGCAGGCCTTGGCGCAGCCTTCGATCAGACCGGCGACGATGCGCGGGTCGAGCTGCCCGATGCCCACGTAATCCAGGAAGAACAGGGGGTAGGCGCCCTGGCAGAGGATGTCGTTGATGCAGTGCTGGACCAGGTCGCGGCCGACCGTGTCGTAGATGCGCGCGCGCTTGGCGACATCGAGCTTGGTTCCCACGCCGTCGGTGGAGGCCACCAGCACCGTGTCGCCGGCGCCCACCTTGGCCGGGTCGAACAGCCCGCCGAACAGGCCCACGTCGGCCATCACGCCCGGGGTGAAACTGGCGCGGATGGCCTGCTTGGCCCGGCGCAAGGCGTCTTCCTTGGCGTCGATGTCGACGCCCGCGTCGCGGTAGCTGATCGGGGATTGGGTCATGCGGCGAGGATCCTTCGGGCCGGCGGCCCCTGGGGCGCGGCGGCGCGGGCCCGCGAGCGCCCATCCTGGCGTCGAGGGCCGCGGAAAGGAAGGGCTGGCGCAGGGCTCGCCGACGGGCTCTGGCTCTGACGGCCGGCGGCCTCCGTCGCTACAGTCTGGCCGGGCGCCGCGCCCTGCCCCCCCGCGATGAAAAACCTGCTGATCCTCGGCAGCACCGGCTCGATCGGCACTCAGACCCTCGATCTGGTGCGCGAGAGCGGCGGCCGACTGCGCTTGGTCGGCCTGGCTGCTCTGCGCCAGGGGGATGCGCTGCTGACCCAGGTGCAGGAATTCCGGCCGGCCTTCGTGGCCCTGGCGGATCCCGCCGCAGCGCAACGGCTGCGGCCGGCCCTGCCCCCGGGTACGACCCTGTTCTTTGGTCCCGAGGCGACCCTCGAGCTGATCGCCGCCGCGGATTTCGAGCTGTGTGTGCACGGCATGGTCGGCGCCGCGGGCCTCGCTCCCTCGCAAGCGGTGCTGGCCAAGGGCGCCGACCTGGCCCTGGCCAACAAGGAGTCGTTGGTGCTGGCCGGCGACGAACTGATCGAGCTCGCCCGGCGCACGGGTGCCCGCCTGCTGCCCGTCGACAGCGAGCACGCGGCCCTGTTCCAGTGCCTGGGCGGTCTGGACGCCCGCGGGGTCCGGCGTCTGATCCTGACCGCCTCCGGAGGCCCGCTGCGCGATCGCAACCCGGACGAGCTCGGGGCCGTGACCCCCGCAGAGGCCCTGGCGCACCCCAACTGGAGCATGGGTCCGCGCATCACGATCGGTTCGGCCACGCTGATGAACAAGGCGCTCGAGGTGATCGAGGCGCACCACTTGTTCGGCGTCGCTGCCGAGCAGATCGAAGTGGTCATCCACCGGCAATCGGTGGTGCATTCCCTGGTGGAGTTCGTGGACGGCTCGGTGCTGGCCCAGATGGGCCCGCCGGACATGCGCCTGCCGATCCACGCGGCGCTCTACCATCCCGAGCGCGTGCCCAACCGCTTGCGCGGCTTCGACCTGGCTCTGTTCCGCGAGCTGACCTTCGAAGCGCCCGATCCGCGCCGTTTCCCGGCCCTCGAGCTCGGCTATCGCTGCGTGCGCGAGGGCGGCGACGCGGGCGCGGTGCTGAACGCCGCCGACGAGGTCGCCGTGGCTGCGTTCCTCGAGGGGCGCTTGCCGTTCCCGGAGATCGCGCGCATCGATCGGCTGGTGCTCGAGCGTCCGCGGCCCGCGCCTGGCCCGGGGATCGCCGCCCGCCTGGCAAGCGACGCCGCCGCCCGCCGGATCGCGGGCGAGCTGGTGCTCGAGCGGGGCCGCGCCTCGGCCCCCTCGCGGGGCTGACGGCCGGCCGCGGCGCGCACGCTGCGACGTCGTCTGAGGATGGACCCGAGCCGGCGCCTCCCCGACCCGCCACCCCATGGTCCGGGGCTCGCGGCGGGCTCGGGAGCGGGGCACCGCCGCCAGGGCGTGGGGCTCGCGCCCCCGGCTTCCCCTCGGCGTCGCCAGCGAGCCCGGCCGCGCTCGCTGCGTTGCCCTCCCCCCCTGAGGGCCTCTCGAATTCACAGGGCTCCCTGGACGATAGGACCGGGCTTCGGCCTCGCCCCGGCCCCCGGGCGCGCCTACCCTGCTGCACCGCCCCGCCGCGACGCCCCATGCCCGACCTTCTGCCCACCCTCCAGACCATCCTCGGCATCGGCCTCGTGATCTTCGTGCACGAGCTGGGCCACTTCCTGGCGGCCCGCTGGTGTGGTGTGCGGGTGCTGACCTTCAGCCTGGGCTTCGGACCGGCGCTGGTCTCTTGGCGCCGCGGCGGGACGCAGTACCAGATCGCCGCGGTGCCCCTGGGGGGCTTCGTGCAGATGGCCGGC
This sequence comes from Planctomycetota bacterium, assembly GCA_044375105.1. GTDB lineage: Bacteria > Planctomycetota > UBA1135 > UBA1135 > JBIKLM01. The sequence continues at coordinate 49,845 of JBILNK010000002.1, forward strand.
GAGGGCCAGCCGCCCGCGGACCGAAGCGAGCTGCCCGCGGACCATCTGCAGGCCAAGAGCGTCGGCCAGCGGTTCTTGATCTACTCCGGCGGGGTGCTGATGAACCTGGCCTTCGGCCTGGTGGTGTTTCCCCTGGTGTTCCTGAACGGGGTGCGGTTCCTCGAGCCGCGGCTCGGCTCGCCGGTGCCCGGGGGACCGGCCTGGGCCGCCGAATTGCCCGCGGGAGCCACGGTGCTCGAGGCCAACGGCGAGCGCGTGATCGAGTTCTCGCAGATCGAGCTCAGCGCCGCCCTGGGGGGCGGCCGGCCGGTCGATTTGCTCTGGCGCCCGCCCGAGGGCGGCGAGCCGCGCCTGTCGCGCCTCGAGCCGGTCAAGAACCTCTCGGCGGGCTTCTTCAGCCTGGGCGTGCGCCCGGGCCTCGATCCGACCGGCAAGCTGTTCGTGTTTCCCGGCTCTCCGGCGGAGGCGGCTGGGCTGCGCACGGGCGAGCGATTGCTCGAGCTGGTCTCGATCGGCGAGCGCGCGCCCCTGGCGCGGCCCCTGGACCAGCAGCTGCGCAGCGCCCTCGACAGCCGCGAGCCGATCGAGCTGTTGGTCGGGGGCGAAGGCGGCGAGCCCCGGCGCGTGCGCATCGAGCCGCGCTTCGAGAGCGCCGGCCCGCGCCGCATCCTGGGCGTCGGCGGCACCCAGCACACCATCGGGGCCCTGCGCGATCTGGCACTGATCCGGCGCCTCGATCTGCGCGTCGGCGATCGAATCCTGGCCGTCGATGGCCGTCCCGTGCACGTGGCCCAGGACTTCGCGCTGGCTCTGGAACAGGGCGCCACGGCGGGGCCCCTCGAGCTGCGGGTCGAGCGCGAGGGTTCCCCGCTCGAGCTGGGCGTGCCCGAGGCCAGCGCCCAGGAGCGCCGCGAGCTCTCCCTGGCGGTGTCCCTCGAGCAGGACCCGAGCCAAGCCCGGGTGGTGCCGACGCCGGGCGGGGCCGGCGCCCTGGCCGGGCTGTTGGCCGGCGATCGCATCGTGGCCCTGGACGGCAAGCGCGTCGAGAGCTGGGCCGATCTGCAGGCCCAGGTCGAAGCGCGCGCGGAGCGCGGCGGCCCCCTGGCGGTCGAGGTCGAACGCCCCGGCGCGGCCGAACCGCTGCGCTTCGCGATCGAGCCCGCGCCCCTGCCGCCGCAGCCGTTCTACGGATTCGCCGTGGCCGAGGCCGAATACACTTTTGAGGCCAGCGGCGTCCTCGACTCCCTGGCCGTCGGGCTCAATTCGACCTGGAAGGCCCTGCGCGATGTGTGGCTGACGCTCAAGGGCATGCTGCTCGCCGACGTCTCCAGCAAGAACCTCGGCAGCATCATCATGATCGGGCAGGTGTCCTACTCGTTCAGCGAGCAGGGCTGGGCCAACCTGTTCTACTTCCTATGTCTGCTGAGCATGAACCTGGCGCTGATCAACGTGCTGCCGGTTCCGCTGCTCGACGGCGGGCATCTGCTGTTCCTGCTGCTCGAGAAGCTGCGCGGTCGGCCGCTGCCGGAGCGCATCGTGGGCTACGGCCAGATGGTCGGCTTGGTGCTCTTGGTCGGGCTGATGGTCTACGCCACCTACAACGACATCCTGCGGCTCCTGCAGTGAGCCAGAGGGCGTCGTCCGCCGTCCGCCCATGAACCCGAGCCATCCCCCCCGCTGGCAAAGCTGGGGCGCCCTGCTGCGGCTGTCGCTCCTGCCGAGCGCCCTGGCCGACGTGGCCTGCGGCCTGTGGCTCGCCGGAGCCTGGCCGTTCCAAAGCGCGGCCCTGCCGGCCTTCGGGGCCAGCCTGCTGATCTACCACGGGGGCATGGCGCTCAACGATTGGCGCGATCGCGAGCTCGATCGGCCCCTGCGCCCCGGGCGCCCCCTGGTCAGCGGCGCCCTGCGGCCGAACGTGGCCCTGGCCGCGGGGTTGTTCGGGCTGCTGGCCGGCCCGGCCCTCGGCCTGTTCGGTGGCACCCGCGCGGCCCTGACCTGGGCCGCCGTGGCCGCCTGCGCATCGGTCTACGACCTATGGAGCGGCGCGCGGGCCAGTTCGCCCCTCTGGCTGGGCCTGTGCCGCGCTGGCAACCTCCTGGCCGCGGCTGCTTTCGGCGCAGGGCTGCAGGCGGGCTCCGGGGCGGCGGAGCCCGGGCCGCTGGCCTCCTCCGCGGCCCTGCTCTACGGCCTGTACGTGGCCTTGGTCAGCTTCCTGGCCCAGCTCGAGGACGACCCCGCGGGCGATCCGGGGCGCCGCCCGCGGCCGCGCTTGCTCTGGATCGCGGCGCTGCTGGCCGGCCTGGCGCCCGCGGCTTTGGCCCTCGCGGGGCAGCTCGTCTGGCCCCCGCGGCTCGAACACGGACTGGCGCTGGCCCTGTGCATGGCCGCGGCCGGCGGCCTGGTGCGGGCCGCCCTGGCGCGGGAGCGCTGGAGCCAGGCCGAGGTGGCCCGCGACGTGGGCGCCGGCCTGCGGCGCCTGCTGGTGGCCACGGCGGCCCTGAGTTTGTGCTCAGCCGCTCCCGGATCCAGGACCGTGGCCGTGGCGATCCTCGCGGGTTACCCCTTGGCCCACGGCCTGCGGCGCGTCTTCCCGCCGAGCTGATCGTCCGGGCTCCCCTCGGCGTCGCCGGCACCCTGGGCCTTTTGCGAACGGGCCGGTTCCCCTCCGAAACGCGGACCATCCGCGTGGGTCACGCCGGGAGTTCCGGGGGCTCCAGGCTCCCGGCCGCCAGCCGTCGCTGGACCAGGCGCGAGGCCGCCTCCCGATCCGCGAGCAGCCCCTCGATCTGCCAGGTTTCGAGGCGCTCGAGCCAGGCCCCCAAGGCGGGCCCCGGCGGGACTCCGAGCGCTTGGAGCTCGCGCCCGTCCAGCAGCGCGGGTCGCTTGGCGAAAGCACCCGACTGGACCAGGCCAGCCAAACGCTGGCGCAGGGCCGCGGTGGCGCGGTCCTGTTCGACCTCGAGCAGGCGCAGCAGGGCCGGCGCGGGCACGCCGCGCAGCAGCCGCACGGCGGCCGCCTGGGGGAAGCGCCCGCGCTCGAGCTCCGCGCAGGCGCCGAGGGCCCGCCAAAGCGCCAACAGCTCGCTCGATTCCTGTCTCGAAGGTCGCAAGCGCTCCTCGATCTCGGCCCCGATGCGCTCGATCCAAGCGCTCTGCAGGGGCTCGCCGGGGTCCGCCGGCAGCCACCACACCGCTAAACCCAGCGCCAGGCCCGGCGGCTCGGGCCGGGCGCTCTCCAGGGCCTCGAGGCGCCGCAGGCCCTCGGCCGCTCGGTCCCCACGGCGCGCCGCATCGTTCCCCAGGGCAAAGCCGAACAGGTGCTCCTCAACCCCCAGGTCGCGCAGCACCCGCGCGCCGCGCGCATACCCGGGTTGGCCGAACAGGCCGCGCAGCTCGGCGCCCACCCGCTCCGCCGAGAGCTGGCCGAGCTCGAGGCTGGCGGCCTGCGCAGCCCGGCCGGTGGCCGTCTCGATTTCGAAGCCCAGCCGCCCGGCGAAGCGCGCCAGACGCAGCACCCGCAGCCGATCTTCGGCGAAGCGCAGCGCGGGATCGCCGACCGCCTTGAGCCGTCGCCGCTCCAGATCGCCGAAGCCGCCGGTGGGGTCCGCCAGCTCTCCGCTCAGGGGATCCAGGTACAGAGCATTGATCGTGAAGTCACGGCGCGCCGCATCCTGCTCGAGACTGGCGCCGAACTGCACGCGCTCCGGGCGCCGGCCGTCGCGGTATTCCCCATCGGCCCGGAAGGTCGTGACCTCCAAGGGAAAGCCATAGCCCGGCAGGGTCAGCGTGCCGAACAGACGTCCGACTCCGACCGCGCGCGGAAACAGCGCCTCGAGTTGCTCCGGGGTGGCCGCGCTGCAAAGGTCCAGGTCTTTGGGCCGCCTGCCGAGCGCCAGGTCGCGCACCGCGCCGCCCACGATCCAGCCCCGAAAGCCCCCCTCGGCCAGGCGGCCGGCCACCTCGCGGGCCGCGCGCAGCAGTTCCGCGGGCAGGTCCTCGAGGCGCGGCTTGCCCATCGGGATGAGCCTAGCAAGCGGCCCTCCAAGGGCGCGGCCTGGCGCCGCTCGGCTCGGGCCAGGGCACGGCGCGGGACCAACGAGGCCGTCCACGTCGGGGCCCCTCGACAAGCCGGCCCCGGGCCCGCCATTCTGGACCCGCGGCGCCGCTGTGGCGCCAGAGCCCGATGACCGTTCAAGACCAGCCCGCCCACGCGCCCGCAGCCGACCCGCGTCCGCCGAGCGTGGGAGCGACCCGCGGCAGACAGGGCCCCGAGCTCGGCTGGCCGATCGCGGCGGTGATCGCCGTGCTGGCGGTGGTGACCCTGACGCGGCTCGAACTGTTCGCCGTGTACGAAAACGAGCGCGACGCGCTGCGGCTGCTCGAGCAGATCGCTCAGCGGCTCGAGCGCCACCCAGCGGCCGGAGCCCAAGGCAGCCTGGCGGCCGTGCTCCAGCCGGATCCAGAGGGAGCCTCGTCCGCGGACCTGCTGCGCGCCGCGGGGGATGCGGACTGGTTGGAGGCGGGCCGGGTGCTGCGCTGGCACGGCTACCTGTTCGAGCTCGAAGCCCCCGCGGGCGTCCCGGGGTCCCGTCCGGCTTCGATCGTGGCCTGGCCCTGGCAGCACGGGCGCACCGGTGTCGCGGCCTACGCCTTCGATCCGGCCGCCGGCTTGCTCGGCCATCCCAATCGAGCCCCGGGGAGCAGCCCGTGGAGTGGGCTCGAACAACGCCCGGAACTGTCCGCGGGGCGCGGTTGGCAGCGACTGCCCTCCGCCGGGTTGCCCTGAGCGACCAGGGGGCAGCGCCCCGGGCGCCCGGCGTGGACATGCCAGCGCCGGGCGCGCCTTGGCCCGGGCAGGAGCCGAGTGCCGGTCGACCGGATCCATAGCGGCCGTGCGCATGGTCTCCGCAGCGCAGCGCGGGGTTGGATCCAGGCAAGCGCCATCGGCAGCAGGCTCGCTGGCCCCGGCTGTCCCGAAGGTCTCGCCACGCGCCAGCGCGCCCGCGGGGCCTGAAGAAAAGGGAAAAAATCGATTCGGGCTTTGCTCGAGGCTCGAGCCCGGCCCGTCCAGGTGCACCCTCTGCGCCATGGCGCGGCCAGGGAGGCCGGGATCGGAACTGCGCGCTGACTTCTGCCCGGCCTCTGACGGGGGCCTCTGACAGGAGCCGGCTGAGCACGGCTGTGCTCCGGAGGGCGGGCCCTCCGGAGCCCTCCTGCAATGCGTCCGCGGGGGTCTAGGCCGATCGCTCCGCCCTGCTGCCGGGCCGCCCTCCCGCACTCCCGAGTTCTTGCGGCGAGCACCCTTGGAGGGTCAGAACGCGCGCGCAGCGCAAGCGGGCTCCAGCCCGTCGATCAATACCAGCGCCAGAGCAAACATTGCAGACCGCGCCGGGCCTGGTGGTCGAAGCGCGGGGCCAGTCGCTTGATGGCCGGGGCGATCCGCTCGGTGGGCCCCATTTGGCACAGCTGCTGGGCGGCGAAGAGCCGCTCGGCCTGGCTCAGACGCTCATCGTCCAAGAGCTCGAGCAAACGCTGCCGGGAGGCCTCGTCGGGCACGGAGCCGAGGACCCAGATCAAGTCCAGACGGCGGATCGGATCGGGTTCCTCGAACAGGGCCGCATACAGCCGGGTGCGCCCCGCGGATCCGCTGTTGCTGGCTTGGATCATCAGCCATTCATGAGCCCGAAGGCCCTCGATCGTGCCGCTGGAGGTGCGCGCCAGGGCGAGCAGGCGCTCCGCAGCCCGGGCGTCCGGCACCAGCGCCAAGGTCTGCAACAGCCGCAGTCGGCGGCCCGCCAGGGGCTCCGACTCGCGCTCGGCGAGCAGTTCCTCGAGGCGTGCCAGGGCGCGCTCGATCAAGGCCGAGCCGCCCGCCTCGGCCTCGCTGCGCAGGCAATCGCGCAGCGGCTGCACCAGCAGCTGCAGGCTGCGTTCGCTTTCGCCCAGGGCCAGCAGGGCGCGGTCGAAGGCCTCCGCATCCCCGCAGCGCAGCAGCACCGACCAGGCCTCCTCGCGCACCGGTTGCGAAGCGTCGTCGAGGCGCGCACGCAGGCTCTCGATCGTTCGCTCGCGGGCCGGCCCCGGGGCGAGCCGCAGGAACTCCATCGAGCGATCCATGGGCCAGAGCGCGTTCGCCAGGCCCGTGGTGGCGCGCAGGCGCAGACCGTCGCTGGGCAGTTCGGCGGCCAGCCGCCCGAGCCACTCGAGCTGCTCGGCGTGCACCAGCGCTTCGAGCGCTTCGCCGGCCAGGCCCTCCTCCGTCCCGGTCAGGGCCGTCAGCAGGGCCTCGCTGGCGCTGCGGGCCGAGCCCGCCAGCGCTCCCGCCAAAGCGCCCTCCGCGCCGTCTTCGGGCAGCAGGCTGGCCCACAGGAACACGGCCTGGACCCCGGGCAGGCGCTCGGCCAAACGTTCGCGCGGGGCGCTGGGCAGTTTGGCGCGCTGGTGCACGAGCTGGCGCAGGGCCACCGGGAGGGCTTCCCCGGCGGTGCCGCGTTCGAGCCAGTCGAGCGACAATTCGGCGGCGGCCTCGGGATTGGCCATGAACAGGCACTCGAGCGCCAGGGCGCGCGCCGGGCCCAGTTCGATCGCCGCCGTGTAGGCCAAGGGGCCGGCCTCCTCGGCGCCGAGGTCCTGTTGCAAGAGCCCCCGCAGGGCGCTGAGGCGCGGCGTCGAATGGGGATGGCCCAGCGTCTCCATGAGCAGGCGCCGGGCACCGGCGCTGCGATTGAGCGACAAAGCCCCCAGGACGTTCTGGAAGGTGCCCATGCGAGCCGCATCGGTGAACAGCTCGCGATACAGACGCTCCAGGTCGGGCATGGCCCGCTCGCCGGCCGCGCCCAGCTCCTCGATCGCGCGCTGCAGGGGCGCCGAGTCGCCGCTTTGCAGCTTGCCCACCAAGATCGCCAGGGGATCGGCCAGATTGCGGTCGTAGAAGCCATCCCGCGTGCACTGGCGCAGCAGGTCCTGGAGGCGCGGGTCGGCCAGGGCCGCCTCGCTCTGAGCGGGTTCCTGCAGGGCCACCGGGGCGGCCGGTGCGGGGGGCTCGGCCGGTGCGCAGCCCAGGCTGAAAAGCACCAACGACAGCCAGGCTCGATGCCCTCGGGTGCCCATCAGCGCCCGGCCTGTTGCAGGTGGCTCGGCAGGGGACCCTCGCGCTCCTCCTTGGGATCGCCACCGAGGGCCGACTGGGCCGAGGGCGGGCTGTAGCCGGCCCGCTGCGACAGCTCGCCCTGGGCGCGCAGCAGCTGGGCTTCGGCCTTGGCATAGGCCGACAGGGCCGCGGCTTCGTTCGAGAGGGCCTGGGAGAGCTGCTGTTGGAATTCGAGCACCTGGAAGGTGGTTGAAAGGCCCTCTCGGTAGCTGACTTGCTCGGCGTCGAATTGGCGCTGGGAGAACTGCCGCGACTTGCGTGCCGCGACCACGGCCTGGGCCCGGTAGGCCAGGTCGCGGGTGGCGTTGCGCACGTCCGCGATGGCGTTGTTCTCGGCTTGCTCGTAGGCCAGCCGGGCGCGGATCACCGCGGCTCGGGCGGCGCGTTCGGCGAAGGCCGCGCGGCGGTTGCCGAGCGGCACGTTGAAGACCAGCGAAGCGGCGTAGGTCGGGAACTCGTAGCCGAAGGCGTCTCCGATCGCGCCCGAGGTGCTGACGTCGTTGGCGTTGGAGGTCACGTCCAGGTTGAGGTCGAGGCCCGGCCGGCGCTGCGAGCGGCGCAGGGCCAGATCGACCTCCGCGTCCTGGATCGAAAGCCGCGCCAGGTTGAGGTCGGGCCGGTGCTCGAGGGCCCGCGCCAGGGCCGTCTCCCAGCCGCGCTCGTCCGCGCCGGCCAGGCCCTCGGGCAGCGGGGTGCGCGTCACGATGTCGAGATCCCAAAGGTCCAGATAGTCCGAAAAGCGCTCCTGGCCGTCGTTGCCGCGGCGGTAGAGCAGCACCTTGAGCGCGTCCATGCGCGCGGCCACGTTGGTGCGTGCCAAGAGCAGCGCTTCCTCTTCGGTCGCCACGCGCGTCTCGGCCTGCAGCACATCGACCTCCGTGCCCACGCCGACCCGCGCGCGCTCGCGGTTTTGGTCCAGTTGCGTGCGCCCGAGCTCCACGGCCAGCACGCGCACTTTGACCTCCTCCTGGGCCGCGACCAGGTCCCAATAGGCGTTGGCCACGTCCCCGAGCAGCTGCTCGAGGGTTTGGCGTTGACGCTCGCGGGACGAGAGCCAATCGAGGCGCGCAGCCTTCTGCTCCGCGGTGGCGAAGTCGCGTCCGAGCCCGCGCATCAGCGGCTGGGTGTAGCCCAGGTTGACCGCGCTCTCGCTGAATTCGTCGGCGAAGGCGAAGGCGTTGTTGGTCTGGGTGATGGTGCCGTCGAAGCCGGCCCGGAAGCGACCGCCGTTGGTCAGGGGCTGGGTCAGGTCGGCGCTGAGCGTCTCGTTCTTGAGCTGGAGCACGTCGACGCCGCCGGTGATGAACGGGTTGACCTGCGGGATCTGGGCGTCCGTGTAGCCGGCGGTCACGTCCAGGACCGGATCGAAGGCACCCCAGGTGCCGAGGGCGTTGAGGCGCGCCAGCTCTTCGTCCAGGGAGCCGAGGGCCAGGGTCAGGTTGCTGTTGATGGCGATCTGGTAGGCCTGCTCCAGGGTCAGCTCAAGCACCCTGGCCGGAGACGGCGCGGGCGCCGGCTGCTGCTCGCCGGGGGGCGGCGGCAGGCGCTTGTCACCGGGCTGCGCCTGGTAGGCGGCCGCGACGTCGGGCAGCGCTGCCAGGGACAGGGCCAGGCCAAGGTGCGATCGGGTGAAAGCGCGCTGCGGTTGCATCGAGGGGCGGTGGCGGGACGAGGGCGGGCCAGGATAGAGCTCGGCCCCGCGCTTCCGAGGGGCTGCCCAGGCCTTCCTGCTCCCCTAGCGCGGTCACCCGGCCATGTATTTCGATGTCCGGTCCCGACCTCGGCCCCCCTCCGGGGCCCCGGCCCCCGCCGGGGCTGTCTTGGGCCTGACCAGGCCGGCAGCCACGCGGGCGCCCGTTCCGCCCGGCACTCCAGGGAGTTCCGCACCCGGTCCGCGCTCCCGCGCCGGTTTTTCCCCGCGTCGCCCCCGGCGGGTCGGCTCAGAGGCTGGGGAGAAAATGTTCGGCGCGTAGCGACGATCCCAGCCTCTGCGGCCGTCGGATGGCGGCCCAAAGGCATACCGACAGGCTGGTCTGACCGCTCGGGCGCAGCCCGAGTCGATCTCTTTTTCTCAGCCAGTCAGAGACCGCTGGCCCAGGCCAGCCATTTCCGCCAGGGAGCGCGCTCGGCGGCTCCTTCGGGCAGGTAAGAGCGGGCATTGGCGATCCAGCGCCGCGGATCGCCAGGGAAGCCCCGCTCGTCGGGGTGGCCTGGCAGCAGACCGAAATCGATCGCTCGCTGCGCGACGTCGTCGCACCAGGCGCGCTCGGCCGGCGATAGCAGCGCCGCCTCTGTCGGCCGCTGCGCCAGCGCGGCTTGGATTCGCGCCGAGAGGGCCTCCCATGCGGGGCCGTCGCGTTCGGGCCAGAGGCGCGCGCCGTCCGCATAGGCATCGAGATCGAGCTGAACGGCCAGGGACCAGCGCGCCCAGGCCAGATTCGGTGAGCGCCCCTCGGGCAGGCGCTCGCTGAGCCCGAGGCGCCGAGCCGCCAGCTCGGTCAGCTCGGTCAGCTCGGGCAGCTCGGGCAGCTCCGGTTGGAGCGGCTCCGGCGCCGGAGTTTCGCCGGGCGCGGGGGCCGGTTCCAGCTGGGCGCGGCGAAAGCGGTCCAGCCGCAGCCGGGTTTCGAGGGCTTCGATGGGGTCGAGCTCGGGGGCCGGAAGATCGAGGGCCTCCGGCAGCGGCTGGGGGCGCAGATCCGGCTCGGGCGGCGCGGGCGTCGGTTCGAGGACCACGGGCAGGAAGCCGAGCTCGAGCGGCGGACGCTGGGGCCGCCACCACAGGTACGCCAGCACCGGCAAGGCCAGGACGTGCAGCAGGACGCTGGCGGCCACGAGGCGCAGCAGCACCGAACGCCCCAGCCGTGCGCGCCAGACGGGCCAACCGGCCAGGATCGGCTCGACCGGAGCGCCGCCGGATTCGAGTTCTCGATCGAGGCGCGCGCGCACCCGTGCGACCAACGCGGGGTCCCCGTCGAGGGTCTTTGCGGCGCGGCGCAGCGCGGCGCCGAAGCGCTGCCAATCCTCGGGTTGCCAGCCCTCGCCGGGCGGCATGGAGGCGTCGTGGTCGCTCATGGCAGTGGCCTCGCAGGCGGTTCGCTGTCGGGCAGCGCGGGGGCCAGGCGGGTGCGCAGATGCTTCAGGCAATAAAACACCCGCGATTTGACCGTCCCCACCGGGATCTCGAGCAGGGAAGCGATTTCGGCGTAGGGCCGCTCCTGGACGACGGCCAGTTCGAAGACCAGGCGGTGGGCCGTGGACAGTTCACCCAGCGCCTGGAGCAGTCGCCGGCCTTGTTCGGCCTGTTCCATCGCCTCCCAGGGGCGCTGGTCCGCGCTGCGCGGGTCGGGCCAGTCCGCGGCATCGCCCTCCCCGGGGCGTGGCACCGGCCGGGCCGCCCGGCGCCGCTCCTGGTCGATCCACAGGTTGCGGGCGATGCGGAAGCAGAAGGCGGAAAAGCGGCCATCCGCGCGATACCAGCTGGCAGCCCTGAGCAGCCGCAGGAACAGCTCCTGGGTCAGGTCTTCGGCTTCGCCCGGCTGGGCGCCCAGGCGGCGGAAGAAGCCCAGGAAGGTGGCGCTGGCTTGGCTCACGAAGGTCTCGAAGGCGGCGCTGTGGCCCTGTTGGAGCAGCGTCAGCGGATCGGGCGACGCTTCCCAGTCAGGCCTCACGATCGCCTCCCAACGCTCGACCGCCGCCGGGGTTCATCGGGCGCCGGCCTGGCCCGGGTCCGGGGCCTCCGGCGCCTGCGGTCCCCCGGGCCGGCCCCGGGGGGCTTCCGGGGGCTGCCCGGCGCCCCCGGCGCGCTTCCCCGGCAGGTCCCCGGAAAGGACCGTCCGCAGGTGGCCCTCCAGTTCGAGCGCGGCGGGACCCGCCCCGGGCTGGGCTTCGATCAGGGTCAGGCGCGCCCTGCGGCCCCCGAGCCGGGTCGGAGCCAGGGCGAGTTCCAGCCTCGGCCGGGGCAGAAAGGCGGCCACCTTGGAAGCCCACTCGATCGCGGCCACGCCCGGCCTCTCTAGCCACTCCCGCCCGCCCGCGGCCAGGAAGGCGCCTTCTCGGGCCCCCATCCAGGCGTCGAAATGCAAAAGCTCGAGCCGGCCGCGGTGCTGGTGCATGAGCGTGTAGGTGGGGCTCGAAATCTCATCGGCGGGGACTCCGAGCCCGCTCGCGAGCCCGCGCACCAAGGTGGTCTTGCCGGAGCCGAGCTCGCCCTCGAGCGCGAGCACCGCGCCGCTCGGCAGCCGGCGCCCCAGGGCCTCTCCCAGGGCCAGCGTCGCCTCCTCGTCCGGGAGGTCGATTTCGATCTCCAGAGCGGTCACCGGGCTTCCTGCCCCCCATGCAGATATCCGCCCTGTCCATCCCAGCGCCGGGGCTGCTGGCCGTCGAGCGCCAGCCACAACCCCGGCCGCGCCACCACCGTCGCGATCCGTGCCGCCGCCGGGCAATCCGGCAGGCCGCGCCCCAGCAGCGCGCGCGCCGCGCGAGGCGGCAGCCCCGCGATCAGCTCGTGGTCTTCGCCGTCCCCCAGGGCGTGTTCGAGGGCCGGGCGCCCGCTCGCGCGGGCTCGTCGCCGAGCGTCTGCATGGATCGGCACGGATTCGAGCTGGATGCCGAGCCCGGAGGCCCGCGCCAGGCGCGAGAGGTCGAGCGCCAGGCCATCGGACACATCCATCAGCGCGCGCGCTCCCGCCGCGAACAGGGCTCGACCGGCGGCGAAGCGCGGCTCGATGCGCAGGTGCCGCCCGAGCAGCGAGCCCCCCACCGGGCCGGTCAGCACCAGGGCCTGCCCGACCCGCAGGCGATCGCGGCCAGGGGGCCTCCCGGGACCCCGGAATTCCCCCAGGGCGGTCACGGACAGGCCGAAGGGGCCCGGCGCCGCCGCCAGGTCGCCGCCCACCAGGGCGGCCCCATGGCGCTCTGCCTCGGCCCGCAGGCCGGCCAGCACGGCCACGATCCAGGCCTGCGGAGTCTCGCTCGGCGCGCGCAGCGAGCACTCGAGGGCCAGGGGCCAGGCCACGCAAGCCGCCAGATCCGACATGGCCCGCGCGGCCGCTTTGCGCCCGATCTGCCGCGGGGGCGCGTCCAATTCCACGTGGACCCCGCCGATGACCTGGTCGCTGCACAGCACCGGCGCCCCGCGCAGCGGCTTGAGCGCCGCTCCGTCGGAGAGTTTCGAGCCCCACAGGATCCCCGGCCTCGGCCACGAGCCGATGTGCCGGTGCAGGCGCGCCTCGCTCCAGCTCATGGCCGGCCCGGGCCCATCAGCCCGTCCTCGAATTCCGCCAGCCAGGAATCCAGGCGACCGGCGGCGAGCGCGGTGCGCCAAGCCCGGCTCACGAAGGCCCCCTGCGCCCCCGCCGCGCGCAACGCGGCGCCGTCGCCGCTGTCCAACCCTCCCAGGCCCCACAGGGGCAGCGCGGCGCGCTGGCAAGCCAGGGCCAGAGCTTCGAAACCGAGCGGGTCGCCCTTGTGCGGCACCGCGCGGATCGGGGACAGGCAGGCGTAATCGAGGGCGGCCAGGTCCGGAAGGGTCTGGCCCGCGTGCCAGGAAAAACCTAGCCAGGCCTCGGGCAGCAGCGCGCGCGCCTGCGCCGGGCTGAGGGAGCGCGCAGCCAGGTGAAGCCAAGGTCGCTCGAGCCCGATCCGCGGATCCCCGGGCCCGGTTCCAGGCGGGGGCGCCGCGGCCTGCGAGACCCCGGGGGCCAAGAGGTGCAACCGATCGTGGACCCCGATCGGCAGGTCGCCGTGGCGCTCGCGCAGGCGCTCGAGCAGCCGCAGGAAAGGGCGGTCCTCCAGCAGGTTCTCGCGCAACAGGAGCCCGCTCCCGAGGCGCGGCCGGGTGCCGAGGAGCGACGCCAGCTGGCCCACCTCGCGCTCGAAGGCGGGCACCTGCACGGGCCCCAGCTCCCCCGGCGAGAGCAGCACCAGGCGCGGGGGCGCCGGGGGGCTGGGCGGCAGAGGAGCCGCGCTCATGCGGCGACCAGCTCGACCAGATAGCCGAGATCGCGCAGCAGGGCGCGCATGCGCTTGGGCGTGATGCGCCCCTTGAGCTGCACGCGTTTCTCGTCCAGGTCGGCCGCGATGTAGCCGCGCACCCCCGGATCTTGGCGCAAGCGCCTGAGGGCGTCCTCCTCCTCGCAGGAGAGCACCAGCGCTTCGTCGAGCACCATCCGACCCGCACGCCGGGCCCAGTCGCGGATCGAGAAGCTGACGTTCTGCGGCACCGGCGTGCGCGAATTCGACTCCAGCGTCAACAGCAGCTGATCGAGGCCCATGCCCTCGACCAAAGCGCGCCGCACGCTGGCCTCCTCGATGCGGAACACGACAGTTTCCCCGCCGCGCTCCCGCACCGCGAAACGATCGAGCTCGTGCATCAGCTCGGCGTCGTCGCCGCTCTTGAACAGCACGACTTCGAAGGTCGGGGTCACGATCAGGCTGCCGACCGCCAGCTTGGTGCGCTCGCGCTCCGGATCGAGCCCGAGCAGCCGCGCTCCGTGGGGCGCCAGGCGCATAGCCACAGGTCGCTTCTGGGAGTCGTAGCCCAGATCGATGATGCCCAGCAGATAGAGACGCTGTCGCGCCCAGCGGACCAGGTTCCAGGCCAAGCGCTGGCAGTCCTCGAACGGATGGTAGACGCCGGCTTGGGTGTCCTCCGCGAAGCGCTCTTCGACGCGCAGGTCCTCCAGGCTCGCCAGGTACTGGTTGCGGGCCAGGAACGGCAGGTACATGAGGTCATACCAGACGCCCGGTTCGATGCGCTTCAGCATGCGCAGCAGCAGCCGGCGCAGGCGGGCCTGGTGGAAGGGCTCGCCGTTTTCGCCCTGTTCCTCGATGGCATAGTCGAGCAGCGCCTGGATCTTCTCCGGCAGCGTGCGCGAACCCCACGACCGGCCGTCCGAGGTAGCCGCCAGGGTGCGCTCGCCGCTGCCGTCCAGCAGGCCGTGTTTGCGACAGAATTCGTAGATGAACTCGAGCACCTGCTCGCGCTCCAGTTCGCGCCCGGGATTGGGGATCAGGTGCTGCAGGATCTTCTTCTCGGTCGTCTTGAAGATCTCGCCCCGGACCGTGTAGCGAACCTCGTTCTCCTGGATGTAGGCCAGGAACCGGGCCACGTTGGTGATCTGGTCGACGCCCAGGGAAAGCTCTTCGTGGGGCCGGTCCGGGTCGCTGGGCACCGCACGCTTGCGCAGCCAGGCCAGCGCGACCTCGTTGAACACCACCAGGGTGTCGTCGGCGTGCTGGATCCCATAGCGCGAAAGCTCGAGCTGCTGCACCGTTCCGACCAGCGATTGTTCCAGCAACTGCTGCCAGCGCCGACCGTTCCAGTGGCTTAAACCCGTGCGGGTGCGCTCGAACAGGGATTTGGGCAGGATGCCCCCGAATTCGAGGATCGCCTTCTCGACCAGTTCGCGCAGGCCTTCGGGCAAGCGTTCGATGCGCGCCACGGCGCCGGCTTCGGCCGAATAGAGCTTGTAGAGCTCGCGCACCCGCGCTGGATTGGTGCGCGCGGCCCGGGCCGGATCGCTGTACATGCGATCGAGGAAACCGCGCAGGGTCACCAGGTCGAAGATGCCCCGGCGGCGCGCGCGCCGCTCGCGCAACACCCCCTCGGCCAGCTCGCGCGGCAGGGCCAGCAGGCGCTGCCCGAGCTGGTCGAAGCGCTTGCCTTGCACGCTGACCACGAACCCGCGGCGCTCGAGCGCGGTCAGGCAGGCTTCCAAGTCGTAGCCATTCAGGTAGGCCAGTTCTTTGCGCACCGACAGCTCTGCCAGGGGCAATCCATAGCCCGGCGCGGCCAGCAGGATCTCCAGTACGGCGCCGAGCCGTTTCCCGAGGACCTCGACGCTCTCGGCGGCACGCTTGCCATCGGACATCCAGCGCTCGAGATCCAGCCGCAGCTGGCCGCTCCCGGCTTCCCCGCGCGCCCAGAACTCGTGCAGCTCGGCCAGCTCGCCATCGCCGCGGCTGCGCAGGCTGTCCCCCAGGCTCGCGAATACCTGGCTGGCCTGGCTCTGTCGCGCGCTCGGCAGGTCGGCCAGCTCGGCGAACAGCTCCTGTTGCAGCGGATCCACCGGATCGGGGTCGCGGCCCATGGCAGCTGCGCTCAACGCAGGCCTCCCCGGGGCGGCATGGCCCCGCCGACAGCCGTCGGGACGCCTTCGACGATCTCGTAGGAATACCCCTGCTCGGTCAAGAACAGCTGGCGCTTCTGCGAGAACTCTTGGTCCCTGGATCCGAGGGTCACCAGGGAATAGAAGACCGCGCCGGATCCGTCCGATTTGGGCCTCAGGATGCGGCCCAAGCGCTGGGCCTCCTCTTGACGGCTGCCGAAGGTGCCGGAGATCTGGATGGCGACGTTGGCGTCGGGAAGATCGATGGCGAAGTTGCCCACCTTGGAGACGATCAGCACGGGCTCTTGGCCGGTCTTGAAAGCGGCGTACAGGCGTTCTCGGTCGGCATTGGGGGTCTTGCCGGTGATCAGCGGTGCACGCAAGCGGCGCTGCAGGGCTTCCAGCTGGGAAATATACTGACCGATGATCAAGATGCGCGCGCCATCATGGCGGCCGAGCAGGGCGCGCACGGCTTCCAGCTTGTTCGGATTCTCGGCGGCCAGACGGTATTTCTGCTTGAGTTCGGCGGCATCGTAGGCGCGCTTCTCGTCGGCCGGCAGCGGCACGCGCACCTCCACGCAGCGCGCCGCGGCGATGAACCCTCCGCCCTCCAGCACTTTCCAGGGAACCTCATAGCGCTTCGGTCCGATCAGGCAGAAGACCTCGTCCTCCTTGCCGTCTTCGCGCACCAGAGTGGCGGTCAGTCCCAGACGCCGCCGGGCTTGCAGCTCGGCGGTCACCCGGAAGATGGGGGCCGGCAAGAGATGCACCTCGTCATAGACGACGAGGCCCCAATTCTGTTCTCGGAACAGGCGAAAGTGTTCGAATTCGTCGGTCTTCGAGCGCCGCCAGGTGAGCATCTGGTAGGTGCTGATCGTGACCGAAGCGACGCGCTTCGATTCGCCGGTGTATTCGGCGACCTGGTCCGGATCGAGCTCGGTCTTGTCGAGCAGCTCCTGCCGCCACTGGCGCACCGCCACGGTGTTGGTGGTGAGAATCAATGTCTTGGTTCCGACCAGTTCCATGGCGGCCAGGGCGACCACGGTCTTGCCCGCTCCGCAGGGCAGCACGACCACGCCGCTGCCGCCGAGCACGCTGCCTCCGCGGTGGAAGGCCTCGGCGGCCGAGCGCTGGTAAGGCCGCAGCGCGAAAGGGCCGCCGGCGCGCCGTTCGCCGCGCAAGCGCACGGCCAGGGGGTCCCCCTCCAGATACCCTCCGCGGTCGTCCACGGGGTAGCCGAGCTTGATCAGGGCTTGCTTGAGCGGGCCGCGTCCCAGCTCGTCCAGACTGACCGCGCCGGTGTCTGCATCGACCTCGACCAGGTCCCGGACCGAGCGATGGCCGAGCACCTCGGCGAGCGCTTCCGGATCGCGGCAGGTCAGACGGAAACGCGGCCCGGCCCGTTCGATGCCGAACAGGCCGTAGCGTGCGAACCAGCGCTCCAGATCGGCCAGCACCGAGTTCGGGATGGGCACGCAGGCCAGGTCTTCGAGGGTGCGCTTGACATCTCCAGCGGTCAGACCGAGGGCGGCCGCATTCCAGACCGAGATCGGGGTCAGCTTGTAGCTGTGCAGGTAGTCGGGGCTACGCTCGAGCTCGGCGAACAGGGCCAGGGCATCGCGGGCCTCCGGATAACGGGGATGTTCTTCGGTCAGCGGCTGGCCCGCGGCGTCCTTGAGCGGTCGGCCCGAGGCGTCGACGACCGCACGCACCGTATGGAGCAGCAAGCTGCGATCCGACTGGACGATCAGGGGGTTGTCGGGCCTCACGGGCGTCCACCTCCCCCGGGGCTGGCGCGGCCCTTGCCGCCGCGCGCGGGAGACGGCGGGGACTTGCCCGCGCGTGTTCTGTCCGCCCGGCTGGCCGTGGGCTTCGCCGTGGATTTCGACGCGGTCTGCGCCGTGGCTTTCCCCGCGGCCTTCGTTGCGGCCTTCGCGGAGGATTTGGGCGCAGCCTGGGCGGCGCTTTTGGGCGCGGTTTTCGGAGCGGCCTTGACGCTCGGGTGATTGCGCTTGCCTCCGGCGGGCGGTTTCGCCGCTTTGGTCTTCGAGGCCCGCGCGGTGGGAGCGGCCGACGCAAGGGCGCCGGCCTCTGCCGCGCTCTCCGGCGCGGGCTGCCCCTGGCCGCGAGGCGCCCGACCGGCCGCCGTCCCGCTCCGCTCGCGACGCACCTCGAGGAAGCGTCCGGTCAAGGATCGGGGATCCGCCGCCAGCTCGGCCACGCTGCCTTGGGCCACGATGCGCCCGCCGGCGGCCCCGCCGGCGGGGCCAAGCTCCACCAGCCGATCGCAGGCCGCCAAGAGCCCGGTGTGGTGCTCGATCACCACCACGGCGTCGCCGCGTTCCGCCAGGCGTTGCAACACGGCCACCAGCGGCACCAGGTCGATGGCATGCAGGCCGGTGCTGGGCTCGTCCAGCACCAAGATCGAGCCCTGGCTGCCTTCGGCGCGCAACAGTTCGCTGGCCAGCTTGATGCGCTGGGCCTCGCCGCCCGACAGGGTCGTAGAGCTTTGGCCCAGGCCCAGGTAACCCAGACCGACCTCCTCCAGCGTGCCGAGGATGCGCGCCAGGCTCGGCTGGTGGGCCAGGAACTCGCGCGCTTCGGAGATCGACAGGTCGAGCACGTCGGCGATCGAGCGCCCGCGGTACCTGATCGCCAGCACCTCCGGCCGATATCGGCGCCCTTCGCACTCCTCGCAGGTCA
>JBILNK010000160.1:0-9939 GCA_044375105.1 Planctomycetota bacterium
GACCTGGATCGCCCCGCGCCCTTCGCAGGCCGGGCAACGACCTTTCGGGCTGTTGAACGAGAAGCTGGCGGCGGTCAGCCCGAGCAGGCGCGCCTCCGGGGTGCGCTCGTAGAGCTCCCGCAGCGGATCCATCAAGCCCGCGGCCGTGGCCGGGATCGAGGCCGGCGTGCGCCCGATCGGGGCCGCATCGACCAAGACCACCCGCCGGCCCCCGCCCTGGGCGCCGAGAGCCCGCTTCCAACGCCCTTCCGGCTTGTCGCCGCGCATGGCGGGCACGAAACACTCGAGCACCAGGGTGCTCTTGCCCGATCCGGAGGGCCCACAGACCCCGGTCAGCTCGCCGAAGCGCACCGAGAAATCGACTTCCTGGAGGTTGCGCAGGCGCGCGCCGACCACGCCGACCTCGGGCCCCGCCGCGCGCAGAGCGGGCCGCGGCGCCAGCGCCAGTTCGCCCCGCAGGGCCCGCGCCGTGGCGCCCCGGCCCCGCTCGATCACCGAGCGGGGCGAACCGGCGTCCACCACCTGACCGCCCAACCGGCCGGCCCCCGGGCCCATGTCGATCAGCCAATCGGCCCGGCGCATCAGCTCCTCGTCGTGCTCGACCACGATCACCGTGTTGCCGAGGTCGCGCAGCGCGCACAGCGCCCCGCACAGGCGATCGACGTCGGCGGCGTGCAAGCCGACCGTCGGCTCGTCCAGCACATAGCACACGCCGGTCAGCAGGGAGCCCAGGCTGGCCGCCAGCCGCACCCGACGCGCCTCGCCCCCGGACAGGGTATCCATGGCCCGATCGAGGCTCAGGTAGCCCAGGCCGACCTGCTCGAGCAGGCCGAGGCGGCTCTCCAATTCCCCCACCACGGGACCGACCGCGGCCGCCCGGTCGCGGGACAGCTTCAGCTCGGCCAGCCAAAGGCGGGCTGCTTCGATCGAGCGCCCGAGCAGCTCGGGAAGCCGCAAACCGCCCAGATCCACGGCCCGCGGGGCCGGCGCCAGCCGTTCGCCGCGGCAGGCCTTGCAGGGCTGGCGCTCCATCACCCCCTCCAGGATCGCCCGCCATTCGGGATCTTCGCTGCGCTTGTGCCAGCCGTCCACGGCGCCACATAGCCCGTCCCAGACCGAGGTGAAGGTCTCGAGCGCTTCGAAGTTGCGGCCTTCCTTGTGGATCTCGACGCTGTAGGACTCGCGCGAACCTCGTCCGAACAGCAGCAGGGCGCGCTGGTCTTCGTCCAGGGCTGCGAAGGGCTTGGAAAGGTCGATGCGGTGGGCCTTGGCGATGGCGCGCAGCAGGTGCTCGTAATAGCCCTTGCCCTTGGTCAGATAGCGCCCGACCTTGCCGCTGATCGCCGTCGGGGCCCCGCTTTCGCGCGGCAGGAGCGGCAGCTCTTCGTCCGAGAGCAACTTGTCGGGGGTGCACTGCCAGGAAAGCCCCAGTCCGTCGCACTCCGGGCAGGCGCCCACGTGGGTGTTGAAGGAGAAATGGCGCGGCTCGAGCGGCTCCTCCAGGGCGAAGCCGCAGGTCGGGCAGGCCCCATGCAGAGCCACTTCGAGGCGCTCCCCGGACTGGGCCACGCCGCAGAACCGGCCGCCGGCCAAGCTCGCGCCCTGATCGAGGGCCTCGACGATGCGCGGCCGGCTTTCCTCGTCGAAACGCAGCCGGTCGAGCACCAGCTCGAGCCGTTGTCCGTCCTTGAAGGCCGGCGGCGGCCCGTCGAGGCGCAGCTCGGCCCCGTCCAGCAGCAGGCGCAGGTAACCGGCCCGCTCGAGCTCCGACCGGCGGGCCGCGAATTCGCGCTCCAATCCGTTGGCGTCGCGCACCGAGGCCGGCACCAGGGGCACCGTCAGATAGCCCTTCTGCCCGCCGAAGCGCTCGATCAGCAAACGCGCCAAGGCGCTCGAGCCGCGGCGCTCCAGGCTGCTGCCGTGCGTCGGGCAGCGCGGCGTGCCAGCCCGCGCCCAGAGCACGCGCAGATGGTCGTGCAGCTCGGTGGTCGTTGCCACCGTCGAGCGCGGATGGCCCTGGGAGGTGCGCGCTTCCACCGACACCGAAGGGCCGAGTCCCTCGATGCGCTCGACCGGCGGCCGGTCCTTGGAAGCCAGGAACTGGCGCGCGTAGGTCGAGAGCGATTCGACGAACCGCTGGCGCCCGGCGGCGTGGATCGTGTCCAAGGCCAGGGAGCTCTTGCCCGAGCCGGAGGGCCCGGTGATCACCGTCAGGGCATCGCGGGGCAGCTCGACATCGATGCCCTTCAAGTTGTGGGTGCGGGCCCCGATCACGCGCAATCGATCGGCGGGCTCGAGGGCCAGGGGATTCTCGATGCGCGTGCGCCCACCGCGGGCCCGCCGCTCGGCCCGCAGCGCCGCGCCGGTGTGCGATTCCGGGGTGGCCTCGATGGCCTCCGGCGCGCCCATGGCCAGGATGCGGCCGCCCGCGCGACCGCCCTCGGGGCCCAGATCGACCAGCCAATCCGCTGCGCGCAGAAGATCCAGGTTGTGCTCGATCACCAGCACGCTGTGGCCTTGATCCACCAGGGCCTGCAGCGCGGACAGGAGCTTCTGCACGTCCTGACCGTGCAGGCCGGTGGTCGGCTCGTCGAGCAGGTACAGCGTGTGCTTCTGCTTCCTGCCCTGCAGGTGTTTGGCCAGCTTGATGCGCTGGGCCTCCCCGCCCGAGAGGGTCGTCGAGGGCTGGCCCAGGCTCAGGTAGCCGACCCCCACCAGGACCAGCGCCTCGAGGGGCCGCGCGATCTTGGGCAGATCCTTGAAGAAGGCCAAGGCTTCCTCGATGGTCAGGGCCAGGACATCGGCGATCGATTTGCCCTTGTAGCGCACCCCCAGGGTCTCGCTGCCGTAGCGATGGCCGCCGCACTCTTCGCAGGGCACCGTGACCGGGGCCAGGAATTGCAGCTCGACCAGCTGCGAGCCGGCGCCCTGACAGGCCTCGCAGCGGCCGCCCTCCAGGTTGAACGAGAAACGCCCAGCCTCCCAGCCGCGCAGCTTGGCCTCGGGCAGGCTGCTGAACAGATCGCGGATCGGCCCGAAGGCGCCGCTGTAGGTGGCCGGGTTGGAGCGCGGCGTGCGGCCGATCGGGGCGGCGTCGATGGCGACCAGGTCTTCGACGGCCTCGGCGCCGATCAGTTCGCCGTAGGGCGCCGGCTCGGGCCCCTCGCGGCCGAGCAGCCGCTCGAGGGCGGGCGCCAGCGTGCGGTTGATCAGGGTCGACTTGCCGGAGCCCGAGACCCCGCTGACGGCCACGAACGCCCCCAGGGGCAGGCGCAGATCGACCCCCTGGAGGTTGAAACCGCGCGCGCCGCAGAGCGCGAGCCAACGGCCGTTGCCGCTGCGACGCTGGGCGGGGCGCGGCATGTCGAGCTCGCCGCGCAGCAGCCGACCCGTGGGCGAATCGGCCCGCGCCACCTCGGAGGGGGGGCCCTCGGCCACGATCCGGCCGCCTCCGCGGCCGGCTTCCGGCCCCACGTCGACCAGCCAGTCCGCCGCTCGCAGGGTGGCCTCGTCGTGCTCGACCACGACCACAGTGTTGCCCAGGTCGCGCAGGCCGAGCAGCGCCCCCAAGAGGCGCCCGTGGTCGCGCGCGTGCAGGCCGATCGAGGGCTCGTCGAGCACGTACAGGACCCCCTGCAGACCGGCTCCGAGTTGGGCCGCCAAACGGATGCGCTGGGCCTCGCCACCGGACAGGCTGTCGGCGGCGCGCTCGAGGCTCAGGTAGTCGAGGCCGACCTGGACCAGGAAGCGCAGCCGGCGCTGGATTTCCTGCAAGAGCGGGGCGGCGATCTCCGCCGCGCGCGCATCGAAGGGCAGCTCGGCGAGCCGGGCGCCCAGCTCACCGACCGCGGCGCGGGTCAAGGTCGCCAGGGGCGCGCCGGCGACGCGCACCGTGCGGGCGAAGCGATTGAGACGCGTGCCGGCGCACTCGGGGCAGGGGCGCACCGAGAGGAAACGCTGCAGCTGGGCGCGCTTATGGCCCTTCTCGAGGGCCTGCTCGATCGCCGCCAGGACGCCCGGGAAGCGGCGCTCGAAACGCACCGTGCCGGCGGTGCGGGCCCCGTTCCAGGTGAAGTCGTCGCTGAAGCGCTCGTTGCCTGTGCCCTGCAGGATCACGCGCCGGGCGCGCTCCGAGAGCTGCTTCCAGGGCGTATCCAGGTCGAAGCCGTGGGCTTCGCCCACCGCTGCCAGAAACTTCCAATCCACGCGCGGGAAATTGAGCCCGGTGCCCGCGGCGCGCGTCACCGCCAGCGCGCCCTGGCGCAGGCTCTTGCTCGGGTCGGCGACCAGCAGTTCCAAGGCCGGGCGCTCGAGCAGCCCGAGGCCCTCGCAGCGCTCGCATTGGCCGTGGGGCGAGTTGAACGAGAACAGACGCGGCTCGAGGGGCGGGGCCTCGATGCCGCACACCGGGCAGCTGCGCAGCGTCGAAAAGGCCTGCTCGCGGGCTTCGCCCAGGGCCACCAGGTCCCCGCCGCCGAGTTCGAGAGCCTGTCCGATGGCTTCGCGCAGGCGGCCCTGGTTTTCGGGGCGCAGCTCGAGGCGGTCGATGACGACTTCGACCGTATGCCGTTTGTAGCGATCGAGCTCGGGCACCTCCTCGATGCGCAGCAGGCGTCCGTCGACGCGCACGCGCACGAAGCCGCGCTTGGTCAGGTCTTCGAACAGGGCCTGGTGCTGGCCCTTGCGGTCGCGCACCAGCGGGGCCAGCAGCTGCAACTTCTGCCCCGCGAACCCGGCCTCGATCTGGCGCAGCACCGCCTCGGGGGTCTGGGCCACGAGCGGCTGTTCGTGGTCGGGGCAGTGGGCCACCCCGGCGCGGGCATACAGCACGCGCAGGTGGTCGTAGATCTCGGTCAGGGTCCCGACCGTCGAGCGCGGACCGCGCTGGATCGCGCGCTGGTCCACGGCGATCGCCGGGCAGAGGCCCTCCACGTGGTCCACATCGGGCTTCTCCATGCGCCCGAGGAACTGGCGCGCGTAGGCCGAAAGGGTCTCCAGGAAGCGCCGCTGGCCTTCGCGGAAGAGCGTGTCGAAGGCCAGGGAGCTCTTCCCGGAGCCGGAGACGCCGGTGATCGCCACCAGCCGGCCCTTGGGCAGGTCCAGATCGACGGCCTTCAGGTTGTTCTGGCGCGCCCCGCGCAGGCGGATGGCCCCGGCGCTGAACAGGGCCCCATGGGCGCGCTCGGCGGGACCGGGCTCCGCGCGCGGAACGACCGGCCTCTGGCCGGGACCGGCGGAGGGCTTGGCTCTGGAGCTGGCTCGGGCCATGGAAGCGCTGCGGCCAGGCGAGCAGGGCTCGGGGGCGGGCGATCCCGCGAGCCTGGCCTCGGGCGGCGAATCCGCCAGGGTACCGGGACGCGGGTGCCCTCGGAAGGAGCCCTCGGCGCGCGCCCTGGCCGCCCCGTCCCGGGCAGGTCCCGGGCCGCCCCCGATCCCCCGCGGGCTCCCTGTGGGGCTGCCCCCGGGAGCGGCGCCCGCGAACCTGGTGCACCGGCCGGGCCCGCCGCCAGAGGCCCCCAACGAGCAGCCAGGTTTCGGGGCGCTCGCCCGGCCCCTCGGCGCTCTCGCAGAGCGGACCCGCGCCAGAGCGCCGCTCCCCGCCGGGCACCGCCGGACCGCTCCCCGGGCTCTAAGGCCGCGGTCCGCGCAGCAGACGCTCGGGTCGAGCGCTGACCCCCGCCGGGATCAGCGCCGTGAGGGCCGCCGGGCCGGCCACGATCTGGCCGCCGCGGAGCCAATCGCCGCCGCCCCCGAGATCGCTCACCACGCCCCCGGCTTCCAGCACGAGCAGCGCTCCTGCGGCCACGTCATGGGGCGAGAGGTGCAGCTCCCAGAAGGCATCCAGGCGGCCGGCGGCGACGTAGCAAAGGTCGAGGGCCGCCGAACCCATCCGCCGCATGCCGCGCACCTCGTAGAACAGGCGCGCGAAGTTTCCGAGGTTGTTGTTGGGCAGCTCGTTGCGCCGATACGGGAACCCCGTGGCGAGCACGCACTCCGAAAGGCTGCTGGCGCCGGAGACGCGCAGCCGGTGCGGCTCGCCACCGGCGCGGCGCAGGTAGGCGCCGGCCCCGGCAGCGGCGTAAAAGCTCTCGCCGAGCAACGGGGCGCAGAGCGCCGCGCACAGCGGCGTCGCGCCCCGATAGAGCCCCATCGACACGCAAAAAAACGGCAGGCCGTGCACCAGGTTGACGGTGCCGTCCAAAGGGTCGACGAACCAGCGCAGGCGGCCCTCCTGGGCGGGGTCCTGCACGGTCTCCTCCGCCTCGATGGCGTGCTCGGGGAAGTCCGCCCGCAAGCGCTCCACCAGCAGGCGCTCGCTGTCGAGATCCGCCTGCGTCACCAGGTCCCGCGGAGCGCTTTTCGAGCGCGATTCCAGCCGACCCAGGCGCTCCGCATAACCAGCCAGGAGCTGCCCGGCGGCTTCGGCGTGTTCGAGCGCCCGCTGGGCCAGGCGCAGGCGTTCTTGGGCGGTGTCGAGGGCGCTCATCGGGCGAAGCCTCAGGGGTTGAATGGGGTCTCCAGGCCGGCGGATCAGAGCCCGGGTGCTCGGGCCGAAAGGCCGAGACAACCCGTCAGAGGCTGGAAGAAAAATCGGCGCGCAGCGACGATCCCAGCCTCTGTGGCCGCCGGAGGGCGGCCCAAGGGCATGCTGACCGGCTGGTATGTCTGCTCGGGCACCGCCCGAGTCAATTTTTTCTCAGCCTGTCAGCGCGGACCGGCCCAATCGACCAGCGCCTCGCACATGCGATCTTGCATCGGCTTCCAGGCCCGGGTGTTGAGCCCGTCGATGCGCGGGTAGGAGACCAGAATCGAGAAAGCCAGCTCGCGGCCGCCGAGGGTCGACACGAACCCCGACAGCGAGGAGGCTCCATTGATCCAGCCGGTCTTGCCCCGCACGCGCCCCTTGGCGGGCCCGCTGCGCATGCGATCGTCCAGGGTGCCGGACTCGCCCGCCACCGCCAAGGACTGCTCGAAGGCCGAGCGCTGGCCCGCCGGCAGCGCGCGCACGGCGCACAGGGCTTCCGAGAGGATGCGTGTCGTGATGCGGTTGTCCCGGGAGAGGCCCGAGCCGTCCACCTGCACGAGGCCCTCGGTCGGCAGCCCGCGCTCGGCCAGCACCGCCGCCACGGCGCGGGCGCCGGCTGCTCGGGTGCCCTCGGCCGCATGCTGGGCACCCAGGGTCATCAGCAGGCCATCCGCCAGGGAATTGGCCGAATCCGTGTTGATCGCCGCCAGGTGTTCGATCCAAGGCTGGCGGTGGGTGTAGAGGCGCGTCCCGATGCCAGCGCCTGAGACGGCGCGCAGCTCTCCATCGACCTCGATCCCCACCTGGCGCAGTTGTTCCCGCAACACCGCGGCGAAGTAGAGCTCGGGGCGGGGATGGCTGAACTCGGTCTGGTAGGGCGGCAGGCTCGCGCCATAGCGCCCGCTGACCTCCAGGCGGTTCTTCTCCACGAACAACCCGATGCGCACGTCGTTGGTCTTGCTCGCATCGCTGGCCAGGGAGAAGCTCTCGGCGAGGCCGGTCGGGCCAGGCACCAAGCGCACGCTGGCCAGGCTGCCGGCGGGGCGGGGCTCGACCTGCACGGACACCAGGCCAGCGTTCAGGGACAGGCCCCCCGCCAGGGCATAGCTCTTGGTCCAGTAGAGCTTGGGGTTGGGCCAGCCGGCGGCCGGGGCCGGCTCGAGGAACGGGCTGCGATCGATCACCAGATCTCCGCGCACCCGCTTGAGGCCCGATTCCGCCACGCCCTGGGCCAGGCTGCCGACCAGCTCAACGGCCTCCCCGGGCTGGCCCCAGCGGCAGAACGGGTCGCCGCTGGCGCGCACCACCAGGTCCCCCTCCAACGTTCCGCCGCTCAGCTGGCCGTGCGCATCCACATGGGTTTCGTAGTGCCAGTCGGGGCCCAGCATCCACAGCGCCGCCAGGCTGGTCAGGAGCTTCATGTTGGAAGCCGACTCCAGCGACAGGTCCGGGTCGCGCTCCGCGATCGTGAGACCGCTTTCGAGGTCGATCACGCGGTACGACACGGCGCAGTCGGAGCGCTTGGCCTTCGGCACGCGCTCGACCTCTCCCAGGGCGGTGGAGATCAAGCCCTCGAAGCGTGCCCGCAGCTCGCCGTCGAGGGCCGCCTGGCGCTCGCTCGGAGCGGAAGGCTGCGCGGGCGCCGTGAAGCCCAATCCCGCGGTGTCGACCTCTCGCGCGGGCAAGGGCGCCGGGCGCTGGCCGATCTCGACCCGCGCGTGGTTGTCGAGCGCCAGGGCTTCGCGGCCGCTACCCGACTGGAACCGGTACGCTCCGTACCCGACCGCCGCAGCGAACAGCAGGCCCAGGGGCAGCCACAGGAAGGAAGGCCGGAGTTCGCTCATCGCTGGTGGGGAGGTTCACCGAGAGTTGTATTCCAACGCAGGGTGCGGCGCCAACCCGCGCCCGACCCCAGGGTCCCGCGCCCGCGAACCGCGGGCTCGCTATCCTGCCCGGCCATGACCTGGCTGCCCCTGGCCGTGCCTCTGGCGCTCCTGGCCCAGCTGGCCCTCGGCCTGTGGGTGGCCCGTCGCGTGCGTGCCGCCGACGATTTCTTGTTGGCTGGCCGGCGCCTGGGGCCGGGCCTGCTGCTCGGCACCGTGTTCGCGACCTGGTTCGGCGCCGAAACCTG
Organism: Planctomycetota bacterium; assembly: GCA_044375105.1. Lineage (GTDB taxonomy): Bacteria > Planctomycetota > UBA1135 > UBA1135 > JBIKLM01. The sequence goes on from JBILNK010000160.1 coordinate 8,658, forward strand.
CATCGGTTCCGCGGGGACGACCTTCGACGCGGGCTTCTCCTGGAGCCATCCGGAGCCCTTTGCTTACGGTCTGTGCCTGCTGCTGGCGGGCTGCCTGCTGGCCGCGCCCCTCTGGCGTCGGGGCCTGTTCACCCTGGCCGACCTCTTCCGCCGCCGGTTCTCACCCGGGGTCGAGCGCCTGGCGGCCCTGGCGATGCTGCCGACCTCCCTGCTGTGGGCTGCGGCCCAGGTCCGCGCCCTGGGTCACCTGGTGCAGGCGACCACCGGCTGGCCGGAGCTGCACGGCGTGCTGCTGGCGGCCCTGTGCGGCACGCTCTACACGGCGGCCGGCGGCCTCCTGGCCGTGGCCGTGACCGATGTCTTCCAGGGCGGCTTGGTGGTCCTCGGGTTGCTCGCCCTGTGCGTCGCGGCCGCCCAGACCCTGGGACCCGAGGGCCTCAGCTCCGACCTGTGGGCCGCCCCGGGGCCAGACTCCGCCACCCCCTTGGGCCTCTTGGAGGCCTGGTGCGTGCCGATCCTCGGCTCCTTGGTGGCCCAGGAGCTGGTCGTGCGCCAATCGGCCGCCCGCTCGGCCCGCGTGGCGCGCTGGGGCACCATCGCAGCCGGCCTGCTGTATCTGGCCGTGGGCGTGATGCCCGTGTTCCTAGCCCTGTGCGCCCGGCGCCTCGGCCTCCCGGCCTCCGCGGGCGAGGGCGTCCTGCCCCTGCTGGCCCTCGAGTTGCTCCCCGGTCTCGGCGCCGCCCTGTTCGTGGCCAGCTTGAGCGCGGCCATGCTTTCGACCATCGACAGCTCGCTGCTGGTGGCGGCCTCCCTGGGGGTCCAGAACCTCGCGACCCCGGGCGATCAACGGCCGCTGCACCGGCTGCGCGCCGCGGTGCTGCTGCTCGGTGCGTTCGCGGCCCTGCTGGCCCTCTCCGGATCGGGGGTGGCCCGGCTGGTGGAGCTGGCGTCCTCGCTGGGGTCGAGCGGGCTCCTGGTGATCACCCTGTTCGGCCTGTGGAGCCCTTGGGGCCGCGCGCCCAGCGCGGCCGCGGCGCTCCTCGTGGGGCTGTTCGGATACCCCCTGGGCGCCGCCGCAGGGCTGAGCGCTCCCTTTCTGGCCAGCCTGCTCGCTTCCCTGCTGGCCTACCTCGTCTGTATCCCGTTCGGCCGCCGCGCCGCCGGCAGGGCGGGCCCGCCGCCGGGCGCCCGTCAGGCGAACCCTCTGACCTGATGGCGACGCCGGCGCTGCGCCCCTACAGCTCGACGCACAGGCCGTCGGAGGCCGCCGCCACCTGGACCC
>JBILNK010000197.1:0-7700 GCA_044375105.1 Planctomycetota bacterium
CGTGCAGGATCTGATCGATGCCGTCGTCGAGGCAGCGGCGCAGCAGCGCTTCGACCGACTGGCCGGCGGGCCAGAAGCGGCCGCGCACCGCCAGCAGCGCGATCAGACGCTCGGCCAAACGTTCGGGATCGATCAACAGCGCACCTTCTACTAGCTGCGCGGCGGCCCGGGGCAACAGCTCGAGGATCGGGTCCTCGAGGTGCCGCTCGCAGAAGGTGCGGCTGCTGCCGGCCTCGCTGAGCGCGCGCCGCAGCCACTCCGCGTCGAGGCGGCCGAGCACGCGGCCGGGCTCGAGCAGCTGGCTGAGCTGGCGCTGGGCCGAGGCCGTGGCCAGGTCTTGGGGGAGCGCATCGGCGGGCCCGGAGACGGCGCCGGCGAGGGGGCCTCGCTGGTCTCCGTCCGCATGGGTGGGCCGCCCGTCGGAGTGCATGGCCGGATCTTCCCCGGGCCCCCCGTATCCGTCAAGAGGGCGACGACGGCACTATTTCGGCGGGGAATATCTTCAATTTCAAGACAAACCCGCGCCTGGACGCAGAGTTTCGCCCTAAAGCGTAGCGCTCGCCCCCGGCCGCTCGCCGCAAGATGTGCTGCCAATGGAGGGGAGCTGGGCCCCCAAAGCGCTCCGAGGCCGCGCGAGGCCTGGGGTTGGTGGCCCGCAGCGGGCGCCGGCCCGGCGTGCGTCGGTCGCGGTGCAATCTCCCTGCCCACGCGTCCGCTGGACGAGGCCGAGAGGCGCCCGACCGCTATGTCAGGCGCAGGAGAACAGATCCAGCCCGAGGCGTCGATCCGCGTCCGTGGGGCCGCCGGAGGGCGGCCCAAGGGCCTGTGGACAGCCCGATCTCGCGGCTTGGGCGCTGCCCGAGTCGGCTTGTGTTGCTGAGGTTGTCATCGCGGCTCTGCCAGCGCGCCGCTGGGGGCTTCGAGGGGGCCCACCCGGCCCAGGTTGTCGGTGGCGAGATCGAGCGGCGGCCAGCCGATCAAACGCGCGCCGGGGGGCAGGTCGGGCACGGACAGGAGCACGGGCTGGTCCGCCAGCGGCAGGCCGTCGGCGCCCAGCAGGGTGCGCTCGAAGAGCACGCGCCTCGGCAGGCGCAGCTCGAGCGGCGGCAGCCCCTCCGCGGGCAGATCGAGCTCGAATTCGAGGGGCCAGTGGCCGGGGGCTTCGATGGCGATGCGATAGCGACCGGGGCCCAGGGCGGTGCGGCGCGCGCGGCCGGAATCGTCGCTGGACTGGCTGCCGAGCGCGAGCTGGCCGTCCAGGGCGCTCCAATCGAGGCGCGCGCCGGGCAGGGGTCCGTCCTCGTCGCGCAAGACGAATTCGAACGTCAGGCGCGGATCGAAGACGCGCTCGACGAGGCGCGGCTCGCCCAGCCACAGCGGCAGCGCATGGTGTCCGGCGTCCTGCGCGCGGGGGCCGGGGGCCGGCGCGGCGAGGCCGAAATCGGCGGCGGTCAGGCACACATCGGCGAGCACGCCGCCCTCGGGACCCTGCAGCGCCAGGCACAGCTCGCCGGCGGGCGCGCTGGGCAATTGGGCCAGGCCCTGCGCATCGCTGAGGCGCTGGCCGAGCAGCTTGAGCGCCTGGCCGGGGGCGCGCTGGTAGACCTCGATGCGCACGCCGGGCAGGCCGCGGCCGGCGCCGTCGACCAGGCGCAGGGGCCAGTTGGAGGCGCCCAGGGGCAGCTCGATGCGCTCGAGTTCGGCGCCGCTGAGCGCGACGCTGGCCTGCGCGCTGCGCGCCGGCGCGCCGTAGCTCCATTGCAGGTATAGGACCCGGGCCGGGATGGCCGGCACGCGCGTGGCGCGGCTGCGATCGGAGAGCGTCAACAAACGCAGGCCGGGGCGGCCCTCGGGGTCGGTGAACTTGATCCAGACGTCGAGCAGGTCGGCGTCGGCGCCCGCGGGCAAAGCCCGTGCGTCCAACGCGGCGCTCGGCTCCGCCGGGGCCTCAGCGGCCTCTGCATCGAGGCTCAGGTCGAGCGCTTCGCGGGGCCCGCCGGCGGCGGCGCCCGTGGGCAGGAGCTCGAGGCGGCGGCCTTCGTCGACCCACAGGCGCACTTCGCCCGCGTCGGATCCGGAGCCATCCAGGGCGTACAGGTCCTCGACCCCGCTCGGGTGGCGCAGGCTCAGCTCGCCGGCGGCGCGGTCGAGGGGCAGGCTGGCGCGCCCGGCGGCGTCGAAGGCCACGCTGGGGCCCCGCGGGCGGAACCCCAAGGCGACCTGGTAGCGCGTCGGATCCGCGGCGCCTTCGAGGCGCACGGACAGGTCGGCGAGCGGCTCGAGGGCGATCGTTCCGAAGTCGAGCGGCGCCGCGCCGCGGGGCTCGCTCGGCCAGGCCAGAGCCACGAGTTCGGGCCGATGGCCCGGGGCCTCGATGCACAGGGCGCTGGCCTCGGGATGCAGGCGTTCGAGCTCGAAACGGCCCAGGGCGTCGGAGACCTGCGGCAGGGGCATGCTGGCCCGCGGGCGCTCCGGATCGCCGCTGAGCAGCGTCAGGCGCGCCGCGGCGATCGGCGCGCCGCTCTGCGCGTCCAACAGGCGACCGGCGGCGCGCTGGCCGGGGCCGAGCTCGAGCTCGACGCTGTGCGCCGTCGCGGAGGCGGCCAGCAGCTCGAGCCGCGCCGGCGGCGTGAGGCCCAGACCGGGCAATTCGGCCAGGATCGTCAGAGGGCCTTCGGCCAGGTCCTCCAGCAGGAAAGCGCCCGCGGCCTCTGGGCCGAAGGCGCGGCGCTGGTACTGGCCCAGCACGGCGCTGCTGTGGATCAACACGAAATCCTGCGCTGGCTGGCCGTCGAGCAGCACCCGTCCGGAGAGCGTCGCGGCGCGCGCCAGGGGCAGATCGAAGGCGCTGCGGCGCTCGCCGGGCGCCACGCGCACGCCCACGATCGTGCGCGGGGCGCGTCCGGGGGCCTGGGCCTCGATGTCGTAGGCCAGTTCGGCGTCGAGCCCCGCCAGCAGGGCGATGCCGTCCGCGTCGGCGCGGCGCTCCAGGATCGCCCCGGGCGCTCCGCCGCTCGGCCGCGCGAAGACGCGCGCACCCGCCAGGGCGGCGCCGTCTTCGAGCGCCACCGGGAACACGGCCAGATCGACGCCGCGCACGAAGGGCATCTCGAGGCTCCAGGCGGAGCCGAGCGGCGCCGGGAAGCGCGCGGTCCATTCGCGGTTGCCGCCCTGCCACAGGCGCAGCAGGTACTCGCGTCCCGCGGGCAGCCGCGGCAGCTCCAGCGGCCCGAAGCGCACGCCGTCCGGGCTCTGCATGCTGGCCAGGGGCTGGCCGGCCAGGGCCGGATCGCCGACGCCGATCGATTCGATCGAAACCAGGGCCTCGGGCGCGAGCCGGCTGCCGTCCAGGGAGCGCGCCAGGGCCTCGAGGCTCCAGGTGGGCAACAGCTCCAGCTCGATCGGGCCGGGCTCGCCGAGCCGCACCGGCAGCGAGCGCTGCCCCTCGGCCTCGGCCCAAACCCACATCGGCCCGCCCAGGTCGAGCAGCGCCGCCGCGCCGGTTCGATCGGTCTCGCTGCGGCGCTCGAGGGCGCGGCGCATCAGCGCCTCCCCGGCCAGGCTGCCCGCGCCGATCTGCTCGGGCGGCAGGGCCTGCTGGACCAGCCGGGCGCCGGCGATCGGCGCGCCCGCCAGGGTCACGCGCGCGCTGGCGGCCCGCCCGGGCTCGAGGCGCAGGGACGCCGGCCACGACTCCCCCACCGCGCGCTGGAACAGCGCTGCGCGCGCGAGCGGGTGCGTGACCCAACAAAACTCGAAATCGGTTTCGGGATCGACGAGCTCGAAGCTGCGCTCGAGCGCCACGCGCCCGCTGGCGTCGGACCGGCCGGCCAGGCGCCGCTGGGCCAGCGCCGCGCTGCGCTCGGCCAGGTGCCAGAGCACGAGGTTTCCGGCGCTGTCGTCGAGGGTCTGATAGACCTCCGCATCCCAGAGGTGCGCGGAGAGCTCGGCGCCCGCGAGCGGCGCGCCGCCGGGGCCGAGGATCAAGAGCTGGCCCGCGCGCGCCTCGGGGCCCGCCCGGATCGCCTCGGGAGCCTGGGGCGCGGCCGCGGTGGGCGCGCTGGCGAGGGACCGGGGGCCGAGCTCCGCGGGGCTTCTCAGCCCTCCGGATCGCTCCGCAAGCCCGGCGGCTCGGACCTCCGCCTCGAGCCCCGGCGGGGTCGCGGCGGCGCCCGCGAGCGCGGCACGCGAGCCGCCCGGGGCGCGCTCCACGCCGCTCCACGGGCCCTCGGAGCCCGCCCAGAGGGTCAGGCCCAGGGCCGCCGCCAGGGCGGCCAGGCCCAGGGCGGCGCGGCCCCCCGGAGCCGGCATGGGAAGGCGGGCCCTCACGGCTTGGGAATGACCTCTTCCTGCTTCTGCCCTTGGCTGGTCACCGGGCCGTTGCCGCCTGCGATCACGGGCGGCGGGGCGCTGCGCTTGAGCTTGTCGCGGGCGCTGAGCTGGCCTTCGGCCTTGGGCTTGGGCGGCCCAACTCCGGAGACCTGGGCGGACGCCAGGCCCGCCAGCCCGAGCAGGGCCAGCAGCAGCAAACGGCGCGCGCGCGCCATGGCAGTCAGGGCGCGGACCATCAGAGCACCTCCACGAAGGCCGAGACCCAGCGGTCGGAGCGCGGGCCGTGACCGCGCGAGAGGTGCAGCTCGGCGCCGGCGGCGCGCGCCAAGGCCTGGAATTCGCGCGCGGCGTGGGCCGCGTCGGGCGCCAGCTCGAAGGCGGCGCCCGCGTGGGCTTCGGCGGCGCTGCTCTGCCCCGCGCGCAGGGCGCAGTGCCAAGCGGAAAGGGCCGCGGCCAGGCTGGGCTCGTGGCGCTGGGCCAGGCCATACCAGTGGGAAGCGGCGGCGAAGCGGCCGGTGGCGAAATGGATGCGACCCAAGATCAGCGCCAGGGCGGTGCGCCAGAGCGGATCGCGCGCGCTGCGCCAGCCGGCCAGGGCCGCCTGCAGCGCTTCGTCGGGGCGGCCTAGCCGCTCGAGCCAGAAGGCCTGGTGCTGGAGCGTCATCGGATGGGGCGCCAGGCGCTGGCCCTGGCGCAGCAGCTCGAGGGCCTCCTCGGGCCGGGTCAGCTCGCCGTCGAGGGCGCGCAGCAGGCGCGCGGCCCCGGGGACCCACTGGTCGCGCTCGGGCAAGCGCGCGGCGGCGGCGCGGCGCTCGGCCAGCTCGTCGCTGGGCAGAGCCCGCGCGCGCGCTTCGGCGTCGAGCCGCGGATCGAGCAGCGCCGAGACCCCCGGCAAACTGCGGGTCAGCCCGAAGGAAAGCTGGCGGATCAGGCCGCTGAGCTCCTCGCGATAGCCGCGCAGCAGCTCCTGCTCGGCGGCGGTCAAGCCGGGCTCCTTGCCGGTCCACAATCGCGGCGCGCTGGACTCGAGCCGCTCCGTGGAAGCGGCGGCCGCGCGGCCGAAGAGCATCGAATCCGGCCGCTGGGAGAGCTCTGCAAGGAGCTGCTCGAGCGCCGGGCTGATCGAACGGGATTTCATGAAACACCTCCCTCGGGTAAGGCCAGCACCTCGGCCAGCAGCGAGCGCGCCCGGGGCAGGTTCCAGCCGGGCGACGGCGGTTGGCCCGCCGCCGCGTGCTGCGGATCGGCGGGAGGGTCGACGCCGCGCACGACCCAGTCGAAGAGTCCCCGCCGTTCGGGGAACGGCAGGCGGTTGAAGCGCACCAGCGCCAAGCGCCAGTGGGCGCTGGCCAGCCCGAACAGCTCGCCGGCGATGGCGTATTGGCCCAGCACCCCGGGTTCCGCGGAGAGGCCGTAGTCCTCCTCGCGCTCGTCCTCGAGCATCAGCTGGGCGGCGCCATCCTCGTGGCAGCGGGCGAGCAGCTGCTCGACCGTGGGCAGGCCGCGCCAGCCCCGGGCGCGCACGGAAAGCAGCGCCAGGGCCCGGGAGGCCAAGCGTTCGGGGGCCACCAGCAGGCAGCGCTGGTGGAGGTGCTGGGCGGCGCGGGCGCGGCCCTCCAGCAGCGCGTCGCCCTCGAAGCGCACGAAGAAATCGCCCGCGCTGCGGGTCAGCGCCAGGGCGCCCTGCAGCCAATCGCCCGACAGGCGAGCGCGCACCGGCGGCGGTTCGATCAGGTCACGGAGCTGCTGCTGCCCGGCGGCCAGAGCCGGGGCAGTCCCGCTGGGCGGCCCGCTGGCGCCCTCGTACCCGAATGTTTGCCCCTCGCGGGCCACCCTGGGGATGTTCAGGGCCCCCGCAAGCGCGGGTCAAGGCGGAGGCATGGCCCAGAGCCAGCACTGGGCCGCGCCGTCAAGGCCCGAACAGGGTGACTTGGTGGGCTTATGCTGCTTTTTCGGCCCCCAGAGGGCCGCCGGACGGCCCCGTGCCGGCTCGCCGCCCGCGCTGCGGCGGTCCAGGGACGGCCGCCAGGCCAGGCCGCGCGGCGGCCGCCGGAAGGCGGCCGAAAGGCATCCGACCGGCTCGTCCTGTGGCTTGGGCGCGGCCCGAGTCGATCTCTTCTGCGCCCGTCAGGAGCCCGCGGGGCGGCGTTTCGGCCCGGCCTTGGCACCGCTCTTGGCCTGTCCGGCGGGCTTCGGCCGATCGGCGAGCTTGGGTTTCTTCGCGGAGCTGGGCTTCTTCGCGGGGCTGGGCTTGGCGGCGCCCTGGGCCGGCGCAGACCGCTTGGCGGGCGCCGAGGCCCGGCCCTGCGCCGCGGCCGTTGCCTGGGGGCCGGGCGAGGCGCGCTTGGCCGCGGGGGCAGCCGGGGCGGCCGGCTTGGCCGGGGCGGCCGTGCCGCGGCTCCGCGAAGCGGCGCCCGCCGGCGCGCCCGCTTTGGCCAGGGCCTTGGCGCCCGCTTTGGTGGAGCCATAACGGGCCTGGTAGGTGGCCAGGTAGGCATCGAGGTCCATGCCGCGCAGGGTCTCGGCGATGGCCTCGCTGGCCAGATCCTCGAGCCGCTTGAAGCGCACGCAGGACTTGCCCATGTCGAGCTTCTTGCCGCTGGCCTGCCAGCGGGCCTCGAAGCGCGCCGTGAGCTCCGGGTCCAGGTACAGGCCCATCAGATAAAGCGAAAAATGGCCCTTCTGCGCGGCCAGACCGGCGAAGGGCAGCGGCTGCTTCGGGTCGCAGTGATAGCCCGCTGGGAAGATCGCGTGGGGCACGAAGTAGCCGATCATCCCGTAGGAGATGCCCTCGGCGATGCGCGCATCGAGGTTCTGCCGCATCAGGCGCCGCACCGCCTCGAGGGTCTGGCGGCGCTCGGGGGTCTGTTCGGCCAGATAGGCCTCCACGTTGGCGACTTTGCTTTGCATGGCGGGGCTCGGATCGGGCGTTGTGGATCGAGTGTAAAGCTGCCCCCCAGTAAAACCGGGAAAAGTCTCCCGAGCTGTGGGCTGCGCGCCGGGACTCTGCGGATCGCCCGCAAAACCCCAGCGGACCCGGCCGGTTCGAGGGCCGGAACGGGCAGGACCCAGCGGAACGCCGTTGCCGGGTCTGGGAGCAGCCGCGGGCGGCTCGCCCAGATGGCAAGGACTCCGGAGAAGGCGCCGATAAGGCTCCTTGGGGTCCCCCGAACAAAGCCTCTCGGCCCGTTGGCCGACGCAACCCACGCTTTCACACCCATGCTGCGACTCGTTACCTCGCGCCTCGAGCGCGCCCTGCTGCTGCCTTGGCTCGCCACCTTGCCGCTGTTCGGCCTGTGCGCCTGCAGCGGAAGCAGCAGCGATGGCGACAGCCAGGGCGCGGTCACCTTCGCCCTGACCGACGCGGC
>JBILNK010000044.1:0-25878 GCA_044375105.1 Planctomycetota bacterium
CCCGTGCCGGGGGCGCGGCTCGCACGGCCCGTGCCGGGTTCGCAGGGCGGGAGGATCCCGCAGGCCATCCGCCGAGCGTCGCTTGGAACCGCCTCCGGAGCAACGCGGGGCGGGTGGAGAGAAGGGGCGCCCCAGGATCCTGAGCGGGACAGCGGCTCGAGTCCCGAGCCTCGCCCGGCGGACGCCGCCGGTCACGGACTGGCCAGCCAAAGCGATGGGGGGGGCGTTGACGAGCGAGGGCTCAAGCCTGGCCAGGGATGGCGAAAACCGACCCCGCAAAACCCCGGAGAACCAACGGGCTGAGGCTGCGGGGAGCCTGCCCGCTGGCGGACCGACGCGCAGCGGCGGCGAGGGCGGAAGCACCGGAGCGCCGCCCCAAGCAAAAATCGGGGGTCTTGAGGAATTCGTGTGGGTGCAATCCCTGTGGGCAGCGGCTGTCGAAACACAACGGGGCCGCTCCTGGCTGTGGACCTCCAGGGGGCCCTTGCGCCCCGTCGCCACTCGCGCCGCCCCCTGGCGGAGGCGCGGCGGCGCTATCGGCGACGCAGCCTCAGGGCCTCGGCGGGCCCTTTAGCAGTGGATTGCCAGACTAGTGGCCGAAAGAGGCCCTGTCCAACTGCCCACCCGAGCTGCGCGTGAGCTGGCTTTGCGAGGCACACAGCGACCAACACGAACTGGAGAAGGGCCAAATTTACCGCCCTCAGGGCCTTCCCGCTCTGCGAGGGCGGGCCCGCATTGCGCAGGGCGAGAGTCGCACGCCGATCGAAGGCTTCCGCTCAAGGGGGACACCGGAAGAATCGGGCTGGCACTCCGACCCGCACCCGGCGCCGGGCAGGTGCCCCCCGCGCCAGCCCGCAGCGGTCGGGGGCGCAGCCCCGAGACTGCAACTCAAGATCGGTTGGCTGGCGTATCGAGCAGCCCGCGATCGCTTCGAGCTCAGCCATCCGATCCGGGAACCCCGCCCTCTTGGCTATCTACCCAGCGCATCGCTCGCCTCAGCAATTCGGTGTGGTTCGCCAGTCCATACTTCTCCTTGATTCGCGCGCAGTAGACCTGCACTGTCTTCACACTGATCCGCAGGCTATCCGCGATCTGTTTGGTTTCCTTGCCCTCGCCCAGCAGTCTGAAGACCTCCAACTCGCGATCGCTGAGTTTTGCCCCCTGCTCCGTAGCGCGTCCCTGCACCAGGAACTTCTCCGTCACGAGGCTCTTGAAGTCTGCGCTGATGTAGATCCTGCCGGCCAAGACCTCTCGGACAGCAAGCAGGATCTTCTTCGTGGTATCCCGTTTGCTGAGGTAGCCGCGAGCCCCGGCGCGGATCGCGCGCTCGGCATAGGTCAGTTCATCGTACATGCTGAGAACCAATGACATACAATCTGGGGCTACATGCTTGATCTGCTTGACCAGGTCGAGACCCGAACCTGATGGCAAGGCGATATCCACGATGACCAGGTCGGGCTGCTCCTCTTTGATGCGATAGAGAGCCATCTCGAGGGTCTCCGCGTCACCGCAGACCTGCAGATCCGTCTGCTGGTTCAGCAGGCCTGACAGCATCTCCCTGACCAGTGGGTGGTCATCGACGATGAAGATTCGGTGAGACATGTCAGCTGATCGAGGTAAGCATCGCTGGATCTGGGTGTTCATCACGCTTTTCTACGAAGAGCCGCATTCCGCGCTGTAGGCGCTCGATGCCGAAGGTGGCCGGGATCATGTCAGCCCGGTAGCGCATGATGCTGAGGCCCATACCATCGCCAGAAACCGCATCCGGATGGAAGCCCGACCCATCATCCTCGATCGATAGCCGGACTCGGTCAGGTTCCTGCGTCAGGCGAATCTCGATCTTCTTGGCTCGTCCGTGTCGAATCGCGTTGCGTACCGCTTCCTGCGCAATGCGGAATAGGTGGACGGTGGCACTCGAGTCGTTGATCAGCACCTGCTCAGGCAAAATCAGCCGACAATCAACCCCTTGATCGCTGGATGTCGTCTTGGCGAGCTCTGCCAGTGCTGTCATCAGTCCTTCGGCATCCAGCTCTACTGGTGCCAAGCCGCGAGCCAAGCTGCGCGAAAGGCCGATCGATTGCTCGAGCATGGTCACCAACCGGTCGGCTTCCGCCGCCCTGGTCCCAGATGAACTCTCCAGGTTGCGGCTCAAGATCTGGGCCGCCATAGCCGTGGCCGTCAGGTGTTGGCAGAGGCTGTCGTGCAGGTCGTTGCCTACCCGTCGCTGCTCGCGCTCGCTGACCTCGAGCAGCATGGCCTCGACGCGGCTGCGCTCCTCGATCTCGCGCTGCAGGTCCGACGTCCTGCGAGCGACGATGCCCTCCAGGTTGATATGGGTCGACCTGAGCTCGTTCACGAGAAGGACGACCGCCAGGTAGAAGATGCTCGAGATGATGAAGTTCCAGAGCAAGGCTAGGTCGCTGTCGTAGCCTACTCCGCTGGCTAGGTCGCCGCCCTGGGAGAGGACCACGGCCAGCAAGGAAAAAAAGACACCGCTGCGCAGGCCGACAAGCAACGTCGCAAAACCGGTCGGAAGCAGATAGAAAACAGAAAAAAGCAGTTCGTACCCGGTCAAGAAGTCGAGCAGGGCTACCAGGAGCACCGCAGTGCCACAGGCCACGGCGATATGGCGTTGGCTCCCTGTCGAGCGCCCGATGGGGGAGGGAAGCCAGCGCGACTCGAGGGCTGGAAGCACATGTTGAACGCCACCGCTGCGGAACGCACGCCTCCAGTCGTCGCTAGATCTCGGTAGCGCCCGGCGCGGGGAGGGGGGAGAGGAGCGCATGGGATGGGCAGGAGGGGGGCGGCATGGCGCCAGCACTCGATGGTTTGGGAGCCCGAGCAACATAGCCCCAGTCTCTACACGTTGGCGGTGCTCGGGGAGATTTCGGTGCCCTCGACAAACTCGGAGGATCTCAGAGGAGGGGAAAGGCGGCTAACACTCACGGTTGTGTAGGAGCTGCCCCTACACGGGCGTTGCCCGGGTTCCGACACGAGAGCGGCAGGCGAGCCGACAAGCGCGAGCCAGGACCTCAGGGCAGTCTAGGGTCATGGACCAGCAGAGCCCCCAGACCCGCAGTCTTCCCGCACTCCATCGCCGACCGCAGCAGCCGCGCTCCCAGCGGTCGACCGCAGGCAGCGACTTGGGACCATCGAGCCTTGGAGGGCCGAGGACGAAGGGCAGCGACCGGTCAGGCTACGCCAGGGCCGCCTGGGGTTTGATGGCAGCTCTCGCGGGAGCGCTCCTGACAGCATGCTCGCAGGCACGCAGCGACAGCCCGGCCAGCGAGACCCCAGCCAGCTACCGGGCGGTGCACCCTTCGATCGAGACCGTCGTGGAACCCCATCGCTTCGTAGCTCAGCTCACGGCTCACCGGCACGTCGAGCTCCGCGCGCGGGTTGGCGGGTACCTGGCCGAAATCCTGGTCGATGAGGGGGCGGCCGTCTCGGAAGGCCAGTGTCTGTTCAAGATCGATGATCGACCGGCCCAGGTTGCCCTGTCCGCTGCGCAGGCGCGCCTGGGCCAGGCCCAGGCGGATCGGCGCCTCAAGGAGATCGAGTTGGAGAACCGCCAGCAGCTCCTGGCCAAGGGGATGATCTCTGACCGTGAGATCGAAATCGCCCAAGCGAACCTCGATGCCGCGAGCGCAGCCTGCGAAACCGCGGAGGCCGAGGTAGAGACGGCCAGGATTCAGGTCGAGCACACCAGCATCCGCGCCCCATTCACCGGTCGGTTGAGCCGGATCCGACTCAAGTCGGGCAGCCTGCTCGAGGAGGGGGATCTCCTCAGCATCCTGGTGGATGACAGTCAGATCTTGGCGTACTTCCGGGTGCCTGAGTCCAGATTCAGGAGGCTGGCTGCGGTCGGCCTGGGGCTCGAGAGCCAGGTCATGGCGTTGGAAACGGGGGCGCTGGGCGAAGGCCACCCAGGCACGATCGATTCGATCGAGTCGATCGTCAGTACCGAGACCGGAACCCGTACCCTGCGGGCACGCTTCGACAACAGCACGGGTGCCTTCAGTCATGGGGGGACTGCTCGGGTGGAACTGCAGGAGGAGCACACCGGGATGATGACCTTGCCCAGCAGTGCCGCCTTCGAAGTCCAGCATCGACACTTCATCTATCTGGTCTCTCCGGATGGTGCCGTTCACTCCCGGCCCGTGAAGCCCAGATTGCTGCTCGAACAGGCGCTGGTCATCGAACCGGATCTCGATCCAGACTCTGTAGTCCTGATCGAAGGCATCCAGCTCGTCCGGGAGGGACAGAGGATCATTCCCCTGCTAGATGAGACCTGAAGGCCCGGCCTCCCCAAGTTGCACGAGCCACAGCTCGCGCATGACAACACGCGAAGCAGCAGCCCTGTCGTGATGCAGGCCCCCATACAGCAGTAGGTCGACCCAAAGCGATTCCCGGCCGTTAGCCGCACCTGCATCGAGGACGGCCAGGTCATCGGGAGCGACAAGGCATGGCCGCGAGTAGCGGACGGCGGTGAGTCGTGACGTGCTCATTGATTCTGTCCCGCAGTCCGGATCGTCGACGGCCTGGGCCGCGGGCCCAGAGACCCACGGGGTGTGCTGCCACGCCTTGAAGTCGATCTCCGCATTCACACGCCTACCAAGAGCCGGCGCAAGGCGCACCTCCACCCCAGCTATCCTGAGAATTCCAGCGGAAGGGATCTAATTAGCAAGACCATGCAAACGAAGAGCCTGATCGACCGGCCCGTGCAGGCCTCCGTCATCTCCATATTTCTGGTGTTGCTCGGGCTGCTGGCGCTGGCAACGCTACCACGGGCTCAGTTTCCTGCGATCGCGCCGCCGGAGGTAAACGTAACGGTCGAATACACCGGAGCCAATGCGGAAACTGTCACGAAGGCCGCCATCGTTCCACTCGAGCGCTCGATCAACGGCGTTCCAGGCATGAAGTACATGTCGTCGGATGCGGGGAACGATGGCGTAGGGGTCATTCAGGTGATTTTTGAGGTCGGAACGGATCCGGACGTCGCTGCGGTGAATGTCCAGAACCGGGTCGCGTCCGTGACCGGAGAGCTACCAGAAGAGATCATCAAGAACGGGGTCAAGATCGCCAAGGAGGAGAACGCGATGCTGATGTTCATCGGCCTCTACAGCGATGATGGAAGTGTAGACGAGAAGTTCTTGTACAATTTCGCGGACATAAATCTGTTGGCGGAAATCAAGCGCATCCCCGGCGTCGGCTACGCAGACATCGTCGGCGCCAAGGAGTACGCCATGCGGGTCTGGCTCGACCCAGAACGGCTCGCGGCCTTCGACCTCGGGGCTGGGGACATCATCGCGGCGATCCAGGCCAATAGCCTGGAGGCGGCACCAGGTAAGTTGGGAGAGAACTCAGACAGAGCGGGTTCTCTACAGCAATACGTCGTGCGCCATCGGGGCAAGATCGCTCGCGAAGAAGACTTCAGGCAGATTCCCGTCAGGACGGGCGACGAAGGGCAGGTACTTCGCTTGGGGGATGTGGCTGAGCTCGAGTTCTCGACGACGTACTTCGACGTGGAAGCCAAGCTGGATGGTCATCCGACGGCAACGATACTGCTCAAGCAGCTCCCGGGGTCGAATGCCAATCAAGTGATTCAGGATGTCAAGAATCGTCTGGCTGAGCTGGCTGCTGAGCGATTCCTCCCCGGCATGCACTATACAGTGACTTACGACGTCTCCAGGCTCTTGGAAGCTTCGGTAGCGCAGGTCGTCAAGACCCTGCTGGAAGCGTTCCTGCTGGTCGCCTTGGTGACATTCGTATTCCTGAAGGAGTGGCGTGCCACCGCGATCACGCTGATCGCCGTTCCCGTGTCGTTGATCGGCAGCCTGATCGCAGTGAAGCTGCTGGGGTTCTCCCTGAACCTGATCACCCTGTTCGCGGTCCTGCTCTCGATCGGTATCGTGGTGGACAACGCGATCGTCGTCGTCGAGGCGATCGAGAGCAAACTGCGTCATGGGGCGACGTCCGTGCCCGATGCTGCGCGGGAGACAATGCAAGAAATCCGTACTGCGATCATCTCCATCACCCTGGTGATGTCTGCGGTATTCATACCTGTCGCATTCCTGGGGGGGCCCGCCGGGATTTTCATGCGCCAATTCTCCCTGACGATGGCCTCGGCGATCGTGCTGTCGGGAATCGTCGCCCTGACACTGACGCCAGCCTTGTGTGCTCGCTTCATGCGAGCTACAGCGGCGCACCCTGTCGAAGCGGGCATCCTCGGGAAGGCGCTGGGCGGATTCGAGCGGATGTTCACCCGCTGTACCGGCTGGTATACGGCCTCCTTGGAGCCATTCATCCGCCGTCGGGCCGTAACCGTGGTCCTGCTATTGGCCTGCGTCGTCGGGGCCGTGGGCACGCTCCGTAGTCTCCCCGTGGGTTTCATCCCGCAGGAAGACGCCGGCGTGTTCTACGCCAGCGTCACAAGCCCTCCCGGCAGCAGCCTGGAGTACACCAAGGCGGTCGTCGACCAGATTCAGGCAGCCGTCGAAGGACTGGAGGGAATCGCCTCCATCGTCACTCTGGCTGGAACGAACGTCTTGTCCGACGGAACGGGGGCAACCTATGGCACCGTCCAGTTCGCACTGGAGGACTGGAGCGAGCGGCAACCGATCGGAGCGATCATGGAAGCTGTCTCACAACGTATCGTGCACATCAAGTCGGCTGCGATCGAGCTCTTTCCCCCTCCAACGGTGCCCGGTTACGGGAACGCCAGTGGCTTCGAGCTGCGAGTATTGGACCGCACCGGATCCGGTGACCTGGCCCGGATGCAATCTGCCATCGACCGCTTCATTCAGGACCTGCGCGGGGCCCCGGAGATCGGATCGGCATTCACCATATTCGAATCGACATTTCCACAGTACGTGCTCGATATCGACCTCGAACTGGCCAGCCGCCGAGGTATCGACCTAGAGGACGTGCTTGCAGAGTTGCAGGTGCTCCTGGGTGGCGAGTACGCTGTCAACTTCATCCGCTTCGGACAGCTCTACAAGGTCATGGTGCAGGCCAAGCCCGAGTATCGGCGCACGCCGGAAGACCTGCTGGCCGTTCACGTTCGCAGCGAGTCAGGCGGCCTGGTGCCCTTGGGTGACTTCGTCCAACTGGAACGTTCCTACGGAGTCGATCAGGTCACCCGCTACAACATGTACCCATCGGCCGAGGTCAATGGATCGCCAGCACCCGGAAGCAGCAGCGGCGAGGCGATTCGTGCCATCGAGCGGGTCGCCCAGAGCAGCCTGCCCCCGGGGTATGGGATCGACTGGGCAGGCATGACCAAGGACGAGGTCGAAACCGGTGGTCAGTCGGTGTGGATCATCGGCATCTGTCTGGTTTTCGTTTACCTCTTGCTGGCCGCTCAGTACGAGAGCTTCCGCCTGCCGCTACCGGTCATGCTCTCCCTGCCTGGCGGGCTCCTGGGAGCAGCCGGTGCCCTGGCCGTGCTCGGACTGGAGAACAACATCTACGCCCAGGCAGCGATCCTCATGCTGATCGGACTGCTCGGCAAGAATGCGATCCTGATCGTGGAGTTCGCCAGCCAGAGCCAACGCCGCGGCCTGGCCAGGGAGATCGCGGCCAGGGACGGAGCCGCCGCTCGCTTCCGAGCGATCGTGATGACGTCGTTGGCGATGATCGCCGGATTGCTGCCCCTGCTGTTCTCCAGTGGGGTCGGGGCGATCGGGAATCGGACCGTCGGCGGGAGTGCCTCCGGAGGGATGTTCGTTGGGACGCTCCTGGGCCTGTACCTCGTACCCGGTCTGTACGTGCTATGCGCATCGCGCACGAGCCGCAGACCCGCCGAGCGGGAAGTGCCGGTGGATGGTGCGCTGCGCGGCGCAACCGCTGAGGGCGTAGCGTGAAGCTCAAGACCTTACTTCCATTCTGCCTAGTCGTTGCCGCGCAGACTGGCTGCCGCAGTTCGGGGCCCAAGAATCCGCTTGCCGAGCCTGAGCCTCCCCCGGCCGTGCTGGTCGACTGGCGAGAGTACTTCGCCGACGAGCGTCTGCGCGCACTGATCAGCCAAGCCTTGGAAGGCAGCCCGGATCTGGAGGCGGTCAGCCAGCGCCTGCGCGGCGCCCAAGCCGGTCTGGTCGCCGCCGATGGGGCTCTGCGGCCGGTCGTGGAGGCGGTCGCCGGGGCTTCCATGCGTCGGTTCGGTCGTTACACGATGGACGGCGCCGGCAACGCTGGCACCCTGATCATCGGCGACGAGACTGTGCCGGTGGATCTGCCCGATTATCGGCTTGGATTCCAGGCCAACTGGGAACTCGACCTGTGGGGGCGCCTGCGCAATCTCCGGGCGGCAGCGGTCAGCCGCCTGGCTGCCGCCAGGGAAGAGATCTGCCTGGTCCGCACCAGCTTGATCGCTGCGCTGGCAGAGGCCTACTACTCGTTCCTCGGTTTGGACGAGAGTCGCGCTCTCATCGAGGACATGATCGCTGTCCAGTACGGCGCCCTCGACACGATCCGTGAACAGCGCCGCATCGGGATGGCCAACGAGCTTTCCGTACGTCAGTTCGAAGCCGACCTGGATCGTCTCCAGGCGCTGTTGGTCGAGGTCGAGCTGGCCAAGATACAGCAGGAGGCAGCCTTCAATTTCTTGCTTGGGAGGCCCGCGGGTTCCATCGAGCGCAGCGCCGCACCCGTCGAGGCATGGGTCTTGCCCGAGCTCGAGGTGGTCCTCGAGCCTGCATCCCTGTTGAACCGTCCAGAGGTCCGCATTGCCGAGCATCGGCTGGTGGCGGCGGATGCCGATGTGGAGGCCGCGCGTGCTGCATTCCTGCCCAGTCTGAGCCTCGGCGCCACGCTCGGACTGCAGGCCTTCAGACCGGAGCTCCTCTCCCGCGCGGATTCATTCGCATACTCTGTCGGCGGAGATCTGGTGGGCCCGCTCTTCAATCGCGCGGCGATCGAGGCCCTCCTGGAGGCCGCCCGCGCCGAGCAGGCCGAGGCGCTCGTGCTCTACAAGCAGGCGATCATCGCTGGTCTGTTGGAGGTGGATCAGCAGCTGCGCTCGAGTCGTCAATTGGCCGAGGGCTATGCGATCAAGGCCCGGCAGGTGAGCAAGCTCACCGAAGCCGTCGAGGCCGCCGGCGAGCTGTTCCGGTCCGGCAGTGCCTCGTATCTCGAACTCCTGACGGTGCAGCAGGCGGCCTTGGAAGCGCGCCTGGAGTTGGTCGAATGGCGCCGCCGCCAGGTCACGGCTTCGATCGGGCTCTATCGGGCCTTGGGCGGCGGAAGCAGAGGCCTCGACGGCGATCACGGGGAACCGGTGAGGGGATCGACCTGAGCTGGAGCATCCCGGACGCCACGGGCATCACAGCAAGCTGGGCCGGCGCTTGCTCCGGCCCAGCGTCGGGTGCCGCCGGCGATGGGCCCTTCCCGAGCGGCCCGGAGCTCCGCCCATTCGGAATCCCGGCGCCACGGCGTTCCGCGAAAAAAGCAGCGCCGCGACCGCCGGGGGGGGGGGCGCGGCGCTGGGGAGGCCCGGGGGGGCGCTTCAGGCGGCTGATTTCAGGGGCACAGGCGGCAGGCCAGGCCGTTGCTGAAGGCGAAGCCTTCGGGCTTGGAGGGGTCGCTGGCGAAGGCCTGCAGATAGAGGGTCAGGCCGGGCAGGTTTTGGCCGCCAGGGATCGGCAGGGAGCTGACCACTTCGCCGCTCAGATTCGGGGTGAAGCTGATGCCGCCCAGGCTGCCCAGGTCGATCAGGGCTACGCCGCCCAGCAGCGGGAGCGCAGCCTGGCCCAAGCTCCAGGCGGTGAAAGCACCGCCGGCAGGGGCCGGACTGACGCTGGCCAGCACGTGGCCGCCCAGGGTCGGCGAGCCGATGCCGCTCAGGCTCAGGCTGTTGGTCGGCGAGGCCCCCTGGCCGTAGGGCGTATAGCCGCACTGGAAGGCATAGACGATCTCGAGCCGCGGGCGGAACAGGGGGTTCTTGCTCTCGCTGGTGGCGATCGAGATGCCGTCGTCGTTGCCGGAGATGATCTCGGGCAGGATCGCGAAGCCGAAGTTCGGCTGGCCGTCGACCCAGGCCTGCACGGTGCTGGTCACGTCGATGCGGCGCAGACCATCCTCGTTGGGGTTGTTGTCGCCCTCGATCACGGCCAGGATCGGGCCGATTTCGCTGCCCGATAGACCGTTGCCGAGTGAGTTCCAGGTGGAGGTCTCGCTCCAGGGCACCTGCACGCGGTGCAGGAAGAAGTCCGGGTCCAGGAAGGGGTTGTCGATGTCGTCGACGATCTGGATCGAAAGGTGCGCGCGCACCACCTGGGCACCAGCGGGCACGCGCCCGAGACCGGCCGGGCCGACGATGCCGTCGAAGCGGATCAGCGCTTGGCCGCGGGAATCGGAAAACAGCGAATTGGTCGTGTCGTCGTCGGATTCGCGCGTCTCGGATTGACCGTAGGCTGTGTTGGGGCTGGCCTGGTTGATCCAGGTGTCCTGAGTGCCGACGTAGGTGCTGCCGAGGTGGGTGGCGATCTGTTCCTGCAGCACCACCGTCGGGCGCGTTTCGCGGAAGCCGTCGAAGTCGACCGGCGCGCTGAACTTGCTCTCGGCCGCGCTGCGGAAGGCGTTGAGGGTCGGCGAGTAGGAGTCGACGCGCACCAGTTTGGCGCCGATGTCCAGCTCCATGATGCGCAACCAGCCGTCGCCGCCGTTGGGGTCGTCCTGGTAGTCGGCCAGGACTTCGTGCACGGTGCGGCCCTCGACGTTGGTCAGGGTTTGGCGGAATTCCTCGTGGAAGTGGCCGCAGTTGACCCAGAAGATGTTCGGGTTACGGCGCACGAACCAGTCCGCGAACTGGGTCGACTCGATCCCGTCCGGTACGTACTTGCCCTCGATCGCGTACCAGATCGGGGGGTAGTAGCCGGAGGGCACCAGCGGCACGCCGGCGGTGTAGTCCTCGGCGTCCTGCAGGTAGCGGTGGGTGGTCATCATCACCGGCTTGTCGCGGTGCTGGCTCAAGATGCCCTGGGCCCACTCGAGCTCGCGCAGGGCTCCATCGCACTCGAGGTGCAGGCCCAGGAACTCGAACCCTCCGGCCTGGAAGACCTGGTAGCTGCTCATGCCGCTCGGAGAGCTGCCGCGGTACCAAGACTTGCCGGCGAAGCGTTGGGCGCCGAAGAATTGCTTGAAGAACTGCGGGATGTAGGGCTGGCCGGCGCTGCCGGTCGGCGTGATGTCGTGGTTGCCGGCGGTCACGCCGTAGGGCACCCCGGCGGCGTCCAGCACCGACATGGACTGGTCGGCGTTGGCCCACTGGACCAGGTTGTCGCCGTCGTTGACCACGTCGCCGTAGTGGGCCACGTAGCGGATGTTGCGCTGGCTGAGGTTCGCAGCGACCCATTGGGTCTGGGCGCTGAAGATCGCCGGGAAGAACTCGCTGTAGTTCTGCGTGTCCGGCAGGCCGATGATGGTGAAGGTCTGGGCGGAGAGCGGCAGGGCGCCGAGGCACAGCGCCGCCGCGGCCAGGGCGCGGGCGGGGGGGAGCGGGATCTGCATGGCCGGCACCCTAGGCAGCCTCCGCAAAGCTCCGGTCAAGCCAGCATCAATGGCCGGATGGCGCGCGCGGGCCGGGAATCTGTTGTCGTGTCGCGATCCGGGGCGCCACGGGACGGGCTTGTAACTTGGCTACACCCACCCAGCTGGGTGCAGGCCCCCGGCGGTTTGCAACCTGCATCACCGGGGCCAATGCCGCCAGCTCCGGCTTCAGTCGACTCCCGGGGGAGGCTGTTCGGCGCTGCGCTCCGTGCGCTTCCAGGCGCTCGAGCGCCGCGCGGTGGCCAGCAGGCGCGGCAGCAGCGCCAGCTTCCAGGCCACGTAGGCCGGCGCCAGCAGCAGCGCCAGCAGGTCCTTGGCGCTGCCCTTGCCGACCCGGATGGCGCACAGGATATGCAGCGGCAGGAGCGCCAGGGCCAGCCCCAGATAGCCGTGGGCGGCCGGGCCCGGCACGGCCAGGGCCAGGAGCAGCAGGGCCACGTGGAAGCCCAGCGGCAAGAGCAGCAGCTCGAGCAGCGGCTCCAGCAGCCTGAGGCGCCCCTTAAGCACCTCCAGGAACAGCCCGGGGGCGTGCTCGCGGATCATGCGGAAGCGGCCGCCTTCCCAGCGCGAGCGCTGGGTCTTGCTGGCGCCCAGGGACGGCGGTGCGTCGGCGGCCACCAGCGCCTCCGCCAGGAAGCGCACGCGGATGCCGGCGCGCACCAGGCGGATGTGGTATTCGAGGTCCTCGACGATCGAGGTGGCCGTGTAGGGCACGGCCTCCAGCGTGCGCGCGCTCAGGCCGAAGCCGTTGCCCAGGATGCCCACGGACAGTCCCAGGTGGTCGCGGGACTTGGGGCGCAGGTGGTTGAAGGCCAAGAGCGCCAGGTGCTGCAGGCGGGCGCGCAGGGAGACCTCCGGATCGCCGGAGTGGTACGGCGCCTGCAGGGCCGGCACGCCGCGCTCGAAGGCCTGCGCCGCGCCGGTCAGCAGGGTCGAGCTGACGCGCGTATCCGCGTCGATCACCAGGAAGGCCCCGGGGCGATCCGCGCCGGAGCGGGCCAGGGCCGAGCGGAAGGCGAAATCGAGGGCATGCCCCTTGCCGCGCCGCTCGGGGTCCCGGCGCTCGAGCACCGTGACGCTGAAGCCCGCGCGGGGTCGTGCGCGCCCCAGGGCCCGGGCTTGCTCGGCGGTGTCGTCGCTGCAATTGTCCGCCACGACCAGCAGCTCGACCTCGGCCTCCGGGCGCGGGCAAGCCAGCAGACCGCCCAGGGTGCGCGCGATACCCGCGCCCTCGTCGTGGGCCGGGATGACCACCGTCAGGCGCTCGAGGCGCCCGGGCTCGGGCCCCTCTAGCAGCGGCCGCCCGCGCAGCCAGCCGAAGGTCAACAGCGCCAGCTCGACGGTGCCCGGCAGGGTCAGCGCCGCCAGGCCGTGGGCCAGGATCTCGCTCAGCACACCCCGGCCCCCCCGCGCGCTACTCGGATGGCGGCCTCGAAGCGCTCCATCAAGCGCGCCGCTTCCTTGCCGGCATCGTGGTCCGCTTCGACCCGCGCGCGGCCCGCGGCGCCGAGGCGGTCGAGCTCGGCGGCGCTGGCGCCGTGGCAGGCCTCCAGGGCCTCGACCAGGGCCTCGACCGAGCCGGCCGGCACGACCCAGCCGGAGCGCCCGTTCTCGACCAGCTCCGGGATCCCGGCGATGTAGGTCGAGATCACCGGCCGCCGCAGGGCGTAGCTCTCCATGAACACCACGGGCAGGCCTTCGTCGAAGGAGGGCAGCACCATGGCCTGGCTCTGGAGCAGCTCCGCGCGCACCTCGGCGCCGCTCTTCCAGCCCAGGAATTCGAGCTGCTCCAGCACGCCCAGCTGGCCGGCCACGCGCCGGATCTCGCCCTCGAATTCGCCGCCCCCGATCAGGGCCAGGCGCAGGGGCTTGCCGCGCCGCCGGAGCTCGGCCAAGGCTTCCAGCAGCACCAGGTGGCCCTTGACCGGCGAGAGGCGCGCCACGCAGATCAGGCGCTGGTTCTTGGGATTCGGCGAGGCCGCGCCATCCAGGAACGTGCCGTCGATGCCGCAATGGATCAGGTGCAGCTTGCCCCAGTGGGCGTAGTCGGACCAGCGCTTCAGCATCGACAGCCCGTGGTGGCTGATCGCCACGGCGAAGCGCGCCCGGTGCAGGCATTCGCGCAGCCCGTGCTGGCTGATCGCTTCGAAGATTTCCGGGCCGTGGAAGGTGAAGCTGTAGCCCGGGCCCCCCAGGGTCTCGAGCAGGCAGGCCACCGTGGCGCTGTTGGTGCCGAAGTGGGCGTGCAGGTGGTCGACCGGGCGCTGTGCCAGGCGGCCCAGCAGGTAGCAGGCTTCCGCCAGGTAGAAGAGGTGCGCGAATCGGCCGCGCGGGTGGCGGCGGCCGATGAACCAGGCCCGGCGCAGGGCCTCGAAAAAGCGCCCGGGGCGGGTCAGCGCGACGCGCAGGGTCGCCAGCAGCACCGCCGGCTTGTGATCGAGCACGAAGTGCGTGCGCTCCGCCTCCGCCAGGTCGCCCGGATCCACCAGCGGCTCGCCCACGCGCCGCAGCGAAAAACGCTGCACCTCGAAGCCCGCCCCGGCCACGGCCAGGATCTCGCGCCGCATCCAGGCGTGGCTGGTCTTGGGGTACTGGTTGATCAGGTAGGCCACCCGGCGGGGGGGCCCGGAGCCCCGCGCGGCGGCGGGGTCGGCGGGGGCGGGGCTCACTTGTATTCGATCAGGCCGGCCCGTCGACGGAGCAGGCGGTGCTTCCAGAACGAGAGGAAACCGGCGGTTTCGGCGAACTTGCCCAGGAAGGTGTAGCGCGCGTAGAGCCCCGCGGCCCCCGGGGAATCCCCGCGGGCCTGGCGCTGGGTCCGCACCTTGGAAACCAGGCGGCCGTAGGCCAGCGCCAGTCCGAGGGGCGCCGGCCAGAGGGGTAGGCCGGCGGCCCACAGGCCCAGGCTGGCCCCGAGGGCGGCGAGCGGCAGGCCGAGGGCATACAGCAGGGCGCTCTGGGCCAGGCGCACCATGGCGCGCTGGCCGCCGGTGCCGTGCAGCGCCCAGGCCTCGGCCGCCGCGTGCCCGGAGCGTTTGGTGCGCCGCCACCACTGCCCGAAGCGGGTCATGGCGGCGTCGTGGAGGGTGATCAGGCCCGGCAGGCGCCGGATGCGGCCGCCGCGCCTCCGCAGGCGGAAGCACAGCTCGGGCTCTTCGCCGGCGATCAGGCGCGCATCGAAGCCGCCCACGGCCTCCAGGGCGGCGCGCCGATAGAGCGCATCGCCGCCGCAGGCCTCGGCCTCGCCGACCGGGGTGTTCCATTCGAGGTCGCAGAGCAGGTTCCAGGGCGAGGCCTCCGGAAAGCGCTCCTTGCGCTGGGCGCAAACCGCCGCCAGGTCCGGCTCCGCCCGCAGCGCCGCCAGGCCGCGCTCGATCCAATCCGGCACCAGCTCGCAATCGCCGTCGACGAACTGCACGAACTCGACCGTGGGGTGCAGCTCGAGCAGGCGCTCGAAGCCGGCGTTGCGCGCCCGGGCCGCGGTGAACGGCCGCGACAGGTCCAGCTCGACCACCTCGACGCCGCGCCGGCGCGCCGCCTCGCGGCTGCCGTCGGTCGAGCCCGAATCGACGTACACCGTGGCCAGCCCCTGGGCCAGCAGGGCCTCCAAGCAGCGCTCCAGGCGCTGGCCCTCGTTGCGCCCGATGGCCACGGCGCCGAGCCGCACCGGGGCGCTCATCGCTCGCGCTCCAAGGCCCCGAAGCGGCCTTCCAGATAGGCCGCCAGCTCGACGGCCCGCGGGCCGCTGCGCTGGCCCCGCGCGGCGGCCAGGGCCGCTTCGATGGCCGCGCCGAGCTCGGCCGGATCGCGCAGCAGCCCGACCCGGCCGGCCTGCGTCAGGCGCTCCGCGAAGCCCACCTGATGGTCGTCCACGTGCTCTCCGTGGCGGCGTTGGCGCGGCACCAGCAGCGGGCGCTGCCCGAGCTCGAGGCACAGCAGGGTGGACCCCGCGCCGGCATGGGAGATCACCAGCTCGGCGCCGGCGATCAGCGCGCGCATGCGCTCGAAGGGCACCAGCCGCTCGTGGGGCACGTGGCGCGGCACATGGCTCGAGGATCCGATCTGAGCGAAGCGCTCGCGCCCTGCCAGGGGCCCGCCGGGGGCCGCCAGGGCGTCGAAGGCCTCCACCAACCGGTGGAACGAAAACTTTTCGGTCCCGA
The DNA here is from genome assembly GCA_044375105.1 of Planctomycetota bacterium. Taxonomy (GTDB): domain Bacteria; phylum Planctomycetota; class UBA1135; order UBA1135; genus JBIKLM01. The sequence continues at coordinate 15,708 of JBILNK010000044.1, forward strand.
CGGTCAGCAGGATCACAGGATGCCGCCTCGATAGCTCGCGCGCGGGAAACGTCGGGCCAGCTCCGGCCACTGCACCAGGAACTCGTCCACGCGGCCGTAGAGCATGCGGCCGGACAGCGATAGCTCCGCGAGGCGCGTGATCGATTCGAGATAGATCGTGCGCATGCCCAGGCGCTTGCCGGCCAGCAGGAACGGCACGGCCACCCCGGCGCCGGTCGAGAGCAGCACGTCCGGGCGCCGCTCGGCCAGCACGCGCTTGGCCAGGCCGAAGTTGCGCCACAGGTTGATCAGGTTGCGGTTGGTGGGGTGGTGGGCCCAGACCACGTCCTCGCCGGAGAGCAGCGAGCGCGCGTCCGGCGTGTCGAAGCAGACCCAGAAGTGCGGGCGTTCGGCCCACAGGGCCTTGAGCGAGAGCAGCTCGAACAAGTGCCCGCCGGAGGAGCACACCAAACACAGCTGCAGCGGCTGCGGCATGGGTCAGGCGCGCGCGCGCAGGCGCTCGAGGTGGGCGGTGCGCAGCGCGAAGGTGCGCTCGCAGGTGTTTTTTGCAGCGAATTCGCGCGCCGTTTGGGACAGGCGCGCCAGCCGCGGCGTGTCCTGGGCCAGGGCCTGGATCGCGCGGGCCAAGGCTTCGGGCTGGTCCATGGGCACGGCCACGCCGGAGTCGGTGCGCTCGAGCAGGCCGGCGAAGGCCTCGTTGGCGTAGCCCGCGATCGGCACGCCGCAGCCAAAGGTCTCGAGGTACGTACAGGAGGGGTCGCCCTGGCGATGGCAGGCCACGAACAGGTCGCACTGGGACTGGATCCGCGGGGTCAGCTCGGTGTGGAAATCGAGCGTGCCGTGGCGCCGCACCAGCCCGGCCAGCCCGCGGTCCTCGATGCTCTCGTCGATGGCCTGGTTCAGGTTGCCCTCGCCATAGATGTCGAGCTGGAAGGGCACGCCCAGGCGCCGCAGCTCCTCGGCCACCGGGATCAGATGGTCGACGCCCTTAATCTCCTTGAGGCGTCCCGAGAAGGCTAGCCGGATCGGATCCCCGGTGGCGCGCCGCCGCTCGCGCTCGCGCAGGCGTTCGTCGAGCATGCCGGTCCCGATCAGGTGCGCCTCCTCGAGGCGGGTGTCGAAGAACAGCAGCGGCTCGCGGGTCAGCCCCCGGTAGGCGTCGAAGGTCGGCGTGCCGTTGCACTGTACGCCGCTGGCGCGCCGCAGGGAGGCCTCGTGGCGGCGCTCGAGGCCGCGCTCGAACCACATCCGCCGCCAGCGCCGCAGGGGATTCTTGACCTCGACCGCGGCGATCTGCAGGCGCGTGCGCAGGGTGTATTCGGTGGTGTAGGCGAAGGGCGTGCCGGCCTCCGCCGACCAGCCGGCCAGGTGGCTCTGCTCGTGGCACAGGCCGCCGAGCACGACCCCGGCCTGGGCCAGCAGGGGCTTGACCGCCGGATCGTCCAGGGCCAAGACGCGCAGGCCGAAGGGCAGGTCGCCGGGCTGGACCTCGACGTTGTCCAGGTTGTCGGTGGGCTGGTCCGTGGGCCGCAGGAGCAGTTCCATGGGGCCGTCCCAGGCGGCCCGGAAGGCCTCGCAGCCCTCCAGGAACTTGCGGGTCAGGATCACGCCACCCCGGGGGGGCTGGACCGCCGGCAGGGTCGGGATCAGCAGCAGCGACCGGCGGTTTCTGTGGGTCATGGGGGACGGGTGGCGCGGGCGAGCGGGGCGGGCCGGACAAGCAGGGTGCAGAAGTTAACCGGCGGGCCGCGACCGGCGTTGCCCACGGTCGGGAAGCCGGCCGAGGGCGCGCAGCGCGGTTTGGTCCCATGGGCCAGCGCGTAGGCGCGAGAGCCGGCGCGCCCCTGGCCCCTTGGGGGGCTGGGCTGTCCCCGAGGGTCGCAATTCGGGGAAGTGCCGTTCAAGCTGGAGGGCAGCGCCGGCCTCTGCGCCGACTCCAATCCCAGGCTCCGGGTCGACCCGGGGACCGCCCCATGTCCGAAACCGCGCTGCGCACCCCTGCCCCCGCCGAGGTCCCGGTGGGCGGCGAGCTGCATGCGCGGGTGGCGCGCAGCTCCAAATGGACGGTCGCCGGCCTGGGGGCCGCCAACCTGCTGCGCCTGGCCTCCAACGTGATCCTGGCGCGCCTGCTGGTGCGCGACGACTTCGGGGTCATGTTGATGGTCAGCACCTTCGTCATGGGCCTCGGCATGTTCAGCGACGTGGGGGTCGGCCCCTGCATCGTCCACAGCCGTCGGGGCGACGATCCGGCCTTCCTGGACAGCGCCTTCAGCCTGCAGGTGCTGCGCGGCTTCCTGCTGTTCGCCGCCGCCCTGCTGCTGGCTGCCCCCTTCGCGGCTCTGTACGCCAACGAGCAGCACCCCGGCTACGCGCGGCTCGAGCAGCTGCTGCCGGTGGCCTCGCTGCAGGCCATCCTGCAGGGCTTCAACTCGACCAAGATCTTCACCGCGGAGCGGCACCTGGCCCTGGCCCGCAAGGTGCAGGGCGAACTGTTCGCCCAGGCGGCCGCCATCGCGGTGATGGTCGTGTGGGCGGCCACCTCGCCCACGCCCTGGGCCCTGGTGGCCGGCACCCTGACCCAGGCGGCCGTGGTCATGCTCTGGAGCCACCTGGCCCTGCCCGGGGAGCGCAACCGCCTGCGCTTCGAGGGCGCGGCCCTGGCGGAGCTGCTGCGCTTCGGGCGCTGGATCTTCGTCAGCACCGGGGTGACCTTTTTCGCCATGCAGATCGACCGCCTGCTGCTCGCCCAAAAGGTGCCCGAGGGCGTGCTGGGCGTCTATGGCCAGGCCCTGGCGATCGTCAACCTGCCCCAGTTCTTGGGGGGCGTGCTGACCGGCCAGGTGATCTTCCCGCTGCTGGCCAGCTACGCGCGCCGCGAGCCCGAGCTGCTCCGCGAGCGCTTCGAGCAGAGCCGCACCACCCTGCTGCGCGCCGCGCTGCTGCTGTCCCTGGCGGTGGTGCTGTTCTCGCCGGTGTTCTTCCGACTCTTCTACCTGTCGGAATTCCACGACGCGGGCTGGATGGCGCCGCTCTCGATGCTGGCCTCCTGGTTCTTCCTGCTGAGCGTGACCTCCGACCGGGCTCTCTTGGCCCGCGGGGACACGCGCTCCCTGGCCTGCGCCAACCTGGCCGCCTTCGCCGGCAAGCTGGTCGGCGGCTGGCTGGGATACCGCCTGGGCGCTCTCCCGGGTTTCATCGTGGGTCTGAGCCTGGGCACGTTGCTCGGCCATGGCGTGGTCCAGATCGCCCTGGCGGCCCATGGCTTGCCGATCCACCGCCAGGATCTGCGCTACACCGCCATCGCCGCCCTGGCCGGCGGACTGGCCTTCTTGCTGAACCGTGAGCTCGAGCGGGCGGGCGGCAGTCCGGCGATGCTGCTCCTGCAGACCGCCATCGGGCTGGCGATCTGCCTGCCCCTCGGCCTGCAGCTGTTCCGCAGGATCCGCGCCCAGGGGGTCGCCGGCTGATGCAAGGCAACACCCTGGTCCCGCTGATGATGCTCGGCTGGCTGCCGCTCACGCTGCTGCTGTTCGCCGTCTTCTCCCCGCGCCGCGCCTTCCTGATCTCGGCGATCGGCGGCTGGCTGCTGCTGCCCGTGGCCGTGGCCGAGGTGCCCGGATTCGTCGACTATTCGAAGGATGCCGCGGTCTCCTTCTCGCCGCTGCTGGGCCTCTTGATCTTCGACGCCGATCGCCTGCGGCGCATGCGGCCGGCGCTGATCGACGTGCCCATGCTGGCCTGGTGCCTGTGCCCGATGGTCACCTCGCTGCTCAATGGCCTGGGCCCCTACGACGGCCTGGCGGGCGTGATGGACCGTCTGGCCTGGTACTACCTGCCGTACCTGCTGGGCCGCGCCTACCTGGGCAGTTTCGCGGGCCTGCGCGAATTTTTCTTGGCGCTGTTCCTGGCGGCCCTCTTCTACGCGCCATTTTGCGTCTGGGAGGCGCGTATGAGCCCCCAGCTGCACGTGCAGATCTATGGCTACTTCGCCCACGCCGGCGGCTTCGAGCAGGTCGCCCGTTTCGGCGGCTGGCGGCCGATGGTGTTCATGCACCACGGCCTGATGCTGGGCCTGTTCATGGCCATGGGCACCCTGGCGGGGGCCGTGCTGTGGTGGAGCGGCCAGCTGCGGCGGCTCTTTGGTCTCCCGATCCCAGCGCTGCTGGTGTTCCTCCTGCTGGTCAACGTCTTCATCAAGTCCACCGGCGCCGTGGCGCTGCTGCTGACGGGCTTGGCGCTGCTCTTTTCGGTTTCGCGCTTGCGCACCGGGCTCCTGTGCCTCCTGTTGGCGCTCGCCCCCGGCGCCTACGCCGCCCTGCGCGCCCCGGGCCTGTGGGATGGCCAGAACGTCGTCCAGGCGGTGGCCGAGCTGGTCGGTCCCGACCGCGCAGAATCCCTGGCCTATCGCTTCGAGGCCGAGAACCTGCTGGCCGGCAAGGCCATGCAGCAGCCGCTGTACGGTTGGGGCATGCACGATCGCGGGCGCGTGGCCTGGGCCAAGAGCGCCGACGGCAAGGTGGTCGCAGACGGCCTGTGGATCCAGGCTTTCAACATCAACGGTCTGATCGGCATCGCCAGTCTGCTGCTCTTGTTCCTGGCGCCGGTCCTGTTGCTGTATTGGAAGCTGCCGCCCGTGGATCAATTCAAGAGCGGCCGCGGCCTGTCGCTCGGCGCGGCCTTGATGGTCGGCCTGTACATGGTCGACAACCTGCTCAACGCCATGATCGTGCCGCTGTACTTCTCGCTGATCGGAGGCCTGGCCGGCTATTGTCTGGCCAATCCCGGGCGCTATCGGCTGCCGCGGCCAGCGACGCGGGTCCCTGCCGCTCAAGCGGCCTGGCTGGACGAGCGCCGCGGTGTGCTGCCGAGCCCGCGTTGAGCGCGCTGCCCCTCGAATCGCGCCGATTCCAGCCTTTGTGGCCGCCGCATAGCGGCCCATGGGCGTGCCGACCGCCCGCTCTTGCGGCTCGGGCGCAGGCCGGGTCGGTGTCTTCCCAGGCTGTCAGCCGGGCAGCCGCGGGATGCGGGCCGGCGCCAGCCGCCGCGAAGCCAGCAGGTTGAAGCGCAGTAGGTCGCGGGCGTACTGGGCCGGGTCCGGGTCGGGCTTGCCCTGCAACCGCCGGCGCAGACGCCAGAGCAGGAATGCGGACAGGTGGGCGGCGTCGATCCAGAAGGACTTGAAGATCCCGTGGTGCCGCACGAAATAGCGCTGGCGCGTCTCGAACCAGAACTTGGGCTTGCGACGGTTTTGGTCCTGCTTGTTGGTGACCCCCGAGGTCTGCCCAACCAGGTGCACCACCTGGGATCCGGGCACGTACCAGCAGTGGAAACCCGCGTCCGCCGCGCGCTTGATGAAGTCCTCCTCTTCGAAGTACAGGAAGTAGGCCTCGTCCATCAGGCCGATCTGCTCGAAGACCTCGCGGCGCACGATCAGCGCGGCCCCCGCGACCCAGCCGCAGCGCGTGGGCCGGTCCAGGGGCTGGGGCGCGGTCACCTTCCAGGGCTCGAGCAGGCGCGAGACCAGGCCCAGCCGCAGGCCATCGTCGATCTCGCTGAAGAAGCCCTGGAAGCGGAAGGCGCTCGTCTGCACGCTCCCGTCGGGGTCGATCAGGCGGCTGCCGGCCAGGCCCGCCTCGGGATGCGACTCCATGAACTCGAGCAGCGCCCGCAGCGCGCCGGGCCGCACCCGCGTGTCCGGGTTCAGCAGCAGCACGTAGGGCGGGCGCTCGGCCGCGGGCGCCGACAGCGGGCCTTCGATCAAGCGGTTGTTCCCGAAGGCGAAGCCGCCGTTCTGGCCCAGGTCCAAGATCTCTGCGAAATCGCCGTAGCCGCGGGCCGCCACGTGGGCCGCGAGGCGCGCCACCGATCCGTCGCCGGAGCCGTTGTCGCCCACCCGCACCAAGACGCCGCCCAGGCCACGGACCTCCTCGGCCAGGCTGTCGAGCAGGTCCGCGACCAGGCCGGCCGAGCGGTAGTTGACGATCGCGATCAGCAGGTTCATGTCACGGCGCTCCTCAGCGCTGTGCCTCGAAGCGGGACTTGAGCCGCAGGATCGGGGCCTCGAACCAGCGGAACGAGGCCTCGGCCAACAGCACGGTCAGCCCGAGGCAGAGCAGGGTGCGGCTCCAGGGATCCTCGAAGCCGAGCCGACCCTGCACCAGGCGCGCCCCGTGCAGCGCGAACATGTGCAGCAGGTACATGCCGTAGCTGATCACGCCCAGGCGCGCGATCGGGCGCCAACGCAACAGGCCCCCCAGGGCGTGGCCCTCGCGGAGCACCACGCTGGCGAGCAGCCCCGCCATGGCCAGCTGGATCGCGAGCCGCGGCAGGCCGGCGATATCGCCGACCGGCCAGGACACGGCCGCCAGCAGGGCCGCCAGCCAGATCAGCGGCGCTCCGGCGAAGCCGCACAGGCGCCGCAGCAGGGCGAAGCCCGCCGGGGCATGAGCCAGATGCGCCAGGCCGACGCCCAAGAGGATCGGTGTGAAGGTCGAGGACAGGATCTCCAACTCGGCCGCGCGGAAGCCGAACGAGGCCTCGAGCCAGGGATCCAGCAGGCGGAAATTGACCGCCTGGTTGAGCGCCAGGAAAGCCACCAGCAGCGGCGTGACCAGGCGTCCGAGGAAGCGCTCGATCGGCGGCCAGAGCAGGTAGAACTGCTCTTCGGTAGCCAGGGACCAGGCGATCGCCAGGACCGAGGTCGCCTCGATCCAGTTGGAGGTGTAGGTCAGCAGGTAGGGCAGCTCAGCGAAGTAAGCGGGGTCCATCGAGCCGCCCGGCTCGGCCCACAGCAGCACCGCCAGACCCAGCACGACGGCGTAGTAGAGCGGGAAGATGCGCAGCGTGCGGCGCGCGTAGAACTTGGAGAGGGCGATCGTGCCGGTCTTGTCGCGCTCGCGCAGCAGTAGCGTTACGATCAGGAAGCCGGACAGGACAAAGAACATGTCCACGCCCAGGAAGCCGCGCGTACTTGCCAGGAGCTCCGGCAGCCCGCCGTGGGCGTGGTGCCAGAGTACGGCCAGGATGCTGAAACAGCGCAGGCCATCCAGGGAGCCGAAACTGCGGGTGGCGCGGAAGGCGGCATGGCTGCCGGGCGCCGGCGCGGCCGGATCCGATGCGTACGAGCCCTGCCTGGCGGTCGCACCGACGCTCGGTCCGCCCGCCGTTCCAAGCGTCCTCCCGCTCACCACCAGCGCGGCTCCCCTTCCGCAAAATCGAGCAGGGCGTCCAGCTTGGGCGCCTCGCTGCGCGGCTGGTCGACGAACTCCACCAGTCCCCAGGAACCCCATTCCGAATAGGTCTCGATCGAATTCCAGTGGCAGAACAGGCGCCCTCCGGCCGCTTTCCAGCCGGCCAGGTAGCGCCCGTACAGCTGGCCCATGCGCGGGCTGCGGTTGGCGGCGTGGAAGCGTTCGGTCAGGGCCCGGTTCGATTGGGCGCCGCCGTGGCCGGCCAGGTGCTGGCCGCCTTCGTAGGCGATCAGGGGCAGGCCGAAGCGCCGCGCCACCCGCGCGTTCTCGCGGGTCTGCTCGAGCACCAGGTCGACGTCTTTCGAGAGCCAGGCGAAGAGCTGTTCCTCGCTCGCCGCGGCGACCTCGCCCTGGCGCTCGGGGGCCCCCAGGCCATGGCCGAAGTACGGCGCGACCGCGTAGGCATCGGCCTGCCGGTGGGCATCCTTCCAGGACAGGATCACCTCGGCGGTCCAGGGGTTCGCGCTCTGGCCGGCCAGCACGCGCACCAGGCGGCGCTCCGCACCGGCGCCGAAGGCCCGCTTCCAGATCGCGAAGACCTCGACCGCGCGCTCGGAATAGGCCCGCAGCCGGGCCTCGAAAGGATTGCTGGACAGCCGGCGCTCGAGGCCGCGCTCCTGGGCCCAGCGCGCCTGGCTGAATTGGTCGTTCCAGACCTCGTTGGAGAGCTCGACGAAGGCCACCCGGCCCGGTTCCAGATGCTCGGCGACCTGCTCGGCCATGGCGCGCACGCCCTCATCGTCGAGCTCGTGCGGCACGCAGAACCAGCCGTCCTTGTCGAGCGCGTTCAGCAGCTCGACGCACAGCTCCAGGGCGACCCCCGAGTCGCCGGCCTGGGTCATGGTCGCGGCACGGGTACGCTGATCATCGCGCGCCAGCTTGGAATCGTTGGTGCGCTGCCAGTCCATGAAGCGCAGCGTCGAAAAGGGTCGCAGGAATTCGAGGAATTCGGGCCGGAAGGGCTGCTTGGCGTAGCTATCCGCGAATCCTTCCGGCACCAGGCGGATATCGCGCAGGGGATCCTTGGAGTCGCTCTCTAGCAGCTTGAGCTGCACGCCGGCATCGCTCGGAGTGATCACCACCTCGAGATGATCCTTGCCCCGGCCCACGATGCGTCCATCCTGCATCAGCTCCAGCTTGCCCCGTCCTGTGTGGTACAGACGATAGCGCCCGCCCGGGTAACGGCCCCTCAGGCCGCGGGCCATCAGAGTGCCCGCCGCCTGCCCGGGCCGTAGCCGTGCGATCCAGCCGTCCGCATCCAGATCGAGCGGCTCGCCGGTATCCCACTCCCAGCCCTCGACCCGCTGTGGCAACCAGGGGCCGGCGCCGCGGAACAGGTCCACGAACGGCTGCTGACTCGACCAGTAGGCTTGGTAGACCAGGTTGACCCCGACCGCCGGCCCGCTGCCCGCCGGCCCCTTCGGCTCCTCGGTGGCAACGGCACCGCGCGGCTCCGCCGGCGCGTGCGCTTGAGGACAGCCGGGCATCGGCAGCAACGCCAGCAGCAGCGCCGGCCAAGCCGAAAAAGGTCGGGTGGGGTTCGGCATGGGCGGTGCCGGGATCATCTCCTTTTCGGCCCGCGCCTGGCCAGCTCTGTTGCGCGCTGAACGTCTGGAGACTCATTCTTGGCCAATTCTCCGCCGCTGGCGCGGCGTGCGGAGTTCGACCGGTCTGGCCTCGAGCGACCAGGGTATCGTGGCCACGCAATGGGGCTGGGAGCGGATCGGCCCGTTCTAGCGCTCCCGGTCCCTGCGCCGCGGGAAGGAGTCAGGACAGTCCGGCCGGTTGGTTGCCGTGCACGGACGGCGCCCGATTCGATCCTTACCTCAGCCTGTCAGCCCATCGGCCCGGTCAGTAGGCACCACGGCCGGTGAAGATCGCTTTCACGGTGCGCAGGATCAGCGTCAGGTCGGTCTTGAGGCCGCGCTGCTTGGCGTAGCGCGCGTCCATGCGCATCCAGTCTTCGAAGGACACGTCGCTGCGGCCGCTGACCTGCCAGGTGCAGGTCAGGCCGCCCTTGAGGCGCAGGCGCTGGCGCTGCCAGGCGGCGTAGTTCGGCACCTCGTCGAGGGTCGGGGGGCGCGGGCCGACCAGAGACATGTCGCCTTTGAGCACGTTCCAGATCTGCGGCAGCTCATCGAGGCTGTAGCGCCGCAGCACGCGGCCGATCGGCGTGACCCGCGGGTCGTTCTTCATCTTGAAGACCGGGCCGTCGGCCTCGTTCTGGGCCATCAGGGCCGTCTTGCGGGCCTCCGCATCGACGTACATGGAGCGGAACTTGTAGAACGTGAAGGGCTTGCCGCCGGCGCCGACGCGCTGCTGGCGGAAGATGATCGGGCCCGGCGAGGACAGGCGCACCAGCAGGGCCAGGGCCAGGAACAGGGGCGAGAGAAGCACCAGCGCGGTGCCGGCGCCGAGCACGTCCATGGAGCGCTTCCACAGGGGCGTCGGCGTCACCAAGACCTCCTCCAGGCTGTGCACCGGGCGCTCGCCCAGGTCGCGCCGGATCGCCGCCACGTCCGCCAGGCGCTCCGGGAAGGCCACCAAGCGGCCAGCGGCGCCCGCCGGCTTCGGTTCGTGCTGCAAGCGGCGCAGGGTGTTGCCTTCCGCGACCGCGAAGCCCTCGGCCGGGGCCATGGGGAGGCTCGCGGGTTCGCTCGCGGTTCGGCTGGACCCGGCCTCCGGATCGGAGTCCGCGGAACCCTGCGTGCCGGCCGCTGGGCCCTCGCCGTCGGCGTCCGCGGGCTGGTCGGGGAACTCCAACTTGTTTTGCCCCGGATGCTGTGGCTCTCGCCCGGCCTCGCTGCGCTCGGCTCCGGGGGGCGCCGGTGCCGCCTCGCTGGGCACGGGCTGGGGCCCGCCGATCTGCCGGCCCTGGCCTTGGAACTGGTAGGGCAGGTCGGCGTAAACCCGGGAGTCCG
>JBILNK010000045.1:0-25814 GCA_044375105.1 Planctomycetota bacterium
AGGCAGCAGACCAGCACCAAATTCTTGCCCGGAGGTTCAGGTTGCATGGGGCTCGGGGAAGCGGGGCTCGGCCCCGCGGGAGACGGATTGTAGGCCAGGGTCGGCCCGGCCTCCGCCCCGATCGCGTGCGGCTCCCCGATCGTTGCCCGGGAGACACGGGGGGCGGGGCTCGAGCCGGGCGAAAGCTAGGTCGCCGCTCGCGCGGCGACCTTCCGACCGGTCCGGCCGGCGCGGCGCCGCGACCCCGGCGGCCCGCCGGCTCCGCTCGCACTCCGATCTCGCCCGAGGGGGGCGCGGCGATCCCTGACGCCACGATCCGGCGACCGGGGTGGCCGCGCTCAGACCAGGTCCGTGTCGCCCAGCTGGTACCACCAGGCGTCGCGCAGCCACAGGCTGTCGATGCGCGGATGGAACGAGCGCACGACCATGAAATAATCTGAGGGGTGCACCAGGAACCCCTGGCACTGGAACCAGGGGAACCAGGGCGACCATTCGGGCAGCAGCCCGACCAACGCGCTGGCGCCCGCGCTGTGCGCCAGGGCCTCGGCTCCAGCGACCAGGAGCGACAGGACCTCGGCCTCGCCGGGCGGCACCAGGCAATCCGCGATCACCATCAGGTTGGGCAGGATCCAGTCCATGTGGCGCAGCACGAGCAGCCCCCGCACGATGCCGTCCTGGTCGCGGAATACGAGGCGCCGGTAGCGCACCCCCGGGCGGTCCACGTAGCGCCAGTTCATGAACAGCGTGTCGCGGATCGTGGAGAGGCCCCACAGGCCCACGCAGCGCTGATACAGCCAGTGCACCTGCTCGTCGAAACGCTCGAGTTCCTCGAGCCCCGGGGTGCAGGGCGCTCCGGGAGCGAAGCGCGGCAGATCGGTCCGCGCCGGGCGCTGCCCCACGGGGCGCCCGAGCAGGCCGTGGGTGCGTAGGGCTTCGTATTCGAGGAACGTCCGGCCGATGCGCCAGGCCGTGTCGATCGGCATCCCGTAGTGGACCAGGTCCTTGTCCGGGCCGCCGTAGGCGTCGAAAAACGGCCAGGCGGTGCGCACGAACAGGCCCGGGCGCTTGAGCCCCCCGCGGTGCGCCGGATGGACCATCGAATCGACGATCTGGGCGCAATGGCGCACGCCCCCGTCCCACCACACGCGCATGGGCCAGGCGGCGTATTGGGACACCACTTGGGCGCCGTGGAGTCCCAGGAAAATGCGGAAACCGGCCGGGTTCTCGAGCGCGCTCCAGCGCCACTCCTCCAGGCTGCGCGGCACGAAACCGGGGTTCTCCGCGGCGAAGACCGCGTTGAAGGTCTCCAGCAGGCTGGTCTCGTCGCCGGGGCGAAACTCGCGCACCTCGTAGTCGCCCTGGACGGATTCCGATCGCTCGATGCGGGTCATGGCAGCGGCCTCAGATCAGATCCGTGTCGCCCAGGGAGTAGTACCAGTGCTGGTAGAGCCAGCGCATCTCGTAGCGCTTTTGGTATTCGCGGCCCACCAGGAAGTAGCGCGTCGGCGCCACCAGGAAGCCGCGCTGCTGGAAGGCCAGCCACTCCGGCGTGGTGTCGGGGAACAGGGCTTGCAGGCGCGGCAGGCCCAGGTCGCGGGCTTCGCGCGCCAGCTCGTGGAGCAGCGCGTCGCCGACCTCCAGATCACCGGGGGCCACCAGGAATTCGGCGATGTTGGCGGCGTGCTGGAGATCGAAGTGGCCGTCGCGCCAGATCAGCGCGCCGACCAGCTCGCCCGCGCGCCGCGCGCACAGGAAGCGGTACTCGTGGGCCGGTTTGCGGCGATAGCGCCACTCGAGATAGGCCCGATCGCGCAGACCGACCGCCAAGCGGCCCGCGGCGAAGCGCTCGAACAGGCCCGCGAGCCCGGCGGGCAGGCCGTCCCGCGCCGCGCCGCCGTCGATCGAGAGCGCGCCGCCCTCGGCCAGGCACCGCGGCTCCGCGGGCAGCTCGAGCACCAGCTGGTTGACGTTGCGGATCAGCTGGTATTGCAGATAGGCCTTGCCGATGCGCCAGGCGGGCGGCACCGGGAGCCCCCACATGACCGGGTCGCGATCGGGGGGCGGGCCGCCGAAGTTCTCGGCGAAGGGGTAACCCGTCAGCACGAAGAAGCCCGGCTTCTTGAGGCCGCGCCGGAAGCGCGGGTCGGTCATCGAATCGACCGCCTGGGTGAAGATCGCGGGGGCGCCGTCGAGGCGCATGCGCTGCGGGATGCCGGCGTACTGGCTGATCACCGCGCCGTCCTCGGTCACCGCCAGGTAGATGCGGTGCCCCGCGGGGTTCTCGAGGTACTGCCAGCGCCAGGCCTCCAGCGAGCGCGGCGTGAAGGTCGGGTCGACCGCCGCGAAGCAGCGGTTGAAGGCCTCCAGGATGCGCGCTTCGTCGCCGGGCTGGTAGCTGCGGATCGTGTAGGCGGGGATCTCGCTCACGGGGCGCTTCGCAGGGGCGCCGGCATGCTAGCCGGGCGGCCCTCCCCCATCGGCTGCCCGCCCGGCGCGGGCCAAGCCGAGCCGTGGGAATCCCCGGGAGAACCCCGTGGCGGGAGTGCATGGGAATCGAACCCACCGGTCCCGCTGTTCACGGAACCCAACCGGCTTTGAAGACCGGGCGGCACACCAGCACCGATCCACTCCCACGGGGAGGGCCATGATGGGCCCTCAGGGGCTGGGAAACAATCGGCGCGCGGCGGCGATCCCAGCCTGCGCGGCCGCCGGATGGCGGCCCGCAGCCCCGTGGACCGGCGGGTCCGACCTCTCGGGCACGGCCCGGGAAGGTGTTTCCCCTCAGCCCGGCCGGCGCGGCGATCAGGGCCGAGGCCGCTTCCCGAAGGGCGGCGCCAACCGGAACAGACCATCCGCAGGCGTCCAGGCAGCGAGCCCGCTCGGGTCCTCGATGCGCCGCCAGCCCGGCAGTCGGTCGAGTTCCCTCAGCGCCTCGCCGGCCGGGGCCAGCCCCACCTGGCGGGCCTCGAGGCGCGGCTCGGAATAAAGCGGCGCCCCGCCCGGCGCCACCACCAGCGCGTCCGCGGGGGACGGACCGAGCAGCTCGTAACCGAGCGGCGCGGCGGCACCGCAAGCCAGCAGCAGGCACAGGGCCAGGGCTCGGCGGGCTTCGCGCCCGCCTGCCAGGGCCTCGTAGAGCAACGCCAGGCCCAGGGGCACGAGCGCGAACAGGACCAGCCAGCGGCGTTCTGCGGGCGTCGGCCAGGCCAGCCAGGCGCAAAGTTGCTGGGACAGCCGGGGCGCGGGCGCCTCGGGCAGACCGGCGGCGGCCCGGGCGCGGGCCAAATTGGACCCAAGGTCCCGGTCGCGGGGACTCACACGCAGCGCGGCGGTGTAGGCGCCCAGGGCTTCGAGGGGCTGGCCGCAGCGCAAGCTCGCGTTGCCCAGGTTGTAGAGCAGGCGGCTGACGTCGAAATCGAGGGGCTGGCCGTGGCCAGGGGGAAGCAGCGGCGGATCGCTGGCCAAGAGATCGGACCAGATCCGGCGCGCTTCGCCGTGATCCCCGGCCCGGTAGGCCAAGACCCCCGCTTGGAAGTGGTCCTCGAGCAGCTTGGCGCGCGCGTCGTGCTCGGCGGCGCGCAGGGCGCGCGGGCTGGGGGCTGCGGGGGCTGCGGGGGCTGCGGCCTGGCCTTGGCCATCGGCCGGGGTCGGTCCAAGCTGGGACGGCTCGGCGCGGGCGGTGCTCACGCCCATCAGGGCCCAGGCGAGCGCTCCGAGCGCCCAGGCCCGGGCGCCTCCGATCGCGCGCCTTCGAGGGCAACCCACGGCGGAAGCGCCGCCGCAGGCCGCGCGCGGGAGAACGGCGCCACGGGACGGGCCCGGGCTCGGTTGCCGGAGAGGCATCGCGCTCATAGTCCGTCCTCCAGCAGCTCGCGCGCCGTGGCCAACAGGTCGGCGCGGGAGAGGCGCTTGGCGCCCCGGCCATAGCTGGCCGACTCGAGCCCGCGCGCGATGCGGCCCAAGGATTCCAGCGAAGCGCGCGAGAGCGGCGGCGCACCGCCGGCCTCGCGCTCGGCGCTCCAGCGTTCGAGGTCGCGGCCGATCCAGGCCGCCGCGGTCTCCCCCGAGCGCCACGCCAGGAAACTGGCCCAGGCGGCCAGGTCGCCCTCGGCGTCGAGGCTCGTGGCCAGGGCGCGCTGCAGGTCCGCGAGTGCCCGGCGCCGCTGGCGCTCGCGGGCGCCGCCCGGCTCGCGGCCGCCCAGGCGCACCGCCGAGCGCAGCGCCAGCCAGCCCACGGCCAGGCCGCCGGCCAAGCTGGCCAGGAGCCCCAGGTCGGGGGCGTGGGCGGCGCGGCCGCTGGGCAGCAGCGCGCGCGGCGCGATGTCGACCAGGTCGTCGGCGAAGCGCGGCGTCTGCGGGGCGCCTGAAAGCGGCGCGGCCGTGGCCAGAGGCCGCACCGCGATCGGCAGCGCCGCGCTCGAGACGCGCGTGTAGCTCCAGGACTGGGGATCGAAGACCGGCAGCGAAAACGGCGGCACCTCGCCGAGCCGCGTGTCCATGGGCACCAGGTCGAACTCGATGCGCCGGCGATCGAGGCGCTTGTCCTCCTCGAAGCCGAAATACTGGAATCCGCGGAAGGCGCCCTCGACGTCCGGCTCGGGCACGGCGAAGAACGGCAGGTTGCCCTGGCCGCGGATCTCGACCACCAGCTTGAGCGTGTCGCCCACCTTGAGCTCGCGCGGGCTGGCGCTGGCCTCGATCGTGAAACTGCCGATGGCACCGCCGAAGTCCAGCGGCTGGCCCTCGCGGGGCAGGGGGCGCACCTCGATCGCGAGCGCCTCCGCCGGGGCGTAGAGCGCCTGGGTCAAGCGGCCGGTGCTGTTGCCGAAAAAGGTGCGCTCCTGCACGACCTCGCCGAATTCGAGGAAACTGCCCGACAGCTCGAGGGTTCCCGGGCGGGTCGGGGTCAGCAGCAGCGGCAAGCGGAAGGCCAGATACGGCTCGCCTTCGTGGCGATGATCCGAGAGGCGCTCGACCGTCACCCGCTGGTTGCGATTGACCAGGATGTCGACGCGGTCGCGGCTGGCATCGACCTCGGCCAGCTCCAGGAAGGCGCCGGGCAGCGCGCGCCACCAGGGCAGGAACAGGGCCGCGTGGTTGAACGAGCGCCCGGCGGCGGCGCGCCAGCCGAAGATCAGCTGCAAAACCACCGGCTGGCCCTCGACCAGCCGCGCGGGCGCGCCCTCGATGCGCAACAGGCCCAGCTCCGCGCCGGCCAGGTCCGCCAGGGCCTCGAAGCTACGCGGCTCGCCGCGCGCCTCCTGGCCGCCCAGGCGCACGCGCGGGGCCGGCAGGGTGAATTCCCCGGCCCGTTCGGCCACCACCGGGATGCGCCAGGAGGTCTCGATGCGCAGGGTGCGCTGCCGGCCGCTCTGCACCAGGCTCTGCAGCAGGCTGGGCGCGGAGGGCGGGCCGAAGCGCAGCCCGTCGACGGGCTCGGGCGGCAGCAGCTCGGCCTCCCCATCGCCCTCGACCGTGATGGTCCAGGTGCCGGGCTGCCCGAGCTTCAGCACGCCCGGCTGCAGCGCGCTCTGCACGCGGGTCTGCGCCGCGGCGCACAGCGCCAAAGCCGTCCAGACGAGCAGCGAGAGCGCGGAGCGGAAAAGGAATGGGTGCATGGGATCGGGGGGGGCGGGGCTCACCAGTCGCGCTCGACGGCGCGCCGTTGGGCGCGCCGCCGCGCGCGCAGTTCCTCGCGCAGGCGTTCGTATTGTTCAAGTCGATCGAGCAGGCGCTGGATCTCGGTCTCCGTGAGCGCCTCGGGGGCGACCCCAGCGGCGGACTCGGAGTCTTGTGGATCGGTTTCGCCGGCCGGTTCGGATGGCTCGGGCTGTGGCTCACCCTCGGCGGCAGGCTCGGACTCCGAGCCCGGCTGCGGCTGCTCCGGGGCCTGCTCGGCGGGCGGCGGCTCGGCCGGCTCCCGGTCGGATTCGCCGGATTCGCCGTCCTGGGGTTCGGGCTGGCCCTGCTCGCCCTGCTGTTCGGGCTGGTCTTCCGGCGGCGGCTCGGACTCCGGCGGCGGCTGGTCCGAGGGCGCTGGCTGCTGCTCGGGCGGCGGCTCGGGCGGCAGCTCGTCGAGGGCCCGCTGGACCTCCTCCAACCGCCGCTGCAGCCACTCGAGGTTGGCGCGCGTGGAGCGGTCGCGCCAATCGAGGGCCAGGCGGGTGAGCAGCGGCGCGCGGGCCGTGCGCAGGGCCGCGGCGACAGCCCCGTAGCGCTCGCGCAGCGCGGCGGTGTCCGGGCCAGCGTCGCCGGCCAGCAGCCGCTCCCCGGCCAGGGTCAGAAAAGCTTGTTCCGCCGAGAGCAGCCGCAGCGTGCCCAGGTTGTAGAGCGCCGTCAGACGCAGGGCGCCGGTCCCGGCCGCGAGGCTGGCGGCTTCGAGCGCTGCGGCGGCCTCGCTTTCGAGGGCCGCGGCGAGGGCGTCGCCCGGCCCGCCCCCGGATCCCGACTGCTCCCAGCGCGCTTCTAGCCGCTCCCACAGGGCGGCGGCGCGCAGCAGCTCGAGCAGCGCGCGCTCGGCGCCGGCGAGTTCCAGGGCTGGCGGGCGCTCCGGCAGGCCCGGGGCCTCCGGGCTCTCTCCGGAGGGAGCAGCGCCTGCGGGCGCCACGCCGGCTCCGCTGCTGCCTGGCTGAGGGGCTGCCGGAGTGGCTGCCTGGCCAGCGGGCGCGGCCGGGCCGGGCGGAACGGCCCCGGGGGTCTTCGCAGCCGCGCTCGGCGCGGGATCGACGGCGGCCGCAGCGGGCGCCGTCGGGGCCGGGCCAGGGGGCGGCACCGGGGGCGCCGCAGCATCCGCCGCGGGATCCGCCGCGGCATCCGGCTTCGGCAGCAAGGCCTCCCCGTGACCCAGGTAGGCGCGGGCCTGAAAAGCCGCCAGGGCCGGGGCGCCGGATTCGATCAGGCTCAGGATCTGCTCGGCGGCGCGGGCCGCGCTCTGCTCCGCCGGCGGACGGGGCCGGCCCTCGAGCTCCCGGCGCAGCAGGTCGCGCTCGGCCGCGAGCAGCGCCCCGTCCGCCTCCGGCGCGGCGGCCGCAGGGCTTCCCGCCGCGCGCAGGGTCTGCGGCGGCGCCTTAGTGCCGGGCGCGCTCTGGCGCAGGGCACCGGACGCCGGCGGAGTCGTCGCCCGTCCGACGGCTGCGCCGGCGGCAGGCACGGGCCCAGCGGGCTTCCACGGCTCCGGCTGGAGCGCGGCTGGTTGCTGCGCCGCCGGTTGCTGCGCGGCCGGCGCGAGCGCGGGCAGCGCGGTTCGGGCCGTTCCCAACGCGGCGGGGCCGCCACCGGTCAAGCACGCGAAGCTCACGGCCGCCAGGGCCGGGCCAAGCCGCCAGCGGCGCCCGGAGCGGGCCGCGAGCGCGGGCCACAGGAGGAACGCAGCGCGCGGGCGGATCACGGCTGCACCTCCCCCGCTGTGGCAGCGGACGCGCCGGCCGAAGCGTCCAGAGCGGCCGCGACCGGGCGCCGTCGGCGCGGAGCCCACAGGGCCAGCAGCCCGAGCAGCAGCGCCAGCCCGAGGGGCCATTGGGCGCGCTGGATCGGCACCTGCTCGAGGCCGCCCTCCACGTCGCGTCGATCGAGGCGATCGAGGCGCTGCTCGTAGAGCTCGAGCAGCGGCGTGGGCGAGCGCTCGGTCGAGGTGTACTCGCCGTCGGTGCGCGCGGCCAGATCGATCAGGCCCTGCTGCTCGAGGCGCGTGACCACCTCCTGGCCGTCGGGCCCCAGCAGGAAACGCTCGCCTGCCTCGGTTTCGACCGGGATCTTGCCGCCCTGGGAGCTGCCGATGCCGACCGTGTAGACCCGGATGCCGCGGCGCTTGGCCTCCGCGGCGACCTCGAGGCCGCGCCCGCCCAGGTCGCCCCCATCGGTCAGCACCACCACCGCCTCGTGGGCTCCGCTGCGGCCGTCGAACAGGCGCAGCGCGCGCTCGAGGGCCGCGCCCAGGTCCGTGCCGCCGACCTGGTTGTCGGCCATGTCGAGCTCGTCCAGCAGCTCGCCCAGCACGGCCCGGTCGCGGGTCAGCGGCGCCACCTCGCGCACGTCCCCGGAAAAGGCCAGCAGGGCGATGCGATCGCCCTCCAGGCGCTCGAGCAGGCCGCGCAGCTCGCGCTGCATGCGCTCGAAGCGGCTGGGCTTCACATCGCGGGCCAGCATCGAGCGCGAGCAATCGAGGCACACCACCAGGTCGATCGAGCGCGCCAAGATGCGGCGCGGGTAGCTGCCCCAGGTCGGCTGCGCCAGGGCCACGGCGCCGAGGGCCAGGGCGGCTCCCGCCAGGACCTGGCGCCGCGCGAAGGCGCGCGGATCGTGCTCGGCGGCGAAGGCCGCCCGCCGGGCCGGATGCAAACAGGCATCCAGGCAGCGCCGCCGCCAGCGCTGGACGCGCCAGCCGAGGATCCAAGGCAGGGGGCAGAGGACCAGCAGCAGCAGCAGCTCCGGGCGCTGGAACAGCAGCGCCGAGCCGCTCGCCTCGAGGGCCGACGCGAACAGGGCGCTCACAGCAGCCTCCGTTGCCAGGAACCGGCCAGCAGGAAGCCGGCGACGTACAGCAGCAGCCCGCCCAACAGGAAGGGCGGGTACAGCTCGGTCAGGTGGATCGCGCGGTCTTCCCGGCGCGGGGTGCGCTCGAGGGCTTCGATCTCGCCGTAGATCTGCTCCAGCTGGCGCGCGTCGCGGGCCCGATAGAAGCGGCCGCCGGTGCGCTCGGCGATGGCCTCCAGCTCGCTCGAGTCCAGCTCCTCCTCGGTGGCCACCAGCTCGTTGAACAGCCCCGCTTGGTAGAGCAGCCGCCCCGCCAGGATCGTGTAGACGCGGATGCCGCGCTGCCGCGCCAGCTCGGCCGCGTCGAGCGGTTCGAGCTCAGGATCGGTGTTGAGTCCATCGGTCAGCAGCACGATCACCCGCGATTTGGCCTCGCTGCGCGAGAGCACGCGCACACCCTTGGCCAGGGCCACGCCGATGGCCGTCCCGTCTTCGGCGCGGGTCGGCGCCGGCTGGACCGCGGACAGGAAGCCCTGCAGGGCCGCGAAGTCCAGCGTGAACGGGCAGAGCAGTTCCGGCACCCGCGCGAAGACCAGCAGGCCCACGTTGTCGCTGGCGCCGACCGTGTCGGTCATGCGCCGGCGGGCGAAGTCTTCGACCACGGCCTTGGCCACCTCGAGGCGCGTGCGGCCCTCGGCCAGGTCCGGGTGCGTCATCGAGCCCGAGCGGTCGAGCACGAGCAGGATGTCGACGCCCTCGGACACATCCGTGCGCACCTGGTCCGTGGCCACGGGGCGCGCCAGGGCGAAGATCCACAGCGCTAGGCCTGCCAGCTCGCACAGGCGCGGCAGCCAGCCCAGGCGTTGCTTGAGGCTCCTCGGCAAGCCGGCGGCCAGGCCGGCCGGGCCGCGCGCAGCGGCGGCGCGGCGCGGCCGCAGCGCCGCCGCCAGCAGCACCGGCCAAAGGATCAAGAACCAAGGGTCCACCAGGGCATGGTCGCCCAGCCGCAGCGGCAGAGGCAGCGCGGCGCCGTCCTCCGTCTGCGAGGCCTGCGGGAGGAGCGTGGCGCTGGCCTCTGGCTCGGCGCGCGCACCGGATCGGGACGGGGCTTGCGCCGCCGTCGGCCCGCGCCCTTGGGGGCTGGATGGCTTGGGAACCGGCTGCGGGGCGGCGGCGGCGGGACCGTCCGGGAGCGGCGGCGCGCCGGGGGTCGCGGCGGCGTGCGGAGCGACCAGCGCGGCAGCCCACAGGGCCGCTGCGCCCGCGGCACGCGAGCCCATCGCGGGCGCGGCGAAGGCCACGGACACTGCCGGCGCGAGAAGCACTGCCGGCGCGAGAAGCACTGCCGGCGCGAGAGGCACTGCCGGCGCAACGGGCGCGACCAGAGCGGGCGCAAGCCAGGGAGCGACGCACACCGCCTCGTCCCCGGCGGACGCATCGGGCGACTGGCCCACGAGCCCGGGGGCCCCATCGCAGGGGGGCCGACGCCACGCCGGGCGCCGATCTGCGATCGGGCCGAGCGCCCGCTGGTCCGCTGGCCAGAGGCCCAGAGCGCCAACCCCGCCCGACAGGCGATCGAGCCGGCGCAGCCCGCCGATTCGGGCGCAGGCTGCGCCTTCCTGCGGGCGACTCATGGCCGCGGCTCCCCCGCCGTCGCCAAGCGCTCGGCGACCGCATCGACCAGCTCCCGGCCCGCGAAGGGGCTCGAAGCCTCGGGACCGTACTTGGCGCGCGCCAGCCGC
This sequence comes from Planctomycetota bacterium, assembly GCA_044375105.1. Classification (GTDB taxonomy): domain Bacteria; phylum Planctomycetota; class UBA1135; order UBA1135; genus JBIKLM01. The sequence continues at coordinate 10,215 of JBILNK010000045.1, forward strand.
TTGATCAGCCGCTCCAGATCGGTGCGCTCCCCGGGCTCGAGCCGGGCGCTGATCTGCGCCAGCCATTCTTCGTCGGTGGCGCCCGGCGCCGCCGCTCCGCAGCGGGCCGCCAGCCCCCGGCGCAAGAGCGCCGAGAGCTCGTAGAACAGCGCGCGGTCCGGCAGGGCGCCCGGCCGGGCATCGAGGCCCGCGCGCATTTCCCGCAGGCGCTGGGCCGGTTCCGGCCCCGGCAGCGCAGGCGCCGCGATCGCCAGGGGCCGCAGCAAGGCCCGCAGGGCCAGACCCGCGCCGGCGAGGCACAGGACGGCGATCAACGCGGCGCGCCGCCAAGCCTCGGCGCTGCTGAGCGCGCGCGCCGGCCGGGGTGCCTCCAGGAGCGGCAGCGGGGACGACTGGCCCGCGGCGATCAGAGAGCGCACCGACAGGTTCGGGCCCGGCACGAGCCGCGGCGCCGGCGGCGGGGCGCTCGCTGGACGTACCGGGGTCGAGTAATCGGGCCGCAGCTCGGCGGCGGCGCTCTGCGACGGGGAGGCCGGCGGCAGCAGACTGGGCACGAATTCGACTTCGAGGTCCGGCAAACGCCGCTCCGGCACTCGCTCGAGGCCCGACTCGGTCGTGCGGCTGCCCCCGGCCAGGGCCGCCAGAGTCAGCACCGCCCGCGAGCGATATACGCCCGCATCGAGCACCGACACGGGCGCGAATTCACGGCATGCGAGCAGGGCCCAGCCCGCTTCCGGATCGAGCGGCGCCCCGCTTGCATCCAGGCGTTCGGGGACCAGCACGGGCGCGAAGCCGGGCGGGTGCCCGACCTCGATCCACCATTCGAACGCCTGCCCGGCCTCGACTTCGAGCGCACGCTCGGAGGGCGGCTCTTCGCCCGACAGGGAACGCAAGCGGCTCGACTCCACGGGCAGCCGGGGCTGCCCCTCGGCTTGCGCGGAATCCGGTGCGGCCTCCAGAGTTGCTTCCGCAGCGGCTGGAGCGAGACCGGAAGCGGCGGGCGCGCCCTGTTGCACCAGCGGTGCCTGCGGATCCCGCCGGCCTTCGCTGGCCGCCAGGGTCGCCGCCAGCCAGAGCGGCGCGGTCAAGCCCAGGGCGGCCTGGGACAGGCAGGGCCAAGAGCGCCGCGCCGGAGGGGGCTGCTGCCCCGGCGGACTCCCGCCGCGGCGGCCTAGCAGACAGGTGAGCCCGCTCTCCGTTCGGCCAATGGAAAGTCGGCCAATGGAAAGGCGTCTCCGAGGCGGCTCCGCGCGCTGCGGCAGCGGAAAAGCAGCGCAGCCGTCGAGCCGCGGGGTGGCCGCGCTCGACCGGGCGAAACCCGCGAGCGCAAGCCCCCTGGACCGACCGGGACCCACCGAATCCGGCGCACCCAGGCGAGGCCGCCGCGCGCGCTTCGAAAGGGCTTCCAGGGCCTGGAGGAGCCCGCGCTGCAGGCGCAGCGTTGCCTTCACGGCCCGCCCCCTGCGGCCCGCCGTGCCGCGCGGCGCAGGTAGGCCACCAGGGCCTCGCCGGAGGACTCGGAGGTGTCCAGGTCGAAGTGCGGCAGGCCGAAGCTGCCGGCACGGCGCCCGAACTCCGCGCGGCGCTCCTGCGCGCGCGCGCTCCAGGCTCGGCGCAGGCGCGCATTGGAGCTGTCGAGCTCGAGCGGGAGGCCGCTCTCGGGATCGATCAAGCGGATCAACCCGGCCGAGGGAAGCTGCTCCTCGAAGCGGTCGGTGATGCGCACCAGGCTCACGTCGTGGATCGCCGCCAGCGAGCCGAGCTCGGCCTCCCAGGCCGCATCCCCGAACCCCAAGAAATCCGAGATCACGAACACGGCGTGGCGCCGCCGCAGATGCCGCCGCAGACCGGCGGCGGCAGCGGCGAAATCGGCGCCGCTGGCCGCGCCGCCCGGGTGGCTCAGGATCGCGTAGTGCAGGCGCGCCCAATGGGACTGACCGCGCCCCTTGGGCACGTGCTGGGGCGGGCCCGCGGCGCACAGGTCCGCGGACAGGGCGTCCCGCGACAGCGCGCAAGCGGCTGCCAGCAGCGCGGCCAGCTCGGCGGCCTTGTGGCGCTTGGTGTCCTCGGCGCTGCCGAAGTCCATGGAAGCGCTGACATCGACCAGCAGCTGGACCTCGAGCTGGCGCTCTTCGCGGTAGGTCTTCACATGCGGCTCGCCGGTGCGCGCGGTCACGTTCCAATCGATGCCGCGCACGTCGTCGCCGGGTTGGTAGGGCCGCACCTCTTCGAATTCGATGCCGGAGCCGCGCACGTGGGAGCGGAACGCGCCGCTGAGGCCCTGGGACACGGGCCGCCGCATGACCAGCAGCAGGCGCCGCAGGCGCGCTTCCTGGGCCGGCGTCAGCCCGCGCTCGCGGCCCCCGGACGCCAGACCGGAACGCGCTTCGCTGGCGGTGTTCAGCGGGTTGCCGGAAGCCGGCGCGGCCGGCGGCTGGCGGAGGGGCGGACTCATGGCGCGGGCGGCGGCGGACGGCCTCAGGGGACCGGCACGACCTCGAGCACGCGGGCGATCAGGAGGTCGCTGGAGAGGCCCTTGGCCTCGGCCTCGTAGGTGGTGGCGACCCGGTGGCGCAGCACCGCCGGGGCCACGCGCTTGATGTCGCTCGGGATCACGTGGTCGCGGCCCTCCAGCAGGGCTTCGGCGCGGGCGCACAGGGCCAGGGTGATCGTCGCCCGCGGGCTGGCGCCGTGGCGCACGAGCGGCTCGAGCTCGGCCAGGCCGCTGGCCTTGGGACGCCGCGTGGCCTGCACCAAGGACACGATGTACTCGCGCAGACGCGCCTCCAGCCCGACCCCATCCAGCAGGCGCCGCGCGCGCTCGATGTCGCCCAAGGACGCCACCCGGCGCATGGCCGGCGGCGGCGCCGTGGTCGCCATGCGATCGAGGATCAAGAGCTCCTCGGCGCGTTCTGGGTAATCGAGCAGGATCTTGAGCGCGAAGCGGTCGAGCTGGGCTTCCGGCAGGGCGTAGGTGCCCTCCTGATCGAGGGGGTTCTGGGTGGCCAAGACCAGGAACGGCTGCGGCAACGGATAACTCTGACCGCCGATCGAGACCTGACGCTCCTGCATGGCCTCGAGCAGCGCCGACTGGACCTTGGCCGGGGCCCGGTTGACCTCGTCCGCCAGCACGAAGTGGGCGAAGATCGGACCTTTGCGCGGGCTGAAGCTGCCGTCCTTGGGCTGGAACACCTCGGTGCCGAGCAGGTCCGAAGGCAGCAGGTCGGGGGTGAACTGGATGCGCGCAAAGCTGGCATCGAAGCCGCGCGCCAGGCTGGAGACCGCCAGGGACTTGGCCAGCCCGGGCACGCCCTCGAGCAGCACGTGGCCGCCGGTCAGGAGGCCGATCAGCAGGCCGCGCACCAGGCCGCGCTGGCCCACCACGACCTCCCCGAGGGCCTCCTGAAGCTCCCCCAGCCAGCGCAGCTCGTCGAGGGTCTCTTGGGCGTCGTCGGTGTGGGTCGGGGGGGCCATGGCTGTGTTTACGCGAACCGAACGAACCGGCGGGGTACGCCCGCAAGGCGCCCCTGTTGGGCAGCGGTTATCCCCGCCGGGCGCTTCGCATTCAAGCGCGGAACGCGTCCCAGCCCGCCCCCGACGGCCAAAGCACCCCACAGCCTCCGCCGGAGGTCGTCCAACCGCGGGGGCAGCCCATTTCCGGGGCCCGGGCGACCTACGCCCGATGCGCCAACCCCCTTGCGATCCGGGCCGGCAGAGGCACGCCGCGCCACGAGCGGAGCCAGGGACGCCCGAAACGGCCCCGGGGGCTCGAGACCGGCGCAGAGCGCCGATCTTTTTTGGCCCCCGGGACGCCGACCCCAGACCCCGGGGCCGCGGGATTCCGGGAGGCGCGGGAATCCAGGGCCGCCGGGCTCTAAGGCCTCGCGGCCCCAGGCGACCGTGGTCCTGACCCGTCGAGCCGATCAGCGATCGGCTTCGGGGATGCCCGATCCGCTGCGGTTCGGGGGCGCGGGGCGCTTCTGTCCGATCCCCGGCCAGGCCTCGAGCTCCGCCAACAGGCCGCGCACGGCGGCTTCGAGCTGCGGATCGCCGCCTTTGGCCAGGACGGCCGGGTCATCGATGACGGGCACGTCCGGATCGACCCCGTGGCCTTCGACACCCCAGGTGCCATCCAGCTCGTAGAAGGCGAAGCGCGGAACGGAGTGTTCGGTGCCGTCGATCAGCTCCGGATTGCCCGAGATGCCCACCAATCCGCCCCAGGTGCGCGTGCCGTACAGCTTGCCGAGCCCTGCCTGGCGGAAGTAGTACGGGAAGGCATCGCCGCCGGAGCCGGCCCAGCCGTTGATCAGCATGGCCTTGGGGCCGCGATGGGCGACCGGCGGCCATTGCCAGTCCTCGCCGTGGCGCACGGCCCAAAAATTCGTCATCGGGCGGTTCAGCAGCTCGATGAAGCGGGTCGGGATCTGGCCGCCGCCGTTCCAACGGTCGTCGATCAGCAGGGCCGATTCGTGCATCGAGCCCAGGAATTGGCTGACCAGCTCGTTCTGACCGTCGACGCCGGTGTTGGGCACGTAGACGTAGCCGATCCGGCCGCCCGAGAGGGTCTCGACCCGCTCGCGATTCTGGCGCACCCAGTCCCTAAGGCGCAGTTCGCCGTCGTCGGTCAGCGTGCGCACGAGCACGCGCCGCTCCTGCCCATCGAGCCGCGGCTCGCGGTTCAGGGTCAGCTCGACGGTGCGCCCCCCCTTGCCCAGCAGGGCCTCCAGGTGCGAGCGCGCGGGATCGAGGGGCCGGCCGTCGACCAACAGCAGGTAATCGCCCTCCTTAGCCCCGACGCCGTGCTCGAGCAGCGGGGAGCGCGCCTCCAGGTGGTGGGCGCCCCCGTGCAGCAGCCGGCGGATGCGGTGGGCTCCGTTTTCGACGGCGATATCCGCTCCGAGCAGCCCCGCGGGCCGCGCCGCCGGGGCGGGGATGCCGTCCAGGGGGGCCTGTCCGTTGTAGGCGTGGCCCACGTTGAGGTCGGACATCATCTCCGCCGTCAGGAAGCTCAGATCGCCGCGGCTGGTCGCATCGGGCAGGGCCGCCAGGTAGCGCTCGCGCACCGCGACCCAGTCCAGCCCGTGCATCTGCTCGTCGTAGAAGAAGTCGCGGAACAGGCGCCAGGTCTCGACCAGCATCTGACGCCACTCGGCGCGCGGGTCGAACCAATCGCCGAGCCCGGACAGGTCCACGGGCTTGTCGAGCTTCTGGCCCTCGCTGGCTTGGATCAGGCCGAAGCGCCCCCCGGCGAACACCAGCAGTTGCTTGCCATCGGGCAGCAGTTCATAGCCCTCGACGCCCGCCAGCACGGTCTTCGGCGCGCCGTCGGGCCGCTTGGCCGCCTCCAGGTCGTAGCGCTCCAGGGTCGCGCCTCCACCGCCCTCGGCGCCGCGCTCCGGCACCCGCAGGTAGAGCAAGCCGCCCTCGAGTCCGGTCAACGCCCCCAGGGAACCGGGGGGGACGGGCAAAAGGATGCCGCGCGCTTCGAAGCCCTGGAGCTCGATCTCCAGGGTCTTGGCCTCGGCCTCGGACTGGCCGTCGGACTTGGCCTCGGGTTTGGCCTCGGGTTTGGCCTCGGATTTGGCTTCCTCGACGGCTCCAGCGCCGGAGTTTGGCGCTTGTCCGGCGGCTCCTTCCGCGGGCGGCTCCTCGGGCTTGGCAGGGGCCGGGGCAGCCTCGGCCCCCTCGGAGCCCGCTCCGGCGCCGGGCTCGGCACCCGCCTCGCCGCCCTGGGCGGATTCCTCGGCAGGCTTTTCCGCGGGTTCCTGATCATCGACCGGCGCCAGGGGATGCTCCACATCGGCGCGCAGCGGCACGGCCACCAGCCGGCGCGTCCCCGCATAGATCCAGGTTTCGTCCAGATCGGCGTAGCGCGGCGAGAAGTGCCTAGCCGAGCTGTAGTAGAGGTACTTGCCGTCCGGGGAGAAGCTGGGCGACCCGTCGTCGAATCGACCGCTGGTCACCTGATGGGTGAATCCGCTGGGCAGATGGTAGAGGTAGATCGCGCCGAGGCGCGTCTCGCCGCTGCGGTGCGCGTAGCACAGCCAGTCGGAATGCGGAGACCAGCGCGGCTCGAGGTTCTGGCCGTCGGGGTCCACGGCGATGCGCTCGTAGGCGGGCTCACCGGAATCGAAGGTCAACAGCCACAGGCCCCCATCGTTGCTGGTGTAGATCAGCTTCTTCGAATCGGGAGACCAGGAGAGCCCCTGGCGATACCCGGCTCCATGGCTGGTCAGCCGTTGGCGCCCGCGCTCGTCGCTGCCGGGGAAGGGCTGGCCATCCACGGAGGCCAGCCAGACCTCCAGCTCGCCGCTCTCGTCGGACAGGAAGGCCAGGCGCTTGCCGTCGGGGGACAGCGCCGGGCCGCGCTCGGCGAAGGCGCTGCTCTGGGTCAGGTTGCGCACCACGCCTTCCCCGCTCGGCACCGAGAAGATCTCGCCGCGGGCTTCGACGGCCAGGCGTTTGCCGCTCGGCGAGGGGCTGACCGAACGGACGGCTTTGGACAGATCGCGATAGACCGGCATCAGCGTCGGTCGGTCCCCGGGGATCGAGACTTCGACCGCCTGGAGCTGTTTGCTGGCCAGCGACAGGAGGTAGAGCTGGCCGCCGTTCTCGAACACCACGTCGTTCGGCCCGATCGAAGGGAAGCGGATGCCGAAGTCGTTGAAGAAGGTCAACTGCTCGGGCTCGCCGCCCCCCGCGGGCAGCCGCCACAGGTTCAAGATCCCCCCGGGACCGCGGTCGGAGGTGAACAAGAGGTCCTTGCCGTGCCACATGGGCTGGGCGTCGGCGCCCGCGAAGTCGGTCAGGCGCTTGGACTCGCCGCTGCGCAGGTTGTAGAGCCACAGATCCTGGGCCAGTCCGCCCTGGTAGCGCTTCCAGGTGCGGAACTCGACCGTGCTGGGCGTGAAGGCCAGCCACTCGCCGCTGTCGTCCAAGGCGCCGAAGGTGCCGTAGGCCAGGGGCAGCGGCGTCGGCTCGCCGCCGCTCGCCGACACGGACATGAGGCGCGGCGCGCGGCGCAGGCCCGCCAGCTCGCTGGAGTGGTAGAGCAGAGACTCCCCATCGGGGGTCCAGCCGCAGAGGGTCTCGACCCCGGGGTGGAAGGTCACCCGCTGGGGAATTCCCGCGGCCAGGTCGAGCACGTAGAGATCGCTCTCGCCTTGGTACTGGCCCATGAAGGCCACCCGGCGGCCGTCGGGGCTGAAACGGGGAAAGCTCTCGGCCCCGGCCGCCGAGGTGATCCGGCGGGCCTCCCCCCCGCTGCGCGGGCAGAGCCACAGGTCGTCGGCGTAGCGGAATACGATCTGATCGACGCTGACGTCCGGGGTGCGCAGCATCACCGCGCTGGGTTCGAGCTGCGCCGGATGGGCGCCCGCATCCGAAGCTCGACCCGCGCTCAGCAGCACGGCGAGCGCCAGGGCCCCCGCGGGGAGGTCGAAGCCGGCGGGACGGAGAGCTTGCAGGCGGTCGTCGGGAGCCATCGGGAAAGCAGACCGGGGAAGGCGAACGCAGGTCATCGAAAGTGGGGAATCGTCGGGAGGGCCGCGATCGGAGGCCCGGTCAGCGCCGGGTCGCACCCCGGGATCCGGCGGCCTGGGGGGTTCGGTACGGGGCGAATGCGGGCGAACGGGCCGGGGGCCCCTTTCGCGTCCGGGGACGCGGGCGCGCGCGGAGCCGCGGATGGGTGCGAGGTTCCGCGCCGGCGGCGCCGAAGATAGCTGCTGCGGCGCCGAAGATAGCTGCTGCGGCGCCGAAGATAGCTGCTGCGGCGCCGCAGGTAGTTGCTGCGGCGCCGCAGGTAGAGGCTACGGCGCCGACGGGGATTCGGCGCGCCGTTTCGTTCGGCAGCCTACGCCGCAGCGCGCGGACATTTTCGTCGGGACTCATTCCGGCGCACCGGTTCGAGCCCATCGGCCCGCGGGCCGGCGAGCGAAGCCCAGGGCACGCCCCGGGCGCGGAGCGGGAGACGGCGCCCGCCCCGTTCCTCCCGCCCCCCTCGCCCGCGGCGGCTCGTCGATCGGCGCCTCTGGGCTGCCGGCCCGTGCCCGGCGAGCAGACGAAGGCGCGGCCCGGCGTGCCTCGCTCCGCCCCTGCGCTCGCCGCGGGCCGCTTTCAGCCGGGGTCCGGAGGCGGCGCCTCCAGGCGCCGACGCCGTTCGAGGCGGCGAGCCCAGTCCTGCACCTTCTGGGCGTAGTGCAGCACGGTGCCCGGCTTGGGTTTGGCGTCCTGCTCCCGTTTGGCGAGCCAGGCCTCGTAGCCGCCGGCCTCCGTCAACCAGCGATTGAAGCGCGTCGGGCCCGTGTTGTAGGCCATCAAGGCCTGGGGGATGCTGCCGCCCTGCCGCTTGATCAGGCGCGCCAAATAGCCGGCCCCCAGACGCAGATTGAGCGCCGGGTTCTCGAGCAGTTCCCGCTCGCTCGGGGCGGGCAGCTTCATCAGGCGGGCCTGCTCGGCGGCGGTGTCCGGCCGCAGCTGGGTCAAGCCCAAGGCGCCCACGGAGCTCCTGGCGCGCGGCCGTCCGGAACTTTCCGTGGCCACCAGGCCCGCCAGCAGATACGCGTCGATGCCCGCTTCGTCGGCGGCCGCGCGGATCGGCTCGCGCAGCATCACGATGCGCTCTTCGAGGCTCAGCTCGGCGAACACGCGCAGGGGATCGGCCGTGCGCCAAGCGGCCCAGGCCACCAAGACGGCCAGAAGCCCCATGCTGGCCAGCAGCGGCCAGGGCCAGCGCGCGCCGGTTCGCAAGCGAAATCGGCGCGCGGATCGACGCGGAGCAGGCATGTTCCGTCGCGGCGGGGTCGGTCGAGGGCGGGGGATCGGCGCCCGGGGACGATCGCAGGCCAGCGCAGCCGCCGGGTGGCGGCCCCTGGGCGCCCGTTGGCTGCTGCGCCCGCTCGGGATGCGCCGAGTCTGCGCAGCAGCCCGTCAGCCCGGCCAGCGCTCGTCGATCTGGGTCAACAAGCTCTGTCGCCACAGGTCCCGGGCCATGCCGCGCGGCGGCAGCGGCGCCAGGGTCTCGCCGAGCAGGCGCTCGAGTTCGCGCCGCGAGCGCTCGGCGAGCACCGCATCGACGCTGCCGAGGCCGCGCCACAGGCTGAAGGCTCCCGCGCGGCTGCCGCCGCGATCGAGCCCGCCCGCGGGCGTCGGCACGAGCCCCGCGCGCTCCTGTGCAGCACGCAGCCATTCGAAGGCGTCCGCGCTCTCCTGGCCCTCGAGCCACTGGAAGTAGGCCTCGGCGGGATCCAGCTCGCTGCGCAGGTCGACCACGGTCAGGAAGGCCAGCTCGTCGAGCAGCTCGCGATCGCGTGGATTGGCGGTCAACAGGTCGATCAGCGCGCTGGCCGATTGGCCGACGCTGGCGCGAGCCAGGATCAGGGCCCCGCCGCGGCGCCCCGGCGAGCCCACGTCTTCCGCCAGCCGCAGCAGCTCGCCGTGGGCGCTCGGGCCCAGGGCCACCAGGCCCTCGACCGCCTTGGCATACAGCGGGCTCTGGGTGCCCCGGTCGAGGATCGACGACAGGATCGGCAAACTCTGGGGATCCCCGAGCTGCGCGAGCCCGGAAACCGCAGCCGCCTGCACGGCCCCCTCCGGGCTCGAAAGACCGGCGATCATGACCTCCAAGGAATCGCCGCCGCCCAGGTTGCCGAGGGCTTCGAGGGCGGCGCAGCGCACCTCGTTCGCCCCCAGGCGCGCGCGCATGGCGACCTCTTCGCGCAGGTCGCCCCGGCCGGCTTCCCCGGCGGCCCGCACGGCCGCCGCCTGCACGCCGAAGTCGGCGTCGGAAAGCAGCAGCCGGAACAGGCCCACGTCCTCGCCGTCGCGCACCTGGGCCAGGGGCGGCCCCGCCAGGGCGCGCAGCCGCGCCTGGGGCTCGAAGACCAGCTCGCGAGCCAAGGCCAAGCCGACGCGCTGGACCAGCTCGGTGGCCACCGGCAGGGCCGGCTCGCCATAGAGGGTCCAGAGCGTGGTCAAGAGGCGCCGGGCGCCCTCCAGCGGGGCCTGGTCGGAACCGGCCGCGGGAGTTCCCAGGCTGTCCAGGGCCAGCCGGGTCAGCTGTTCGACGCGCCGACCGGCGTTGAGCTCGTCCTCGAGGCCCTTGAGCAGCGTCTCGAAGTCGGCTTGGCCCAGGGGCCCCGCTCCGGGCTCGGCGGCCGCGGAGAGCCGCTCGAGTTCGTTCAGATAGCTGTCCCGCGCGCTGCCGCGCAGGGAGGGCAGCGCCGCCAGGCACAGCTCGCACAGGCGCCGCGCGCGCTCGGCTTGATCCCGGGGCTCCTGCCACCAGGAAGCCTCCGCGGCGAAGAAGGCGCGCGCATCGGGGAAGCGCTGGGGGTCGATGAAGGCTTGCCAGCGCTGCTGCTCCAGCTCCGCTTCGACCAGCCGCTGGGCGCTGCGATACCAATCCGGAGCGGCATCGGCCTCGAAGGCAAAGCGCTTGACCTGCGGCCCGATGCGGATCTCGAGTTCCTCCGATTCGAAGCCGGTCAGCGTGCCGATCGGCAGCCGCTGGGCCGAGAACAGCCCCTCGGCGCGCAGGGCTTCCATCAGGCTGGCGGCGCGCTCGGCCGTCAGGCAACGCACCGCCCGGGCCTCGCCCGCGTCGAAGCGCGCCTCGGGCCCGAGCAGCCACACCGCGCCGCCGGGCAGCTCGACGCTCTGCAGCTTGACCTCGAGCCGCGGCGCGTCCGCCGGCTCGCTGCGGAGCACCGCGCGGCGCGACTGGAAGCCCTTGGCGGCCTCGATCCACCAGCCGCGCCAGGCGGGCCCGTCGGCGCCGTGATCGACGCCGGAGATCAGCTGCAGGCGCCGGCGCGCCGCCTCCGAGACCGAGCCGATGTCCTGGTGGAAGTTGGCCGCCGAGACCTCCCCCACCAGCCGGTGCGGGACGCGCAGGTCGAACCAGTTGGCCTCGCCTTCGCTGGCCTCGGGCGTGACCGTGCCGCGGAAGCCGACCCCCGCCAGGGCGCAGGCTGCGACGCCCGAAGCCAGGGGGTCTTTTTCGGCAAGATTCGCGAGCAGCATCGGCACGCGCTCGGCGGACACCAGGGCGCGGCCGCTGCGATCCTCGATCTCCATCAGCGCCAAGAGCGCGTAGGCCTGGTCGCGGAACAGGGCCGGCGTCGCGAAGGCGCGCTCGATCAGCGCGTTTTGAAGGTCTTCGCCGGGCAAGCGCGCGCACAGCTGCGCGGCCCGCAGAGCGACCCGCGGGGTCGGGTCTTCGAGGTGCGCGAGCAGCACCGCTTGGGCCGCGTTGGGATCGAAGTCGACCAGCAGCTCGAGGGTGCGGGCGCGGGTCTCGGTGCGCCGGCTCGCCAGGGCCTTCGAGAGCGCGGCGGCCAGGTCCGCGCGCTGGTCGTCGCCCAGTTCCTCGGCCGCGCGCACGGAGCGCTCGAGTTCGCGGCCCGCGGCCGCGCGCATGGCGGCGGTCTGGTGATCGAGCAACGCGACCAGCTCCGCGGCGCCGAAAAAGCTCGGCGCGCTCTGCCGCAGGGCGCGCAGCAGGATCGCCGAGGCATCGCGCGGCAAGGGCTCGAACAGGCGGGCGCGCAGCAGCTCGTGCTCGGCCTCGCCGCCCGCCTGCGCCAGGGTCCGCGCCGCGGTCACCAGGGCCGCCGGCTCGTCCAAGCCGAGCCCGGCCCGCGCCGCCCGCAGCCCGGGCTCGCCCAGGGCGATCCACTGGGCGCTGATGGCGCGCGAGCGGCGCTCGTCGTAGGTCGGCGCGTCGATCAGCTGCTGGAGCAGCTCGACCGCCAGGATCGACGGATCGCCGCTGGCGGTGCCCGGCGACGGGCTCGCGGACTCCGCGCCCGAGGCCTTCGGCGCCGGCTCGCTGCCGCTCCGCCGCGGGGACTGGCCGCTCGGCAGCACCAGCTCGGGCCGCTGCTCCTGGTCGCCGGCCTTGGGCCGACGCCCGAGCTGATCCGGGGGGATCGCGTCCTTGGGCGTGATCACCTGGGCGGCAGCCAGGGCGCTCAAGCACAGGGGCAGCAGCGCGCTGAGGGCGGCGCTCGACCAGCGGCGGAAGTGGGTGCGAAGCATGGAGGGGGCGCGAGCGGAGGGACGCCGCCCCTAGGCGCGGCGGGGTGGAGAGGATACGCAGGCGAATGCTTTGTGGCCCCCGGGAGCGCCCCGCGGGCGCCTGGGCCACCCGCGGGCGCCCGCCCGACCGGCCCCGGAGCCCCCCCTGGGCCTGCCCCTCAGGGGGAGCTGCGGCGCCGCAGCTCGGCCGCCAGGTAGCGGCTTTGGGCGGCGGGATCCCGTTCGAGGGCCTCGCGCGCGAACAGCAGCAGGGCCGCGTCGAGCCCGTCGGCCTCCTGGACATCCCCGGCCAAACCCTCCTGGTTCTCCCCGGCCTGGCGCGCGCCGAACAGGTCCCCCATGCCGCGCTCGCTCAGGTCCTGCTCCGCCAGGGCGAAGCCGTCGGCGAGGCTCTCGAGCAGCCGCAGCCGCGGCGCGGCGAAGCGCTCCGGGATCAGGAAGCACCAGGGCTGGCCGCGCTGGCCGCGGCCGACCCGGCCGCGCAGCTGGTGCAGCTGCGCCAGCCCGAAGCGCTCGGCGCCCTCGATGGCGATCAGCGTGGCGGCGGGTACGTCGAGGCCGACCTCGATCACGGTGGTGCCGACCAGCAGCCGGCTCGCGCCGCGCCGGAAGCGCTCCAGCCGCGCCTCGCGCTCCGGGCTCGCCAAGCGCCCGTGCACCAGCTCGATGCCGAAGCGCGCCAGGGGCGTCGCAAGCAGCTCCGCGTGCAGCTCCTCGGCGCCGCGGCCGAGCTCGCTGCTCTCGATGCGCGGGGCCACGAAAAAGCCCTGCTCCCCGGCCGCCAGGCGCTCGGCGAAGGTCGCCAGCACCCGCCCGCGCTCCGCGCGCAGCACCAGCTTGGTTTCGATGCGCTGGCGGCCGGGCGGCAGCTCGCGCAGCACGCTGACGTCCAGGTCGCCGTACAGCGACAAGGCCAGGGTGCGCGGGATCGGCGTGGCGCTCATGAGCAGGGCATGCAGGTCCTCGCCCTTGTCCAGCAGGGCCGCGCGCTGCTCGACGCCGAAGCGGTGCTGCTCGTCGATCACCGCCAAGGCCGGGTTGGCGAGCTGCACGGCGGGCGAGAGCAGCGCGTGGGTCCCGAAGCAGACCTGCAGGCGCCCGTCCGCCAGGCGGGCCAGCAGGGCGCGGCGCGCGCCGGACTTGAGGCTGCCGGTCAGCACGCCGGCGGAGATCCCGACCCGCTCGAGGAACAGGCGCGCCGCGGACAGATGCTGTTCGGCCAGCAGCTCGGTCGGCGCCAGGAACAGGGCCTGGCGCCCGGCCTTGGCGGCCAGGGCGCAGGCGTACAGGCCGATCAGCGTCTTGCCCGAGCCCACGTCGCCCTGCAGCAGGCGCCGCATCGGGACCGGGCGGGCGAGATCGCGCTCGAGCTCGCCCAGCACCAGGCGCTGCCCGTCGGTCGGCGTGAACGGGAAAGCGGCCGCGAGCGCGGCCCGCTCGGCCTGCGGCGGCGCCAGCGGCGCGGCGCGGCCCTGGGCGCGGCGTTCGCGGCGCGCCAGCAGCCGCGCCACGAGCCCGAGCAGGGGCTCGAGGCTGAGGCGCCGACGGGCGGCCAGCAGACCGGCCGCGGACAGGCTCTCGACGTCGGAAACTCCCAGGGCCAGACGATCCGCCTGCATCAGCCGCCGGAGCGCCTCGGGCAGGGCCGGCAGGCCCAGGCGCTCGAGGCCGCGCGCATCGAGCGTTTCCGCGAGCTGCTGGCCGTGCAGCTCGCGGGCCTCGAGGCACAGGCGCTGCAGCTGGGCCGCGGAAAGCCCGTCGACGCCCGCGTAGACCGGCAACAGCTGCCCGGCGGGCAGGCGCCATTCGGATTCCGAGAGCTGGCGCGGCGCGGCCAGGGCCGGTCCCTGGGCGTCGATCAGCCGCCCTTCGAGGCGCACGCTGCGATCGAGCGGAAAGGCCTCGCGCTGCCAGGGCTGGTTGAAATACAGCGCGTCGAGGCGCGCGTCGCCGTCCGCCAGCGTCACGCGCAGCAGCGTGCCGCGCTTGGGCAGCCGCGCCAGGCGCTGGCCAGCCACGCGCCCGGCGACGCGCACCAGGCGGCCGCGCTGGCGCCGCGCGCTGGCCAGGCCGTGGATCTCGGGCACCGGCCGGAGCTCCGCGGGCGCGAGCAGCAGCAGGTCGAGCCAGCAGGCGATGCCGGCCGCGGCCAGGGCGGCGCGGCGCTTGGGGCCGATGCCGGCGAGCTCGATCGGCCCGAGCAGATCGACCGCTGCGTCGGCAGCGCCGGCTTCGCCCGGCGGCGCGCTGGCCGTCGGGCGCCGCGCCCCGGTCACGGCCGCTCCTCGAGCCAGTGCCGGACCACGGGATCGTGGGGCTCCAGCAGGAAGCCGCGCTCCTCGCGCTCGTCGGCCAGCACCGGCCAGCGCCACAAACACACGCCCAGCAGCGGGGCCTGACCGGGGCTTGCGGACGCCGCGGCGGCGCGCTCGTAAACGCCCTGGAACAGGGCCAGCAGGCGGCGCTGGATCGCGGGCGCGGTGGCCCCGCGGCGGCGCGCCAGGCCCTCGGCGGAGCCCGCGGTGCGCGGATACCCGAGGCCCGAGATCCACAGGGGCAGCCCGCGCTCGGCGGCTTCGCGCCGGCAGAATTCGAGGTGCCCCTCGAGGCGCTGGGTCAGGAAGCCGTCGTCGTTTTCGAGGCTGGCTTCCCCGGCGTAGGTCAGCGGGCCGAACAGGTCGACGCCCAGGCAATCGAGCCCGTCCGCGAAGCCCAGCTGCTCGATCTGGTAGTCGTTGATCGCGCTGTAGGTCAGCGCGATGCCAGAGGCGGCCCGCAGACGGCTCAGCAGCTCGCGCCAGCGCGCCGCGCGCAGTTCGGTCAGGGCCAGATCGAGCTCCGATTCGATCGCAGCCGGGCCCCCGCCGCGCTGCCAGGCGCGCACCTGCGCGGGGTCGGAGCGCGTCGCGGCCGGCAGGTCGCTGCCCAGGCTGTAGAGCCCCGCGCCGCCGCGCTCCGCCAGCCAAGCGGCGTGCAGATGGACAGCCTCCGTGCGGTCGAACCAGCGCTCCCAAGCGGGCGCGCTGGCCAGCACGTCGGCCCCCGACAGGTCGCCCTGGGGACCGCTCAACACGTCGAGTTCGAGCACCGGCGAGAGGCCGTGGAAACGGGCCAGGGCCAGCAGCCCGAGCAGCTCCGCATCCCGGAAGCAGCCCTCGCCGAAGGCCTCCGCCGGCGGCGGGTGCCAGCCGCGGACCGCGGGCCGTTCCGAGTAGGGCACGCGCAGGCGCACGGATTCGAAGCCCAGCCGGCGCAACTCGGCGAACAAGCGCCCTGAGAGCAGGCGCTCCGCGCGCCCGTCGTCCCGGCGGCCGAGCCAGACGCCGGCCCCCAGGCCGAGCGCCGGGAGCCCGCCGCGCTGTGGGGCGGGCGCCTGGCGTGCGGCGCGATCGAGGGCCGCCAAGAAGCGCCCCTCGAGCTCGGGTTCCGCCGCGACCGGCGCGCGGCCGGTCCACACATCTTTGAGGCTGTGGCTGCCCAGCGCCAGCAGCTCGCGCAGCAGCAGGGCGCGCAGCCCGGGCCGCCAGAGGGGCGGGACCGTGCGGGCGCCGCCGAGCAGGT
>JBILNK010000046.1:0-25766 GCA_044375105.1 Planctomycetota bacterium
TGGCCGCCCGCCGACACTCGGCCCACCTGCCTCCCCAAGTCCGGCGCCGGCCGGCCTGGACCCGGCGCCCTGCGAAAACCGCCCACGGCCCCTTCGCGGCGCTGGCCCAGCTCTCCAACCCGCCCCAACGCGATCCTCCCGGGTCTGCCCCCGCGCGCAGCGCCCCACGCCGCCGCGCCCTCCTCGCCGCGCCCCGCGCGGCCCCCAACGGTCCATGAGTCCCGCTCCGCAACGCCGCCCCTCCGCTCGCCCCGCTTCGGGCCGCGGCCCCCGCCGATCCGGCGGATCCCAGAAAAGCGCCGCCCAAGGTCGCTACGACGCCGCCGAAGAACTGCATCCGATCGACACGCCGCCGGACATCGAGAGCTTCGACCACTGGCCCCTCGATCCCATGGTGGCGCGCGCGATCCGCAGCATGGAGATCGCCGTACCCACGCCGATCCAGCGCCTGGCGATCGGCCCGGTGCTCGAGGGCCGCGACGTGATCGCCAAGGCCGAGACCGGCACCGGCAAGACCCTGGCCTTCGGCGCCCCGATGGTCAGCAAGCTCGACGCCGGGCGCGCGTCCGTGCTGGGGCTGGTGCTATGTCCCACGCGCGAGCTGGCCCAGCAGGTCGCCAACGTGCTGCGGGCCCTGGGGCAAGAAAAGGGTCTCAAGGTGGCCCTGGTGGTCGGCGGCGACCCGATGCAGCCGCAGATCAAGGAGCTGCAGGCCGGCGCCCAGCTGGTGGTCGGAACCCCGGGCCGGGTGCTCGATTTGATGAAGCAGCGCTTCCTGAGCTTCCCCTGGACCGAATTCGCGGTCCTCGACGAAGCCGACGAGATGCTCGAGATCGGCTTCCTCGACGACGTGGAAGCGATTCTCAACGCGACCCCCGAGGAGCGCCAGACGCTGCTGTTCTCGGCGACCTTCCCTCCGCCGCTGTTGGCGCTGGCGCGCAAGCACACCAAGAACCCGATCGAGCTGGCCACGGCGCGCGGCGTGGCCACGGTCGATCGCATCGCCCAGAGCGTCTGCTTCACCAGCGAGGAAGACCGGCCCCACGAGCTGCGACGGCTGCTGCTGGCCTCGAGCCCGAGCGACCTGTTCCTGATCTTCTGCGACCGACGCATGGAGGTCGATCGCTTGATGCGCCGGCTCGAGCGCTTGCCCGTGGCGGTCAAGGCCTTGCACGGGGGCTACGACCAGGAGGCGCGCTTCCGCGTGATGTCGGCTTTCCGCGGCGGAGAGGTGCGCGCCCTGGTGGCCACCGACGTGGCCTCGCGCGGACTGGACGTCACCGGCGTGACCCACGTGATCAACTTCTCGCCGCCGCGCGACATCAGCGACTACACGCACCGCATCGGCCGAACCGGGCGTGCCGGCCGCCACGGCAAGGCGCTGACCTTCGTGGCCGGCGGCGACCAGCGCCGCTGGGGCGAGCTGACCGCGCGCATGACCTGGCCGGTCGAGGAGGTCGAGCCGCGCCAGCTGGTACGCCAGCTGCTGGCGCCGCCGCTGCCCCCGCCGATCGAGGCCCCCGAGACCGGGCGCGCCGATGCTCAGCGCGCGGAACGACCGCAGGGGCGCGAGCGCGCCGGCGATCCGCGCCGCGATGCATCCGCCGGGCGCGATTGGCCGCGCCGGACCTCCCCGGTCCCCGCGGACCCCGGCGAGGAGGCCGGGCGGCCGGAGTTCGAGACCCCGCCCGACCCGCGCCGGCGGGCCTCGGCAAGCCCGGAAGAGGCACGGCCGAGCGAGCGCCGCAGGCCGCAGGGAAGCGGCGCGGCTCGGGCTTCCGAGGCGGAGCGGGACCCGCGATCCAGCGCGCGCAGCGGGCAGCGGGACGCAGCCGAGGGCCAGAGCGCCGGGCAGCGACCGGGGGCGAGCCGCGCGGCGGCACGCCGCGCCGAGCCCATCGAAAGCGAGCGCCCGATCGGGTCCGGGCAACGGCGCCTGGCCGGCGAGCCCGGGGGCCCCATGGGCGGGCGGGAGCGCGCTCCGTCGCAAGCGGCGGCGCCGTCCGGGCAACGGGCCCCGACGTCCCCGCGAGCGCAGCCCGGCGGGCCGGGCCCCGCCGACCCCCGCGAGCTGTTCGAGACCCGGCGCCGCGAGCGCGCCGAGCGCATCCGCCGAGACCGCGAGCAGCGCCGCCTAGCCTTGGGCCTCGCCGGCCAAGAGCGCTCGGAAACGCCGGACCCGGAAGGCCCCGCCGGTCGCTCTGGCGGATCGGCGTCCGCGCCGCGCCCGCCCCGCCAGCCGCACCTCGGGCTGGCGCCCCGGGACCGGATGGAGCGCGAGCCCGATGAGCTGCAGGAGCGCAGGGACCCGCGCCTGCCGCTGGGGCGCGCGGCCGCCGAGCAACCCGCTCGCGCGCCCCGCGGCGAATCCGTGGCGCGGACCGGGCGGGGGCAGGCTGAGACCGGCGCAGCGCTCCGCGAGGAAAGCGCGGCTGCACAGCAAGGGCGCCCGCGCGCTAAGCGCCCTACCGAGCCCCGGGCTGGGGAGCCGGGTCTGGAGCCGGGCTCGGAGAGCCGGCCCCGCGGCGCCGCGCAGCACTCCCCGGGCAGGCAAGCTTGGCCCGCAGATTCCGCGGAGGGCCCGCCCAGGGATCCGCGCCGGCGCGAGCGCGATCCCGAGCGGACGGGCGGCTCCGACCGGGACCCCGCGGCAGGCCGCCCCGCCGTGCGACCGCACCCGCGGAGCCGCGGTCGGTCCGATGAATCCGATCCGAGCCAGGGCCAAGGCCCGCTGCGCCGCCCGGTCGACCGCGAGCCATCCGAAGGCTCCCGCTACGGCGAGGCCTCGCGTCCGAGCCGGCCGCCCGTGGAGGCGGCCGCACCGGAAGGGTTGCCCGATCCGACGGCCGTTTCCGAGTCCGGTGGGCGCCGGCGACGCAGCCGGCGCGGTCCGCCGCCGGAGATCGAAACGCCCCCGATCCACGGGCGTTCGACCCCCGCCGACCAAGGCCCGGGATTGGGCGGCTTCGGCGAGGGTCTATAAAACCGAGTCCCCTTCAGCCCTTCTCCCCTGCCCTCCCCTCAGACCGAAGCCATGGGCGGCTCGAACCCCTACATCCGCAAGGTCAACGCCAAGCTGCCCACCCGGACCTACACGCTCACCTTTCAGCCCAGCGGGCGCCAGGTGAGCGTGGATCCCGCCAAGCTGCCCTACGACCGCACCGGCCTGCCCGGGTCGATCCTCGAGATCGCCATGGGCCACGGCGTGGAGATCGACCACGCCTGCGGCGGGGTGTGCGCCTGCTCCACCTGCCACGTGATCGTGCGCTCGGGGGGCCAGAGCACCAGCGAGGCCACCGACGACGAGCTCGACCAGCTGGACCTGGCCCCCGGTCTGACGCCGGACTCGCGCCTAGCCTGCCAGTGCGTGCCCGACGGCAGCGAGGACCTGGTGGTCGAGATCCCGGAGTGGAATCGCAACCTGGTCAAGGAAGCCGACCATTGAGGCGCTGAGCCTCCGCGGGCTCGCGGGCAGCTCGGCTCCGCTCTGCGCCCCTGCGCGCTGCGCCGGGCCAAAGCCTCGGGACCGAAGCGAGCCGCGGCCCAGGACCCCGCCCGGGCGGACCCGAGCAGGCGCCCGGTTTCAATCGTCCTCCGCCGGCGGGCGGCGCAGCCAGCCCTTGCGGCGGAAGTAATAGAGCAACACCCCGCCGATCGCCGCCGAGAGCAGCCAGAAGAACAGGTACCCATAGCGCCAGGACAGCTCGGGCATGTTGGCGCTGTGGCCCCGATCGAAGTTCATCCCGTAGACGCCGGCCAGGAAGGTCAGCGGGGTGAACACGGTGGTCACGACGGCCAGCAGACGCATCACGTCGTTGATGCGGTTGCTGACCGAGGATTGGTGCACCAGGATCAGGGTGCTGGCCAGGTCGCGGTAGGACTCGGTCACCTGGGCCACCTGGTCGAGGTGCTCGGTCACGTCGCGCAGGTAGGGCAGCACCGCTTCGGAAAGGCACTCGTCGCCGTCGCGGTGCAGGGTGTTGAGCGCCTCGCGCAGGGGCAACACCGCGCGGCGCACCTGGGTCAATTCGCGCAGCACGCGATAGAGCTGCGGAACCGGGTCCGCGCGGCGCTCAACCAGCACGCGCTCCTCCAGCTCCTCGAGGCGGTCGGCGAACGCCTCGAGCACCGGGAAGTAGCTATCGACCACGGTGCTGATCACCATCAGCGCCAGATGATCGGAGCTGGTCGTGCGCAGCGTCTTGCGGCCGACCTTCATGCGCTCGCGCAACGCACTCGAGAAATCCTGCGGCAGCTCCTGCAGGCTCAGCACCAGGCCCGGCGAGCTGGCCAGCCCGACCTGCTCCCACTCGAGGCCCCCATCCTCGGATAGCCGCAGGAAGCGCATCACGAGCACCATGTGCGGCTCCTGCATCTCCAGCTTGGGCCACTGGCCGATGGTCACCAGGTCGGAGACCAGCAGCGGGTGCAGGCCGAGTTCTTCGCCCAAGCGCCGCAGACCGTCCGCATCGGACAGCCCCTGGACGTGCAGCCAGGTAATCGCCCCCTGGCCAAGGCGCACGTCATTCGCCGAAGGCAGGCCGCTGAGCATGCGCTCCTCGACCCCGGCGCCATCGCTGGAGAGGATCATCGTGCGCGTCGGCGTGCGCGGCGCGCTGGGCAGCCGCGCCTGATCCGCGCCCGCCACCCCCACGGAGGAGCTACGCCGTCGGAACAGGGGGGCAAGTCGCTGGATCGCCATGGGCAGCCCCTGGGGGCGCTCCATGGTCTAGCGCGTCGGAGCTGCGGCGCAAGGGCCGCGCAGGACGAGGGCGCGGCGACGGGCCGGTGCGATGCGGGGCTCGGGTCCTGGCCCGTGGACGGATCGCTTCCCGGCGCGCAGGGCGAGGGCGCGGGGGTTGGATCCCACGGCGTGGTTTTGCCACCCGCGGCGCGCCCGATCGACGGGTCCCGCGCTGCGTCCCGGCTCGGCGCGGGGAGCCCCCGGCGTCAGCGCGGACGCGGAGCCACGGCCGATCGGTCGCTCGCCGGCCGCTCCAGCAATTCGAGGGCGTGGTCGAGGGCCCGCGCGGTGCTGGGGCCGTGCCAGGTCAGCAGGCGGCCGTCGGCGAAACGATAGCGCTCGGCGGGCAAGCCGGTCGCCTGGGCCAGTTCCTGGAGGTGCCGGTCGGCGAAGGGAAAGGGCTCGCTGAGCAGCAGCACCCGCTCGGGATCGAGGGCCCGGATCTGGGCGCCCTCGAGGGCAGGATAGCGGGGCTCGAGCGCCGCGAGGACGTTGCGGCCGCCGGCGGTCTCGAGCAGGCGCGAGGCGTAGGTATCCGGGCCGAAAGCCATCCAAGGCCGGCGCCAGATCAGCCCCAGGAAGTTGCACGGCGCGGCAGCCTTGGCCCTGCGCTGGCCCAGCTCGGTCAGCTTTGCCTCGATCGCCCGCGCGAGCGGATCGGCCGCCGCTTCGGCGCCGAGCAAGGTGCCCAGCTCGCGCAGCAGCGACGCCGCGTCCGCGGGGCTCTTGGGCAGGCTCGCATGGCAGGCGATGCCGCGCTCCCGCAGCCAGGCGTGGTCCTCGCGGCGGTTCTCCTCGGCGTTCATCAGCACCAAATCCGGCGCCAGCTCGAGCACGCGCTCGAGACGCGGGTCCTTGGTCCCCCCCAGCGGCTCGACCCCGGCCAGTTCCGCCGCAGGGTACACGCAGAACTTGGTCCGGCCGACCAGGCGCCCGCCGAGTCCCAGGGCCACCACGGCCTCGCTCAGGCTGGGGCACAAGGAGACGAGCCGCGCGGGCGCCCATCGCGGGGCCGCGCCCGAGCCGCCCGGCACCGCAGCGCCCGGGTTCATGCCTCGACCAAGCGGAAGCGCGGCCCGTCCTGCACCAAGCGCCCCAGGGCGCGCTCTGGATCATGGAAGAACAGCGACAGCCAGCCCTGCTCGGCAGCCTCGGCGAACAACCGGGAGCGCTGCTCGAAGCTCCGCAGCACGTCCAGGTCGTAGGCCATGATGTAGGGCGGCTGGATGTGGTGACTGGTCGGGCAGACGTCGGACCAGAACACCGCCCGCGGGCCGCCGCGGTCGCCGATCAGGATCACGCTGATGCCGGCCGAATGCCCGCCGACCTCGAGCACGGACAGGCCCGGCAAGAGCTCGCGCTCGCCGCTGAAAGGTTCGAGCAGCCCGCGGGCCTCCAGGGCCTCGAGGTCCAGGGCCCGGTAGGAAGCGCGCCGCACGGGCTCGGGATCGAGGCAGCGGCGAATCTCGAGGGCGGAAAGGTGGTGACGGGCGTTCTGGAACAGGGGCGCCGGCTGCCCGTCGCGCTCGACCACCCAGGCGCCGATGTGGTCCCAGTGGGCATGGCTCGCCACGGCATGACCGACCTGCTCCGGCCGCACGCCGCGCGCCGCCAAGGCCGCCTCCAGGTGTCCCCCGTCCAGATGGAAATAGGCCCGCTTCTTTTGGTCCCAGCGCGCGCCGACCCCCGCTTCGATCACCACCACCAGGTCGCCCCGGCGCGCCAGGAACGGCCGCGCCGCCAAGGCGATGGTGTTGTCCTCCGCCGCCGGCGTCCAAGCGGACCACAGGTTCTTCGGCACCACGCCCCACATGGCGCCCCCATCGAGGCGCAGGCTGCCCTCGAGCAAGGGCTCCAGCGTCCAGCCGCCGACCTCGATGCTGGCCGGGATCACTGCAGCAGTCGCCCGGGGCGCGGCTGCCGGCAGGCGCTCCCCCAGGGGCGGGGGAGCCTCCGAAGGCAACCCCTGCGGCGCGTCCTCCGGGGCCCCGGCCGAAGGCTGCCGGGTTTCCCGGGGCGATTGGGGAGCCGCTCCCGCGGCTCCCGTGGGCCGATCCTCCCCGGGAGCGCGGCTCACCGCAGGATGTTGCGCGAGATGATCACGCGCTGGATCTCGCTGGTGCCCTCGCCGATCGTGCACAGCTTGGCGTCGCGCCACATGCGCTCGACCGGGTACTCGCGGCTGTAGCCGTTGCCGCCGAAGATCTGGATCGCGTCGTAGGTCGCACGCATGGCCATTTCCGAGGCGTAGAGCTTGCCCATGGCCGCGGCCGAGGAGTAGTTCTGGCCGGAGTCCTTGAGCCGCGCCGCGTGGTACAGCAGGTGCCGGGAGCACTCGATCTCGGTGGCCATGTTGGCCAGCTTGAAGGCCACGGCCTGCTGATCTGCCAGAGGCCGCCCGAAGGCCTCGCGGTTCTTGGCATAGGCGCGGGCCTGATCGTAGGCGCCTTCCCCGAGGCCCAGGGCCAGGGCGCCGATCGAAATCCGGCCGCCGTCGAGGGTCTTCATGAAGGTCTTGAAGCCTTCGCCCTCGGGCCCGAGCAGGTGGTCGCGCGGAATGCGCGCGTCCTCGAAAACCAGACTGCCCCAGTCGGAACCGCGCATGCCCAGCTTGACCTCGCCCTTTTCCAGGGAGAAGCCCTTGGTCTCGCGCGGCACCACGAAAGCGCTGATGCCCTTCGGGCCAAGGCTCTTGTCGGTGACGGCGGTGACGATGAACACGCCGGCGTGGTTGGCGTTCGTGCAGAAGCACTTGCGGCCGTTGAGCACGTACTCGTCGCCCTTCAGCACCGCCGTGGTCTGGGTGCCGCCGGAGTCGGAACCGGCGTTGGGCTCGGTCAGGCCGTAGGCGCCCATGTACTCCCCGGCGATCAGCTTAGGCACATAGAGCCTCTTGAGCTTGTCGCCGCCCCACTTGTAGATCGGGTAGGTGCCCAGCGAGACGTGGGCCGCCAGGGTCAGGGCCGTGGAGCCGCAGACCTTGGCCAGTTCCTCGACCGCCAAGATGTAAGCCAGGGTGTCGCCGCCCGAGCCGCCGACCTCCTCGGAGAAGGGAATGCCCGGCAGCCCCAGCTCGACGATCTGGCGCCACAGCTCCGTGGGGAAGCGGTGGTGCTCGTCGATCTCGTGGGCAATCTTCTGGACCTCGCTCTGGGCGAACTCGCGCACCATGTCGCGGATCATGGCCTGATCCTGGGTCAGCTCCAGGCCGTGATGGATGGCGGGCAGAGCGCGGGTGGCTTCGGTGACGGGGCTCATGGAAAAGTGACTTCGGAGGCGGGGCGGAGGCGGGGCCGGGCTGGACGCGCTGGATGGAGGGCGGCCCAGCTGTTTTTCGGCTTGGCCGCGGCCCGATTCGAGCGGTTCTCGGGGGCTGGGAAAGTATCGCTGCGCGGCGGCGCCCCCAGCCCCCAGCCCCCAGGGCCGCCGGCAGGCGGCCTAAAAAGTGGCGTTCAGGATGGTTTGGGCTGCTCGAGCGGAGCAGGAGCCCCGATCTTTCGGTTGGTCAGTCGAGGCGTTCCTCGAGCCGCCAGCCGGTGGTGCGGCGCATCGGCTCAGGGCTGCGGGACGGGGCCCCCTCGGCTGCCCGGGCGGGGGCCTGGTGGTTTTCCTGAGGCGGGTGTGGTTCCACCAGGTCGTGGTCGTCGTCGCCCAGGCCGCCTTGGTAGTAACTGCGGCTGCTGCCCTGCCCGACCCAGGCGATCAGGGCGCTGCGCGAAAACTTCCACTCGCGCCCGATCTTGCGGGCGGGCAGGTCCTGGCTGTGCAGCACCTTGTTGAAGGTCTTCACACTGACACCGAGCAGCAGGGCCGCTTGCTCGATGTTTAGGATCTCGGAATCGGGCGTGCCGGGCATGGAGCGGGGGGGGCTCGCGGTCGGGGGGGACGGGGCAGGGGCGGGGTGCCAGGTGCTGAGCCTAACGGCCGGCCCGAATTCGGGGGGGACTCGTGCGGGATGCACGCGCGGACTCGGGTTGGCGGCGGAGGCGGCCCATGCCGGCTGTGGGTCGTGCCGACCTGGCCGGCCGGTACCTCGACAGCCCGCTGGAGAGCCGGTCGGCGGATCGGGCCAGGCCAGAGCCGCCGCTCCGGCCGGTCAGCCGAGCAGGCGGCGGGCGATCACCAGGCGCTGGATGTCCGTGGCGCCCTCGTAGATCTCGGTGATGCGCGCGTCGCGGAACAGCCGCTCCACATGGCTGTGGTCGGTGTACCCGAAGCCGCCATGGATCTGCAGGCATTCGTCGGCGGCGAAATTGGCCGCGCGGGAGGCCGAGAGCTTGGCGGTGGCCGCCTCGCGGCTGCAGGGCTTGCCGGAATCGCGCAGCCAGGCGGCGCGGTAGGTCAGCAGCTCGGCCGCGTCGACGCGCTCCGACATGTCGGCGAGCTTCCATTGGATGGCCTGGAACTCGCCGATCGGTTTGCCGAACTGCTCGCGCTCGCGCGCGTAGCGCACGGAGGCCTCTAGACAGGCCTTGCCGATTCCGACCGCCTGGGCCGCGATGCCGATGCGGCCGCCGTCCAGGGTGTCCATGGCGATGTTGAAGCCCTTGTCGAGCTCGCCGAGCAGATTGGCGCGCGGCACGCGCACGCCGTCGAAGACGATCTCGGTGGTCGAGGAGCCGCGGATGCCGGTCTTGATCTCGTGCTTGCCGATGCGCAGGCCCGGCGTGCCGCGCTCGACCAGGAAGGCGCTGATGCCCTTGGCCTTGGAAACGCCCGGGTTGGTGCGGCAATAGACCAGGAACAGCCCGGCCCAGCCCCCGTTGGTCACCCACAGCTTGGTGCCGTTGATGCGGAAGTGATCGGGGCCATCCGGGACCGCGCTGGTCGCCAGGGCGGCGGCGTCCGAGCCCGCGTTGGCTTCGGTCAAGCAGTAGGAGCCGATGTATTCGCCGCTGGCCAGCTTGGGCAGGAAGCGGCGGCGCTGGTCTTCGGTGCCCCACTTGTGGATCGGCGCCCCGATCAGGCTGTTGTGCACCGAAAGCGTCACCCCGGTCGAGGCGCAGGCCCGGTTGATCTCGATCAGCACGGCGGTCAGGGCCTGGTTGTTGAGCCCGGCGCCCCCGTAGGCCTCCGGGATCGTCAGGCCCCACAGGCCCAGCTCACCGATCTTGGCGAGCACCGCGGGATCGATCTTCTCGTCGCGGTCGTGGCTGGTGGCCCGCGGCAGCAGCTCGCCCTCAGCGAAATCGCGCGCCATCTGGCGCACCATGCCGAGCTCTTCGTCCAGTTCGAAATTCATGTTCGGTCGGGGCGGCGGGCCGGGAGGGGACCGCCAGGGCGGCAGCGCCGCGGGGCGATTGGTGGAGGGGATTTCGGCGGCCGTCGAGACGGCCTGGGGTTCGACCCGGGGGCGGCGGCCGCGCCCGACCTGGATCGGCCGGGGGCAGGGCCCGGCCCGAGCGGCGGCCGGCCCCCAAGGGGGCTCGGCCGGCCCTGCGGCTCATTTTTGGCTGTAGTCGTAGAAGCCCTTGCCGCTCTTCTTGCCCAGCCGGCCGGCCGCGACCATGCGGCGCAGCAGCGGGCAGGGGCGATACTTGTCGTCGCCCAGATCGCGCTGGAGGATGCCCAGGATGTCGAGGCACACATCCAGCCCGATGAAGTCGGCCAAGGTCAACGGTCCCATGGGGTGATTCATGCCCAATTTCATCACCTGATCGATGCCCTCGGCCGTGCCCACCCCTTCCATCAGGCAGTAGATCGCCTCGTTGATCATCGGCATCAGGATCCGGTTGCTGATGAAGCCCGGATAGTCGCTGGCTTCGACCGGGATCTTGTCCAAGCTCCGGGCGCCCTCGACGGCTCCGCGCACGGCCTCGGCGCAGCTTTCCTGGCCGCGGATGACCTCGACCAGCTTCATCAGCGGCACGGGGTTCATGAAGTGCATGCCGACCACCCATTCGGGGCGCCGGGTGGCGGCCGCGATGGTGGTGATCGAGATCGAGGAGGTGTTGGTGGCCAGGATCGCCCCGGGTTTGCACACCCGGTCGAGTTCCTGGAACACGGCGCGTTTGACCTCCAGCTTCTCGGCCACGGCCTCCACCACCAGCTCGCAATGGGCCAGGTCGGCCAGCTTGGTGCTCGGCCGGATGCGGCCGGAGATCTCGTTGGCCTGGGCCTCGCTCAGGCTGCCCTTCTTGACGAAGCGCGCCAGGCTGCCGCCGATCGACTCCTTGGCGCGGGCCAGGGCCGCGTCGCTGACGTCGACCATGGTGACCGCGGCCCCGAAGCTGGCGAAGGTCTGCACGATGCCGTTGCCCATCGTGCCGGCGCCGACCACGCCCACGTGCTTGAACAGGGAGGTGCTCATCACAGGGCCTCCACCGCCAGGGACACCGCGTTGCCGCCGCCCAGGCACAGGGAGGCCATGCCGGTCTTCTGGCCGCGCTCGCGCAGGGCGTAGAGCAGCGTGGTCAGGATGCGCGCTCCGGAGGCGCCGATCGGGTGCCCGAGGGCCACCGCGCCGCCGTTGACGTTGACTTTCTTGGGATCGAGTTCGAGCACCTTGGTCAGGGCGCAGGCGGCCGCCGAGAAGGCCTCGTTGATCTCGTGCAGGTCGAAGGAGCGCGGGTCGCGGCCCAGCTTCTGGGAGAGCTTCTTGATCGAGACCTCGGGGGCCATCATGACCCACTCCGGGGCCGTGCCGCCGGTGGCGTAGCCCAGCACCCGCGCCTGGGGCTTGACGCCCAGGGCTTTGGCCTTGTCCGCGGACATGACCAGCAGGGCCGAGGCGCCGTCGTTGATCGACGAGGCGTTGGCTGCGGTGACCGTGCCGCCGTCCTTCTTGAAGGCCGGTTTGAGGCCGGCGATCGATTGAGCGGTCGTCTCGGCGCGCACGTTCTCGTCGCTGTTGAAGGCCAGCGGATCGCCTTTCTTTTGGGGCACCGGCACCGCGAAGCGCTCGGCGCCGAAGCGGCCCGCCTTCTCGGCCGCCGCGGCGCGGGCGTGGCTCTCGGCCGCGAATTCGTCCTGCTGGGCGCGCGAGATGCCGTGCTTCTCGGCCGCCTTCTCGCCCGTCATGCCCATGTGGAAATCGTTGTAGATGTCCCACAGGCCGTCGAAAATCATCGAATCGACGAGCTGGCCGTGTCCGAGGCGCAGCCCGTCGCGGGCCCCACGGATCAGGTAAGGCGAGTTGGACATGGACTCCATACCGCCGGCGACCAGGCAGTCCGCATCTCCGGCGCGGATCGCCTGGGCCGCGAGCATGACCGCCTTGAGGCCCGACCCGCAGACCTTGTTGATGGTCACGCTGCCGACCGTGTCGGGGATGCCCGCGGCCCGCGCCGCTTGGCGCGCCGGGTTCTGCCCGAGGCCGGCCTGCAGGACGTTGCCGAAGATGACCTCCTCGACGTGTTCGGGGCCGACGCCCGCGCGGCGCAGGGCTTCGCGGATGGCCAGGCCCCCCAGCTCGGGGGCCCGGAAGGAGGCCAGGCCTCCTTGGAACTTGGCGATCGGCGTCCGGCAGGCGCCGACGAGGACGACATCCTTCACGCGGGGGCGGGGGGCAGCGGTTGGCGGGGGTCGCCCGAGCTCCCCATGGAGCGCGGACGAGCGGCGCAGTATAGCCCTGCGCGCGCCGTGGCCGCGACCGGGCGAGCGGCGCAACTGCTGCCTTTTAGCGGGGCATCTGGGGCTCAAGCGCCGCCGCGGCGCGCCCGCCAGCGGGCGTAATCGACCCGCCGCCAGTCCTGGCGCACGGGCACCTCGCGGGCCAGCTCCCGGACCCGTTCCGGCTCGATGTCGGCCCAGCACAGCCCGGGCTCGGCCCCCAGGGCGGCCAAGACCTGGCCCCCGGGGCCAAGGATCCGGGAGCCCCCGCCGTACTCCAGGGTTCTCCCGCGCTGCCCGAGGGTCTCCCGCCCGGTGCGATTGACCGCCACGACGAAGGCCTGCAGCTCGACCGCCCGCCCGCGGGCCAGGGCTTCGAAATGCGGCGCGCGGGGCGCGGCCCACTGGGCCGGCACGCACAGAAGTTCGACCCGCGACTCGAGCAGCTCTTCGATTAGGGGCCCGAAGCGCAGGTCATAGCAGACGATGCCGGAAGCCCGCAGGTCGCGCCATTCGACCACGCCCGGGGGCTCTGCGCCGCGCTCGAAGCCGATCGGCTCGCCGGTCGGGCCGAACAGGTGCAGCTTGTCGTAGCACAGGCGCTCCCGCCCGCCCTCGATCCAGCGCAGCCGATTGGGCGGCAGCCCGCTCGCTCCCGTCGGCCCGAAGCCGCTGCCCACCAGCGCCAGGCCCAACTCCGCTGCGCGCGCCGCAGCCCGCTGCCAAGCCGCTTCGGTCTCGCCCACGGCCTGCGCCAGGAGCGCCGCGCTGCCGAAGGGACCACCGGCGGCCAGGAACGACGTGGGCCACATTTCCGGCAGGCAGAGCAGGCTCGCCCCCAGGGCCGCGGCTTGCTCCAGGGCGCCGAGCACCTGGGCCAGGTTGCGCTCGAGCGCCGCGCCCAGGCCGCGCTCCACGTCGAACTGGAACAGGGCCACCCGCAGAGCGCCGGCATGGGGCTGCATGCCGGGGAGGATAGCGCCGCTGGGCGGCCGCCGCCCCCGCTCGACGCCCCGGCCCGCCGCGCATCCTCCCCGCAGGGTCGCTGGCGGGCCGCGCGGCCTAGGGGGGCTCTGTCGCAGCCTCCCGGCAGGGCCCCCAATAATCTCCTTAAACCCATTCTGGTAAGGGGCTTACGTTCCACCGGGGGGACCTGGCGCGTGCGCGCCGCCCCGAGCCGGCACTGAGGCCAACAGCGCCCCCTGGCGCCCCCGGCTCCTCCCACCCCGCATCCCCATGCTGCGCCAACTCCTCTCCCTCGCCAGCCTGGCCCTGATCGCCCCGGCCGCACAGGCCCAGATCACCGCCTGCTTCGCTCCCGACAACCTGGCCGGTCCCTGCTGCACGCCGACCGGCGCCAACCTGCCCGCCTTCCCGCCGATCAGCCTGCCCGCCAGCGCGATCGCCTGGAATTCCTGCGCCCTGGCCGGCACGGCCTGCGCGACGCTCGACCTGAGCCCGCCCCTGCCGGGCGTGGTGTGCGGTCAGTTCGGGGTGCAGATCCGGGTCAACGATTGCCTCGGCAACACCCACCTGGTGGGCAAGGGCATCCTCGACTACGCCCGCACCTGGATCGAGACCGGCAACATCAGCGTGGCCCCCACCGTGCCGCCCCTGCCCGCGAATTACCAGGTCTGGCGCTTCTTGATCAAGCTCGATCTGCAGGCCAACCCCTCGCCGGTGGCGCCCTCGGGGCTGTTGTTCCCGGCCGACCTGGCGATCAACAACACGGTTTTCTACTACGGCCACGTCGACTACGCGCTCGACTGCAACACCGGACAGTTCAAGACCTCGGTGGTGCTGTTCCATGGCGCCGACTGGCTGATCAACTTCCCGGGCATCTCGAGCAACAACGCGGGCGCCAATCCGACCCGCAGCTACGCGCTGGTGGCCCCGAACACGCCGATCAATCCCTTCGTCCCGGCGCTCAGCCTGATCACGCCGGCGCCGGTGGCCTTCGAAAGCGTGCGGGCGATCGGCAACATCAACCAGCCGGGCACCCCGGCCCTGTGCAATAGCGAAGAGAACCTGGCCCAGGGCTTCTACAACCCCCTGGCCTTCGGCTGCCTGAATCCGCCGGCCCTAGGGCCGGTCAACAGCGCCGCGGTGCAGCTGCAGGGCGCCAGCCAATGCGGCTCGAACTTCCAGAGCATCAACCTGTTCGGCACCGTGCCGTGGCTCGAGCTGATCTCGACGTCCCTGGGCTCGTGGACCACGGGCAACGACTACCCCGGCCCCGAGGCCGTGCGGGCAGACGAGGGCCTGTTCGCCTACCGCGACGCGTGCCAGGCCGGCACGGTCGGCAACGGGCAAGCCCTGGAAATCTTCTACGGCACGGAGAGCCAGGGCGGCTTCGGAGCCTTCCTGGTCGATCCGACCGGTGTGCTCGTGGGCCACAAGAACTTCATCGACCTGGTCAGCAACTGGCGCCGTCCGGTCGGCACGCCGCTGATGCTGCCGGCGATCGGGCGCGTGATGCAGAGCTACCACCTGATCTCGCTCAATCCCCAGTGAGCCCGCAGGGCCGCTGATCGGGCCGTCGCGGCCCGCCGAGCCTCTGGCCCGGCGGGCCGCGCGGCGTTTCCGGGGGCATGGCCGAGCGGCGGGGGCCGGGAGGCCGCTTCCCAAGCGGGTCCATAGGGCCCGCACCCCTAAGCCTCGACCGCGGCGCCTGGACGGTGGAGCCGCGCGAGTCCCGGGCGAGACCCGCCGGGCGGCGCGGATGCTTGGGTTCAAACGGAGCGGCGGCGCCGGGACCCCGGGCCTTGGCAAACTGCTCGGGTGCCCCCGAAGCCCGCGCACCCGCTGTTCGAGTGGCTGTGGGCCCTCGCCGTGTTCGGGGCGGGGGCCTTCGCTGCGTGGAATGGGCACGACCCCGACGAGCTGTTTCGGCCCGCGCTGCTCGAATGGCCGCTGCTGGCCCTGGGCGGCCGGGCCCTGCTGGCCCTGCTGCCCCCCGGGTCGCCGCCCGAACCGGGCCCGCTGCGCTGGCTGCACACCAGCGCCGCCAGCCTGGCCCTGGGGGCCCTGCTCAGGCCCTTCCCGATCTGGCTCGCCCCGGGCCTGGCGCTCGGGGTCTGGGCCTGGCCGCGGGTTTTCGGTCCGCGCGCCATGGTGCCGCGCCATGCGCCGTTCCATGGGCCCTTCGGCGCCTTCGATTGGGCTCTAGCCGGGCTGCTGCCCCTGGCGCTGCTGCTGGCCGGTCTCGAGCGCTGCATCGTGCACCCGGGGCAATTGCTCGGTCTCTGGACGGCAGCCGGGCTGCTGGACCTGTGCTTGTGCCACGCGGGATGCGGCCCGCGGCAGCGCGCGCTGGGGCTCGGACTCCTGGCGCCTGCCGCCCTGATCGGAACGCCCGAGAGCGCCCTGGCCTTCGCCCCGCTGCTCTCGGTCGGCTGGCTACGGCGCGCCGATCGACGCTGTCTGGCGCTGGCGGGAGCGCTGGTGGTGCTGGCCGGCGGGCCGACCTGGCCGGTGCTGCTCTGGCTGGCGCTGTGGGTGGCCCTGAGCGCGGGGCCGAGCCGCATCGCGGCGACCGTAGTATTCGGGGCGAGCCTCGGGCTCGCGGCGCTCGCCGAGTGGGCCGAGTTCGGCGCGCGATACGGCTGGTGGGGAGTGATGGTCATCCGGGCACCGTGGCTGATGCTCTGGCCGTTGGTCGGGTTCTGCATAGCCGCCTCCGGCCTCTCCTCGACCAACGGTCGAGGCCGCGAGCTCCCCCAGGCAGGGGCACTCGAGATCCGCTGGCGTGAGCCCGCCCTGATGCTCGGCGCCGCGCTCGCCTGCGCGCCGGGCGCGGAGACCTGGCGCCAGGGGGCGCTGCTGTTCCTGCCCGTCGCGCTGCTGCTCGTGCCAGCTGCACAGAGGATCGCCAGCGCGGAGCGCGCCGCGCCGGCGGACGGTGGCGCGCGATGAAGGCACAAAGCGCGCCGCGCTGCCCGCGGGGCTGCCCGCTCCCGGCGAGCGACTGCGCGGGGCCGATCGGGCCCGCGGCCCTCCAGCGCTTCGCCGCGCGCTGCGCCGTCGACGGGGCGCGCTCCGCCCTCGAAGCGACCCTGCTCGAACTCGATGCAGAGGCGGCCGGCCGCTGGATGATGCTGCTCCGCGAAGGCCGCGCCGGCTTCCTGCCGATGCTGACCCCGGGGGGCACGGCCCTCTTGATCGGCAACGCCAGCTCGGGGGCTGCCTTGGCCCTCTGCCGCGCCGGCTATCGGCTCTGGCTGGCGGATCGCTGCCGGTTGCGCGCCTGCGCGGCCCTGGCGGCCCTGCGCGCGCTGCTCGGGCCCGCCGTGCCGGTCGCGGCCCTGTGCTTCGACGGCGAGCGCCTGCCGCTCCAGGACCACAGCGTCGATCTGATCGTGCGCGAGAGCCCGGCACCGCCGCTCGGGCTGGAGGGCGGGCCGAGCCTCGCCGAGCTGGCCCGCGTGGCGCGCCGCGAGCTGCTGATCGCCGCCGAGAACCGCCTGGCCTACAAGCGCTCCTCGGGCCAGCGGGCGGATTTCCGCCTGCTCTCGCCGCGCGAGCTGCTCGCGCGCCTGGCGCGCCCGAGCGCCGGCGAAGCCTCCCTGCATGGGCACCTCTCCCGGCTGCGCTCGGCGTTCTTCGACCCGGAGCGCAGCTTCGCGCTCTATCCGCACAGCCACGATTGGAGCCACCTGCTGGCCCTCGATGGACCCCGGCCGCGCCTGACCGTGGGTCCCATGGAGCGCAAGAACCGGCTCAAGCTCCTGGCCCAGCGGGCCGGAGCCGTGCCCTGGCTGGCGCCGTCGTTCGCCCTCTTGGCCCGCGCGCCCGGCGCCGCGCCCAGCGAGCCGGCTTGGCGCGGCTTGCTGGCGCGCGTGGCCCAGGCAGCCGGCGAACCGCTGCCGGAGCTGGACGTGCTGATCGCCACACGCGGCAACACGGCGGTGCTGCAGACCTGCCTGCCGGGCGGCGATCCGCGCGATCCTCGCGGGCGCTTCAGCCTGCATCTGGCGCTCTCGCCCCAGCAGGAGGTCCAGGCGCGGCGCCACATCGCCCGACTGCGCGAAATCCGCGCGCGCTTCCCGGACTTCCCGATCCCCACGCCGCTGTACGAGGAGCAAGGGCCCCTGGGCCACGCGACCGCCGAGCGTCGCCTGCCGGGCCACACCGCAGCCCAGTTCACCGGCCAGGAGCGCGTGCTCGGGCCGCTGTATGCGCGCTTGGCCGAGCAGCTCGCGACCCTGCGCGTGGCACCGGCCGCGCCCCTGGATCCGGCCGGGTTCGAGCGCTTGATCGCCGCGCGCGTCGAGCTGGTCGCCCGCCGCGCGGCCGTGGCCAGCACGCGGCAGGCCCTCGAAGGCTTCGGCCGACTGGCGCAGGAGCGCCTCCTGGGCCTGCCCTTCCCGCGGGTGCTCTACCACGCCGACCTGCGCGCCAAACACGTGATGACCGATCCGCGCGGGCGCTGCTTCGGGCTGCTCGACTGGGGCTCCTCCGAGGACGCCGACCTGCCCTACTTCGATCTGCTGAACCTGATCCTGCACGATCGCAAGCAGGCCGCCGGGCGCTCGATCGCCTGGGCCTGGGGCCTGGTGCGCGGGGCCGGCCCGGCGGGCCTTCACGCCCACGAGCGCCGCGCCCTCGAGGACTACGCCGCGCGGCTCGAGCTGCCCGCGGTCTATTGCCGCACGATCGAGCAGATCTACCCGCTGCTGGTCAGCGCCATGGCCGAAGCCAACTGGGACTATTCGCGCCCGCGCTGGGTCCATCAGAACTTCGCTCTCTAGGCGCCGCGCGGCCCGGCGTCCGAGGGCTAGATTCGCTTCATGATCCCGATCCACGACACCGAGCCCAGCCGGCGGCCGCCGGTGGCGGTTTATTGGCTGATCGGTGTCAACGTGGTGCTGTTCCTGCTCCAAGGGCACCTGGACGAAGACAGCCTGCACGCCTGGGTGCAAGGGCTCGGGCTCGTGCCCGCGCGCCTGTCCCTGGCCCTCGAAGCGCCGGGAGTGGCGCCCTGGGCAGTCCTGCCCCTGCTGACCAGCCAGTTCCTGCATGGCAGCTGGCTGCACCTGATCGGCAACCTGTGGATGCTGTACCTGTTTGGCGATAACGTCGAAGACCGCATGGGCTCGAAGCGCTTCCTGGCCTTCTACCTCTGCTGCGGGCTGATCGCCGGCCTGGTGCACTTCTGGAGCACGCCGCAGTCGCCCGTGCCCACCATCGGCGCCTCGGGGGCCGTGGCGGGCGTGATGGGCGCTTACCTGCCGCTGTTCCCGCGCTCGCGGGTGATCGTGCTGGTGCCGATCCTGTTCTACCCGCTGTTCTTCCAAGTCAGCGCCCTGGCGTTCCTCGGGGGCTGGTTCCTGCTCCAATACCTCTCGGGCTTCGGCCAGGCGCTGGTCGGCGACGAGGCCGTCGGCGGCGTCGCCTATTGGGCCCACGTGGGCGGCTTCCTGGCCGGCTTGGCCCTGGTCTGGCCGTTCCTCAAGCCGCGCCGCGAACGCCGCGCGCTGTACCCCGACGAATGGGGCCCGGAGGCCGCTTGGCGCGCCGAGCGCCGCCGCCCCTGAGCCAAGCTCCCCTGCCCGGCGCCAATTCCCGCTCCCCGACCCGTTTACGGGCACCGCCCCCCACCCCATGGAACTGCTCTGGATCCTGTTCGCCCTGGCCCTGGTGCAGCCGGTCTTGAACCGCAAGTTGCTGGAGGCCTCGCGCAAGCGCCTGATCGCCAAGCTCGAGGCCGAGCGTGGCTCGCGCGTGATCCTGCTGGCGCATCGCCAGGAGACGATGAGCTTCCTGGGTTTCCCGTTGATGCGCTACATCGACATCAACGATTCCGAGGAGGTGCTGCGCGCGATCCACATGACCGATCCAGAGCAGCCGGTCGACCTGATCCTGCACACCCCCGGCGGCCTGGTGCTGGCTTCCTTCCAGATCGCGCGGGCGCTCCATCGCCATGCGGGCAAGGTGACCGTGTTCGTGCCCCATTACGCCATGTCGGGCGGGACCCTGATCGCCCTGGCCGCGGACGAGATCGTGATGAGCCCGCACGCCCTGCTCGGGCCCGTGGATCCGCAGATCGATGGCCGCCCGGCGGCCGCGATCGTGGCCGCGGTGGAACAGAAGCGCCCCGAGGACCTGTCGGACGAGACCTTGATGCTGGCCCACAGCGCACGCCGCGCCCTGGAGCAGGTGCAGAGCGGGGTCTGCCAGCTGCTGGCCGACGACATGCCGCGCGAGAAGGCCCTCGAGCTGGCGCGCATCCTCTCCCAGGGCACCTGGACCCACGACCACGGCATCAGCCTCGAAGACGCGCGCACCCTGGGCCTACCGGTCCGCGAGGCCATGCCGGAACAGGTCATGCAGCTGATGACGCTCTTCTCCCAGCCCGTGCGCCGCGAAAGCGCGGTCGAGTACCTGCCGATCGACCGCAGCCGCCGCGGCGGGGCGCCGCCCGCGCGTTGATCGGCTGAGAACTGATCGGCTCGGGCTGCGCCCGAGCCTTCAGCACAGCCTGCGGCTATGCCTTTGGGCCGCCATCCGGCGGCCACAAAGGCTGATCAGCGCTGCTCGGATCGGCGCAGCGCGCCGAGTTCCAGCCCCGGTGGGGCCCGGCCCGGTCCAGGCCCGAGCCGGGCCCCGCGGAAGATCAATCTCCGACCAGCAGGCGGACCAGGGCCGACAGATCGAGGACCGTGGGCACGCTCGGGTCGTTGGAGTTGAGCGTCACGGACTCGAAGTTGAGGTTCTCGGCCGCCTGGCGGGCCAGGAAGATCCGGCCACCGGTCGAGGCCAGGGCCGCGTTGCGCAGCTCGCTGCGCAGGGCCTCGGCCTTGGCGGAGGCCAGCTCGCCGGTGGCGATGGCGCTGACCGCCAGGGCCTCGGCTTCGGCGCGGTTGGTCTGGTCGTAGATGCGCGCATCGGCCTGGATCTGCGCGATCTCGACCTGGTTCTGCGAACGGCGCTCCTGCAGCTGGACGTCCCATTCGCCCCGGCGGCGCTTCTCGAGGGCCTCGGTCTCCTTCTCGTAGGCCTCGGTCTGCTGGCTCTGCAGCTCCTGCTTCTGGCGCGCTTCGGCCAGGAGCGCCTTCTGGCGGGTGAGCTGCTTGAGCTGCAGTTTTTCCTCGTATTCCTGGGGGAAGCGCACGGCCCGGATCAGGATCGAGATCGGCTCCACATGGAACTTGTCCAGTTCGGCGCGCACGCGCGGCATGGTCTCTTCGACGCGGCGCAGGCGCGTGCCCGAGGAGACGAAGTCCTCCGGCGAGAGCTTGGAGAGCTCTTCCTGCAGCAAGCCGCCGATCACACGCTGCACCCGGTCGCGGTAGGCCAACTGGAAGCCATCGCGCACGAGCTGCCAGGCGCGGCCCGGGATGATCTTGTAGGCCACGGTCACGTCGAGCGAAGCGGTGTTGTTGTCGCTGGTGCGGATGTCGAGGCTGGCGGAGTAGTCGACGTTGCTGCCGCTGACCTCGGTGCCGAGCTGCTCGGAAGAAAAGTTGACGAAATGCACGCGCGCGTCCAAGCGGTACCACTGGTGCACCCCGATGATGCCCAGATGGTAGCCGAGGCCGAAGTCGCGCTCGGCGATGCCGCCGCGCAGCTGGTTCTGCTTGACCCCGATGACCGCCGGGGGGATGCGCTGGATCAGCAGGGCGAAAGCCAGCACCACCAGCACGACCAGGACCAGGACCAGACCGCCGACCTTGGTTAGGAATCGCATGGCTCAGTTGCCTCCCGGGGGCAGGGGCCGCGGGTCGCGACCGGTCTTGTCTTCGTATTCGATGCGCGTCGGAGCCGCGTCGCGGCTGTAGGGCGCCAGCGTGAAGCGGATGCCGCTGAGGCGCTGGATCAGGGCCTCGCGCACGACCACCTCACCCTGCCTCTCGAGGGCTTCCGCCTGGGCCACGACGCCCTCGGCCTCCTTGGTGTACTTCTCGACCAGGCCCTTGGCCTTGGCCTCCAGCTCGGCCTGCCTGGAGGTGCCTTCGGAGACCCGTTCAATGCGGTAGGCATCGGCTGCGCGGCGCAGCAGCGTCGACTGCCTGGAGGCCTCCAGGCGCTCGCGGTCGAGCTCGCCGATCAGCTGGGCCATCTCGATGGACTTGTCCTTTTCGACCGCCGCCAAGCGCTGGTCGCGCTCGCGCTTGAGCTGGTCCGACATGGCCACCAGGCGCTCCACGTCCTGGTCTACGACCTTGCGGTCCTCGATGGCCCGCTCGTACTCGGCGTCGAAGTTCGGCTTCTGTTGCGGAATGGCCAGGATCTGCAGGCCGAAGGGCCGCAGGGCCTCGTCCAGCCGTCGGCGGCCCTCGGCGAAGGCCAGCTGCAGCGTGCTCGGGTTGGCGATCTGCTCGGCGGAATAGCGCCCGAATTCGTCGCGCAGGATCGAGCGCGCGAAAGACTTGACCCATTCCTGCTTGTAGGCTTCGCCGGGACCGGACGACAGCAGAGCGCCAGCCACCTCGGAGGGGATCAGCGAATACTGGATCTCGATGTTGTCGAAACGGAAGTTCGAGCCGTCGTTGGCGCGCACGGTCAGGTAGGGCACCACCGCGCCGCCTTCGTAGCGGTTGCCCTTCATGACGAAGTTCTGGGGCCGGCGATCCAGGACGAAGACCTCCTGGATGAAGGGCACGAAGAACTGGTAGCCCGGCTGCTGGATCGGGGTCAGGGAGTCGGTCAGGTAGTTGACCTTGACGCCCAATTGCTCCGGGTTGATCTCGACGACCCCGAGCTTGCCCGTGAGCGCCATGCCGATGCCGGTCAAGGCCAGGGCGGCCAGCCCCAGGGCGGTCAGGGTGGCCAGCGGGGAGAGGCGCGGGGCTCCGCGGCTGCCCGGCTTCCAGCCCGGCGGGGGGAAGGCGTCGGGGATCTTGGTCTTGTCGAAGGCCATGGGGCGATGCGGGGAGTCCGGTTGGAAATGGCCCGCGCACGGCGGGCACGGACGGATCATAGGCCCCGGGAAGCCCCGGGGCCCGCAGGCGGCCCCTACGGGCCCGCCCAGGCCTCATTCACGGCGCGGGCGGCGGCGCAGCACCAGCAGGGTGTCCAGCTGGCGGTCGTCCAGGTCCCGGGGAGCGCCGAGGTCGTAGGTGAAGTCGTAGGTGGCCACGTGTTCGAGCTCGGGCACCGAGGCCAACAGGCGCCGGGTCTGGCGCGCGTCGTAGGTCCGGAAGGTCCATTCCGTCTCCAGGCGCCGCTTGCGGCCGCCCTCTTCGACCAGCAGGCGCGAACGGCAGCGCTCGAGCCGGCGCCTTCGATCCGCCGGCCAGCCTTCGATCGTGCAGGCCACCCGGGCCCCGCCGCGCTGGCCGCGCCAGCGCTCCACGTCGACCTCGTCGTAGTCGTACTGGGTCAGGTGGAAGCCCAGGGCTAGCAGGCCCCCATCGAGCAGCACCTCGGCGGCCGAGGACAGGAATCCGCGCGCGTGCTCCTCGCTCAAGAGGTACTTGAAGGTGCTGACCAGGCAGTGCACCAGCTCGTGCCGCCGACGGCTGGAGAAGGCCTCCATGCGCCCCTCGCGCAG
The DNA here is from genome assembly GCA_044375105.1 of Planctomycetota bacterium. GTDB lineage: Bacteria > Planctomycetota > UBA1135 > UBA1135 > JBIKLM01. The sequence goes on from JBILNK010000046.1 coordinate 22,791, forward strand.
CACGCCCGTGAGGCCCGCCTGGCGCAGGCGCTCCGCAGCGTAATCGAGCATCGGCCGCGAGGCGTCGAAGCCTTCGACCAGCCAGCCGCGGCGCGCGAATTCGACCAGGAAACGGCCCGAGCCGCAGGCCGGTTCGAGCACCGAGCGCTGGGCCCGGGTGCGGGCTTGCCCGTGCCGCGCCAGCAGGCCCTCCAAGAAGTCGACCTCCTTGGCCGTGTCCGTGTCGAAGATGATGTCGTAGTACTGGGGCGCGTCGTACCAGTCGAGGACTTCGAAGCGGGGCATGCTCGGCGCGGGGGGGGTGCGGGGAATTCGCTGAAGGAGCGCGGAGAACGGGCGCTATCGGCGCGGCTGGTCGGAGGGGCGCGCCAGCGGCCGGCGACCGCTCCGCGGCGTAAGCCGTGCGGCAGGGGCGCCCCAGGCGGCCCCCAGGGGCCTCGCCCGGCGTGCTCTGCCAGACCTGGCCTTCGCTGGGGCTGGCGGCGGGCTGCGGAACCCGCCGGGCTGCTGTCCGTTGGGGCCCTGTCCGTTGGGGCCCTGCCTGCCGTGGCCCCGTGGTCCGGCGACCGCGCGGGGCCGCGCCGCTCGGAGGGCGAAACGCGCCCCGCGCGGGGGCACGCGAGCAGCGGCTGCCGGCCCGCGCCTGGGCGGGCCGGCTCGCCGGCTCACTGCGCGGCCAGGCTCCGCAGCACGTAGGGCAGGATCCCGCCGTGGCGGAAGTAATGGCCTTCCTGGGGCGTGTCGATGCGCACGCGCGCCTGGAAGCGCTTGGTCGCCCCGTCGGCGCGCTTGGCCAGCACCTCGAGCTCGCCGCCGCCTTTGAAGTCCTTGGAGAGCAGCGCGGCGACGCCCGGGATATCGAACAGCTCGCTGCCGTCGAGGCCCAGGCTGGCCGCGTCCTGGCCGGCCGGGAACTCGAGCGGCAGAACGCCCATGCCGACCAGATTCGAGCGGTGGATGCGCTCGAAACTCTTGGCGATCACGGCCCGCACCCCGAGCAGCTTGGGCCCCTTGGCGGCCCAGTCGCGGGAGGACCCCGTGCCGTACTCGGCCCCGGCCAGGATGATCGTCGGCACGCGCTCCTTCTCGTAGCGCATGGCCGCATCGTAGATCGAGAGCTGCTCGCCGCTGCCGAAGTGCTTGGTGTAGCCGCCTTCGACGCCGTTCAAGAGCTTGTTCTTGATCTGCACGTTGGCGAAGGTGCCGCGCACCATGACCTCGTGGTTGCCGCGGCGCGCGCCATAGCTGTTGAAGTCGGCCTTCTGGACGCCGTGGGCCAGGAGGTACTTGCCCGCCGGGCTGTCCGACTTGATCGAGCCGGCCGGCGAGATGTGGTCGGTGGTCACGCTGTCGCCCAAATGGGCCAGCACGCGCGCGCCGCGGATCTCCTGGATCGCCGGCGGCGTCAGGGTCAGGCCCTCGAAGTAGGGCGGGTTGCGCACATAGGTCGATTCCGGCTGCCAGGCGTAGGTCTCGCCCGCCGGGACCCGCATCAGGCGCCAGGCCGGCGGGCCGGCGTAGACGTCGGCGTAGACGCGCTCGAACTGGGCGCGCTCGACGCTGCCCTGCACCACGGAGCGGATCTCGGCCTGGCTGGGCCAGATGTCCTTGAGGTACACGGGCTGGCCTGAGCCGTCCTTGCCGAGCGGGTCGCGGGTCGGATCGATGTCGACGCGCCCGGCCAAGGCGTAGGCCACCACCAGCGGCGGCGAAGCCAGGTAGTTGGCGCGCACCTGGTTGTGCACCCGGCCCTCGAAGTTGCGGTTGCCCGAGAGCACCGCGGCGACCACCAGCTTCTGGTCGTCGATGGCCTTGGCGATCGGATCCGGCAGCGGCCCGGAGTTGCCGATGCAGGTGGTGCAGCCGTAGCCGACCACGTTGAAGCCGACTTTTTCGAGGTCGCCGAGGACCCCGGCGCGCTGCAGGTATTCGGTCACGACCTTGGAACCCGGCGCCAGGCTGGTCTTGACGTGGGCCGGCACCTTAATGCCGCGCGCCACGGCCTTCTTGGCCACCAATCCGGCCGCCAGCATCACCGAGGGGTTGCTGGTGTTGGTGCAGCTGGTGATCGCCGCGATCGCCAGGCTGCCGTGGCCGACGGCGCTCCGGCCGGTGGGCAGGTCGACCGGCACGCTGACCTGGCGGTCCCGGCCGACGGGCAGTTCGTTGAACAGCTTTTCGAAGCTGGGCTTGACGCCGGCCAGGCCCACGCGGTCCTGGGGCCGCTTGGGGCCCGCCAGGCTGGGTTCGATGGTGCCGAGGTCCAGCTCGAGGCGCGAGCTGTACTCGGCCTCCGGCGTGCCCGGGCCGTGGAACAGGCCCTGGGCCTTGAAATAGGCCTCGGCGCGCTCGGCCGCTTCGCCGCGGCCGGTGAAGCGCAGATAGTCGATCGTGACCGCATCGACCGGGAACAGGCCGCAGGTGGCGCCATACTCGGGCGCCATGTTGGCGATCGTGGCGCGGTCCGCCAGGGACAGCTCGGCTAGCCCCGGGCCGAAGAACTCCACGAACTTGCCGACCACCCCGTGCTTGCGCAGCAGCTCGGTGACACGCAGCACCAGGTCCGTGGCCGTGGTGCCCTCCGGCAGCTTGCCGGACAGCTTCATGCCGACCACGTCGGGGATCAGCATCGACACCGGCTGGCCCAGCATGGCCGCTTCCGCTTCGATGCCCCCCACGCCCCAGCCCAGCACGCCCAGGCCGTTGATCATGGTGGTGTGCGAGTCGGTGCCGACCACGGTGTCCGGATACAGCCAGCCCGAGCCGCCGACCTCGTCGGTCATGGCCACGCGCGCCAGGTACTCGAGATTGACCTGGTGGCAGATGCCCGTGTCCGGGGGCACGGCCTTGAAGTGATCGAAGGCGCTCTGGCCCCAGCGCAGGAAGGCGTAGCGCTCGGCGTTGCGCTGGAACTCGAGCCCGATGTTGGTCGCCTGGGCGTCCGGACGCCCGAAGGCGTCGACCTGCACCGAGTGG
>JBILNK010000047.1:0-25337 GCA_044375105.1 Planctomycetota bacterium
TCCGATCGCGATGGCGCCGGCGGCGTGCACGCTGCCGCCGCCTGGGCCGCGGCCCGCGATGGCCAGTGGTGGCACCGGGTGGTCGGCGCAGGGACCTTCGCGTCCGGTTTCCTGGACGTGCCCATGACCCTGCAGGCCGGCGACGAGACCCGCGTGATCGCCCTGTGGTTCTCGAATCCCGACGACGCCCTGTCCACCGACGTGCTCGAGATGGACCTGGACCTGACCGTGCGCGCGCCGGGCGGCCAGATCGTGGCCAGCTCGCTCAGCGCCCTCAATCCCTTCGAGCTGGCCGCCTTCGTGCCGCCGGTCAGCGGCACCTACACCGTGCGCCTGACCAGGCAGCGCTTCGACGGCCAGAGCGAGCCTCTGACCGTGGCCTGGTCCTCGCGCTCGGACACCGCTACGGCCCAGCTGGCGCTCGCGCCGGGCGCGCCGCCGATCGCCCAGGGCAACCCGAGCGCCGTGCGCCTCTCCGAGCCCTACACCGGCGCCGGGCGCCCCTACCTGCTGTGGGCCGCCCTGGCCCCCGGACTCGAACTCTCCCTGCCCGGCGGCTTCGCCCTGCCCGCGCCCCTCGACCCCCTGGCCCTGACCCTGCTGACCCTGCCCGGCTGGACCGGCACCCTGGACGCCGCCGGCAACAGCCCCGCCGTGCCCGTCCCCGTCCCGATCAACCCGACCCTGACCGGCCAAACCCTGACCTTCGGCGCCCTGGTCCTCTCCGCCCCCGGCCAGCCCCTGACCATCTCGACCCCCTTCAGCGCCGCCCTGTGACCGGCTGAGAGAAAAGCGACTGCTAGGCCCGGTGCCGTGCCGGGGGCCCTGTGCCGAGGGCCCTGTGCCGCACACCAGTCGTGCAGCGCACACCCGCACGGTGCCGGAGCAAACCCGTGCCGGGCCGACGATCGGTGCCGCGACGATCGGTTGGGTTGGCCCGGTGCCGGGCCCGGTGCCGTGCCGGGCCCGGTGCCGGGCCGGGCCCGGTGCCGGGCCGGGCCCGGTGCCGCACACCAGTCGCTCAGAGCAAGCCTGTCCGGTGCCGGAGCAGATCCGCAGACCCGCCTGCCAACATGCCACTGTGCCGCCCTCCGGCGGCCGCAGAGGGTAGGACCGTCGCTGCGCTGCGAATCGTCCCCAGCCTCTGCGTGCGGTGGGGACACGGTGGGGACAATCGGTGCCGCACACCAGTCGCTCAGAGCGAAGCTGTTCGGTGCCGGAGCAATTCCGCAGACCCGCCTGCCAGCATGCTTCTGTGCCGCCCTCCTGCGGCCGCAGAGGGTCGGACCGTCGCTGCGCGGCGAATCGTCCCCAGCCTCTGACCGCCGGATTTTCAGCCGCCGGCGGAGAGCTGCCGCTCGAGCCGCCACTGCGCCCCGCCACGAACCCAGCCTGCCCCCAGGCCTCCGGGGTGGTAGCGCAGCACCGGGGGCCTGAACCGGCAACCGCGTCGGTCTCCAGCTCGGGGCCCATTTCCGGCTCAGCGCCGAGATCGGGCGATCCCAGCGCTTCATCGACTCCCCGGCGAGGGTGTGCTCTGCTCGTTGCGGGCGATCGCGGCTGGCCGTCGTGCGGCCTCCCCGCCCCCTCCAAGTCCAAGCCCCCCTGCCGAGCCGCTCCCATGCTGCGTCTGCCGTCCTGCCTGTTGCTCCTGACCCTGTTCGTTTCCGCCTGCGGTGCCGCACGGATCGATCTCGAGGGCTGGCGCGAACAGCAGGCGCTGCTGCGCCCGGCCGCCGAGCGCGGATCGCTGGCCGCCGATCTGGCCCGCATCCAAAGCCTGCGCGCCGAGCAACAGCTCGAAGCCGCGCGCCGTTTGGCCCTCAGCTTGGCCGCGGAACATCCCGAGGATCCGGCCGCCCTGAGCGCTGCCTCGCGCGCCGAGTCGGACGGGCTGGTGCTGTTCACGGCGGCACAAAAAGCAGAAAAGTCGGTGCGCAACGCCGCCGCCGCCAGCGCTCGCGACTACGCGGAACGGGCCGCTGCCCGGGGAGCTTCCGCGCCCGCCGACCGCGCCCAGCTGGCCTGGGCCCTCGGCGCTTCGACCCACCTCGAATCCATGGGCGCGCGCGCCGCCCATGCCCGCCGCACCCTCGAGCTGGCCGAAGCCGTGCTCGCCGAGGACCCCCAGCAGCCCGTGGCCCTGGCCACCCTGGCCATCGTCCATCTGCGGCTCCAAACCCTGCCCTGGATCGCCAACCTGATGGCCTCCGGCCTGCCCGACTCGAGCCTCGAGGAAGCCATCGACTACGCCCGCCGCGCCACCCACGCCGAACCGAGCCGCGAAAACCACCTGATCCTGGCCCGCTGCCTGGCCGCCGCCGGCCAGCGCCCCGCCGCCCAACAAACCCTCGAACAAGCCCTCGCCCTAGCCCCCACCTTCCCCCGCGACACCGCCCTCGAACCCACCCTCACCGAAGAGCTAGCAAAGCTGCGCTGAAACTCGCCCGCGGCGCGGAAATCCCCACGGACATAGCCGACGGCTGGGCTCGAGCAGGAATCGTCGAAGAATGTACGACTTGTGCAAGGCGCGAGCTCGCCCCTGTGCAACTCGGCGGATTCAACCTAGCCTGGGCATGCTGCCAGCCAATCAATTCGACCTACCGGGTTGGTGCCTGATGCCGCGGGGTTGAGCTCGCAGACTCGCTCCGGATCTGCTCGCACCTTGCCGCTGTCGACTTCAACCTGCAAATTCCAGAGTTTCTCTCCAGCCTGGCTGGTCGCCCTGGGACTGCTCCTTGCGCTCTCGGTAGGTCCGGGAAGCTCGCTGCCTCTATGCGCGGCGATCCCGTTCGCACCGGCCTCCGAAGTGATCTTCCGCGATGGCGATGTGGCCAGCGGCCTGATCGTGGCGCTGATCGTGCGAGTCGAGGCCGATGCGGTCATGCGCGTCGCGGGCGACTTGACCATCCGGGCTTCCAGGTCGGTGCCCATCGATGGGACCCTGCGGGTCCATGACGTGTAGCTCAGCGACGCGCGCCGAGATGCCTTCGACGTGGACGTCGCTGCCGAGGATTTGCTGACCGTGCGGGGCTTCATCCTCGGCGGAAGAGGCAAGAGCTACGCGGGCGTCGACGGCGCGGACTATCCGGGGGCATGGGGAGGCGACGGATCGGACATCCGACTGAGCGCTCCGGACTTGTTGATCGGAGGCCAAGTGCTGGCCGGCGATGGCCAGCCTGGCGTCCAAGGGGCACCCAATGGAGGGGGTGGAGGCCAGGGTGGAACCGCCCGCGACGTCACTGGAGTCGCTGGTCAAGACGGGTCCGATGGCGGCATCTGCTGCAACCCGCCCGCTGTGGGCGGCAAGGGCGGCAACGGCTCCCAGGGCGGCGACGTCCGCGGTGGCAGGGGCGGAACCGGCGGCGCGGGTGGTGCCGCCTGGAATGGACCGAACGGCTGGGAAGGAACCGGCGGCAAGGCCGGCGATGGAGCCTCCGCCAGGGGAGGCATCGGCGGCAAGGGCGGAGACGGCGGCAACGGAGTTCCCCAAGGCGCCAAGGGGGCCGGGTGGCCCCGGCGGCGTCGGCACGGCCGCAGGCCCCGGCAACCCCGGAACCCCGGGCGCACCCAACGGCGGCGGCGGCGCTTCCGCCGACGCTGCCGCTGGAACCGACGGCATCCCCGGCGGTGGCCGCCCCGGCTGATCGGACGCGCTGACTTCGCACCCAACGAACCTGGCCGCGGGGCCTCCTGATCCGCCGGCACGACCAGCTCCCGGCTCGGAGCAGTTCTAGCCGCAATCCCCCCGGGCAGCCTCATCCTCCAACGGGCCTTCGATTCCGGGGCCTGCTTTTTGAAGCCCTGCCCAGGATGGCCGCTCCCTTCGGCTAGGCCAATACCAAGGCTCAGCCTGCCTGCGACCATCGACGACGGCCATCGCTTCATGGACGCACGTCGAAATCACGCCCGTGCCTAGCTTTGGCCGCTGCGCCATGCTTCTATGGCGATCCACCCGTTGACCACAAGCAATCCCGCGGCGGGCAGCATCGTGTACCACGGATCGTTGATGCGCTGGCGGACGACCAGCGCTCCGACCATGATCAGGCACAGACCGACTGCGGCAGCGGACCTCCATTGGGGTGTCGGACCGAAGATCAGTCCGAGGGCACCTGCGATTTCGAAGAGCGCTGTCCAGACCCGGAACTTTGGCATTTCGTAGCGCTCGAACTCCGCGACCATGGTGGGCGAGACGAGGCAAAGCGTTCCATAGAATAGAAAGGACCCAGCCGAGAGGATGCGAGCAACGAGGAGGGGGTCCATAGGAACTGACTTCGTGGAGGGATTCTGTTGCGCAGCCGATCGGGAGGTATCAAGCTACACGATCATGCCGACCCTCGACCTCTCCGCGCTGCTTCAACTGATCCTCGCTCTGGGCCTGATCAATGTCTGGCTGGTACGCGCAGGCCGAGCCACGGCCTATCGCGGCGGCACGGCAACGAGCCTCAAGCAGGAATTCGCAGCGTATGGCCTGCCGGATTCAGTCTTCTACCTCGTCGGAGCCCTCAAGCTGGGATCCGCCGCGGCGCTCTTGGCGGGACTGTGGATTCCGGGACTCGCCTTGCCCGCAGCCATCCTCCTAGCGGCACTGATGCTGGGCGCCCTGGCAATGCACGTCAAGGTCAAAGATCCCCTGCCCAAGTCCGTCCCCGCGCTGACCATGCTCGCGATGACGACGGCGCTGGCCCTGATGAAGGTCGGGTGAATGGCCTAGGCACCGGCCAAGCCTGGGTGCATCCTCAGATAGCCAAAAACACCGAATTCCTTTGTTTTCCGGCTCAGCAGGAGAGCCGGTTCTTCAAGCCAATCGGGGCATGAGTCCACTCGTGGTTTCTTGGCCCTCGTTCCGATTGCGCCCTTGGGCGGGTGCGGAGCTCGATAGTCCTGCCTGCATCCTGCGAACAACACGATTGACACCCTAGAGCGACCGTGGAGTTGCGGAGTCAGAGCAGGCCACTTCTTGCAGCGGTAAAAACTCCATAGGCGGCCCAACGAGCCGGCCAGATCGGGCCCGCGGATCGCAGGGCCGTGGCCGGGCCAGATTCAGGGGGCCTGTTGCGCGCGGTGGTGCTCAGGCGGAGCCGATGAGGGCGTCGACTTCGATTTCGATGCGCATGCGGGGGTCGACCAGGCGCGCCTCGATCATGGTGGCGGCCGGGCGGGTTTCGCCGAAGGCGGCGCGCAGGGCTGGCCAGGTGGCGGGGAAGTCGTCGGCGGAGGTCAGGATGTAGCGCACGCGGACCACGTCGCGCAGGGAGCAGCCCGCTTGGGCCAGGGCGGCGGCGATGTTGCGCAGGCACTGCTCCGTCTGGGCGGCGATGTCGGGCGAGATCGTCATGGTCTGGTAGTCGAAGCCGGTGGTTCCGGAGACGAACACCTGGTTGCCGACGACGACGGCGCGCGAGTACCCGATCTCGCGTTCGAAGCTGGACCCGGAGGAGATGAGGCGGCGTTGCATGGGGCCAACCTAGCCGGGCTCCGCCGGGGCCGCAATGGCGTCTGGAGCCGGGAGGCGGGTGCTTCCGGCTGGGAGCCGCTCGCGCTTCGATCCGGACTTGCGGAAGCAGGCGGCGCGGCGGCGTAGGCGGCCTTGGGGGGCAGGGCGCGCGCCAGGGCCTCCGGGATCGTCACCTCCGCCAGCGGCAGGCCCGGGCCCAGCGGCAGGGCCGCGCCCACGCCGTGCTGGGACGGCAGGCGTCCGGTCATCAGCGAGGCGCGGGTCGGCGAGCACAGTGGGCAGCTCCAGGCGTTGGTGAAGCGCACGCCGTTGGCCGCCAGGGCGTCGATGGTGGGCGTGGGCGGCTGCGGGCTGAGCTGTTCGTAGACCGCGAGCTTGTCGGTACCGAGGTCATCGGCGACCACCAGCAGCACGTTGCGCGCTGGCGTCGGCGCGCCTTGTGCAGAGAGGAGCAGGCTTAGCAGGCCGGGGGTCCCCAGGGCTTCTTCGAGGGCTTGGAGTGGCGTTGCAGGTGCGCGGCGAAGGGGCTGCCGCGTTTGCGTGCTGACCCGCAACCGCTCGACTCGGCGCAGGTTGCGAGGGCTGGGTCGATCCCTGCCACTTGGCGGTGCCGTGGCACTCCTCAGTGGCAGGGTGGCGGCCTGCGCCATTCGATGCGCGTCAGGACCCTTGGCGAGCGCGTCGACCGCCCGTTTCCGGCGAGGCTTGGCAACCGGTCGACTCCGAGGCCGGACTCGGCCCGCTTGCGATGCGCGAGCCTGTTGGACGGCCTCGGCAGACATGCCAGCAGGGTCGGCCGGCGCAAGCCCGGCTCCTTCGACTGCCATCGCCGCGGCGTTCCCCGGTTGCCGGTGGACCCCATCGGCCCGCAGCAGCCGATCCGGCCTTGCCAGGTTTCGAAGGCGTGAGCCGGACAGCGGCCGCCTCGCGTCGTCACGGCGTCTGGGCAGTCTCGGCAGTCCCGGCGGGCGCAGCGCCGGCCCACTCGCCGGCCCGGTGCAGAACGATGGAGCGCCTTGGTCCCCTGCCAAGGCCCCCGGCTGCACGGCGGGCTTTGGGCTCGAGCCCCATCCGCCCGCCCACCCGTGGCGGGATCGGACGCGGGCGTGCATCCTGGGGCGATGCTCACCGCACTGCTGCCGCTGCTTCTGGCCTGCCCCGTGGCCCAGGGTCCCTTCGCCCTCGGGCGCATCTCCGTCGCCTGGCCCGATCCCGCGCGCAACAACCAGATCGTCACCGCGGAGATCTGGTATCCCGCGACGACGGCGGGCGTCGGCGTGCCGCTGGCGCCGGGTGCGGAAGAGCTGCCCGTGATCGCTTTCGGGCACGGCTTCCAGATGCCGGCTTCGGCCTACGGCTATCTATGGGAGGCGCTCGTGCCGCGCGGCTATGTCTTCGCCGCCGCGACCACCGCGGGCGAGCTGTTCCCCAACCACGCTTCCTTCGCCGCCGATCTGCGCTTTTTGGTCGAGGAGCTGCGCCGGCTGGACCAAACCCCCGGATCCCTGTTCAGCGGCAAGCTCTCCGACCAGGCCGCCCTGATCGGCCATTCCATGGGCGGCGGCGCCGCGGTGCTGGCCGCCAAGGACGCGCCCTCGATCCAGGCCCTGGTGACCCTGGCGGCCGCCGACACCAACCCCTCCTCCGTGGCCGCGGCGAGCGGCGTCGTCCAGCGCGCCCTGACCCTCTCCGGCAGCGCCGACTGCGTGGTGCCGCCCAGCACCCAGGCCAGCCTGCACCAGAACCTGGCCTCGCCCTGCCGCTGGCGCGCGACCCTGACCGGCGGCAACCACTGCTTCTTCGCCAGCAGCGCCAGCCTGTGCGAGCTGGGCCAGCTGTTCTGCCAGGGCAGCCTGTCCCGAGCGGCCCAGAACAGCCTGACCCTCTCGCTGCTGGTGCCCTGGCTGGACACGCACCTCAAGGGCCAGGGCAGCGCGTGGGCCAATTTCCTCTCAGCAACCAACCAAGCACAGATCAACGACCTGGCAGGATGCTCCCTCAGCCCCCAGGTTGCCCAGCTGAGCGGCACCGCCGCCGCCGCGCCTGGCCAGGTTCAGCTTTCCGGCTCCAACCTGGGCCTGGTGCTCTCCGCCACCCAGCGCCTGCCCCTGCCCGGCGGAGGCCTATCCGCCCCTCAAGCGGCCCCCATAGTCGGACAAAGTGCCAGCACCCTGACCCTGGCCGTACCCTCCAGCGACCCCGGCTTCGCCGAGCTGGGCCTGACCCACCCCGAGGGCCAGCTGCTGGTCCCCGCCCTGCCGCGCTTCCCGGCCCTGGAGGCCGGCCCCGCCCAGCTCGGCCAGGACCTGACCCTGGTCCTCCACACCGACGCCCCCGGGCCGCTGCTCTTGGCCTACGGCCTGCTCCCGACCCCGCCGCTGCCCATCCTGCCGCTGCTCCACGGCCTCGAGCTCGCCGATCCGGTCCTGCTGCTGACCACCAGCCTGCCCGCCGGTCCCGCCCCCCTGAGCCTGCCCCTGCCCCCCAACCCCAACCTCACCGGCCTGCAAGTCCACCTGCAAGCCCTCGCCCCCACCATCGCCGGCCCGAGCTTCACCAACCGCGAAACCCGCACGCTGCTCGGACCCTGACATCACTTCCAAGCCTTCGGACGCCGCCCCGCACCTCAGCCAATCACACAACCAGTTCCGCCCGGGGCACCCTCCCCCAGCACGGTCCCGGGCAAGCCTATTTGCTCCGGTACCAATCGTTGTCCCCCTGAACGACTGGTGTGCGGCTCGGCACCCGACTGGTGTGCGGCTCGGCACCCTGCCACGGCTCGGCACCCTGCCAAACAAGAGAGCCGTGCGGCGGATGGCTCCGCCGCACGGCCTCTGGCAAAGCGCTACCGGCCTGCCTCGCGCTCACCCGAAAGGGGGAAGCTCAGCTCTGCATTTGCAGAGAATCGATTTCGTGGATCATGCCGTTGCTGCACTCGATGTCGGCATGCGACACCAGGGCGCCGCCCACGCGCACGCCGCCGTCCGCCATGACCACGGCCAGGTCAGCACCCTGGAGGGTCTTGACGGTCGCGGCCTGGGTCAGCTCCGCGGCCCGGTGGCTGCCGGAGGCGACATGCTGCTTCAGCAGATCGGCCAGCTTGGTCTTGTTCTCGGGCTTGAGCAGCTCTTCCAGCTTGCCAGCGGGGAGCTTGGCGAAGGCCGCGTCGTTGGGCGCGAAAACGGTGAAGGGACCCTTGCCCTTGAGGACGCCGAACACGTCAGCGGCCTTGAGGGCTTTCTCCAGGGTCTTGAATTGGCCCCGGGCGAGGGCGGTGTCGAGAATGTCCTTGCTGATGATTTTTGCGGTTTCCATTGTGCTTTCCTTGCAGGGGGGAGGGGCGGATAGGGTCACCCCAGCTATGGCCCCGCTTCGAAGCCTTTGTCAGGTGCAATCGCCTTTCCCGGCCAAAGCAGGCGAAAACAGGGCTCCGATCGGCCTCAGGGGTCATCGGGCTGGGAAAAAAAGAAAAAAATCGACACAGGCGGCGTCGCAGCGACCGTTCCTATCTCTTGGTGTGGCTCGGGGCCGGGCATCCCGCGAGTGCGGGGATCGGCGATCGCGCTGCCCGGGGGACTGGTCCCAGCGTTCACGCGGGTGGCGTCAGGGAGGAAGTTGGGATCCGCTCGGGCGGATCGCTTGCAGGGGATCCATCGTGCGAGCGTCGCCAGCGCCCCGGATTCCGGTCTCCCCGAACCTCCCCGCGACTGCCCGGGGCCCGCTCGGCCGCTTGCGAGCGCCGCAGCGCTGCACGGAGAACCGATCCGCTACCCTGCGCTTGTCGTCGGAAGTTCAGCGGGTTGGAATGCTGCCAGCACGCCGGCCGCATTCATCCAGGTGCGGACAGCAACGGCTGGGCGCTCCCTCGCCCGGCCCATCCAGGGCCCTCCTCCCCAGCGATTCCCATGTACCAGACCAAAGCCTTCGGAGCGGCCGATCCCCGCTCGCCGCTCAGCGCCGTGACGATCCCGCGGCGCGACCCGACTCCGCGCGATGTGCAGATCGAGGTCCTGTTCTGCGGCGTGTGCCATTCGGACCTGCACCAGGTCCGCAACGAGTGGAAGAGCGTGATGCCCACGGTCTATCCCTGCGTGCCGGGTCATGAGATCGTCGGGCGGGTGACCCGCGTCGGGTCGGCGGTGCGCGGCCACAAGGCCGGGGATCTGGTGGCGGTGGGCTGCCTGGTGTCCTCGGACCAGAGCTGCCCCAAGTGCCGTGCGGACCTCGAGAACCTGTGCCAGAACGCGGTCTTCACCTACAACGCCCCCGACGCCCACGGCACCGCGCCGGTCACCTACGGCGGCTATTCGTCGAGCATCGTGGTCGACGAGCACTTCGTGCTGCGCGTGCCTGCGAATCTCGACCCGGCCGGCGCCGCGCCGCTCTTGTGCGCGGGCATCACCACCTATTCGCCCCTGCGGCGCGCCGGCATCCAGCGCGGCATGAAGGTGGGCATCGCCGGCCTCGGCGGCCTCGGCCACATGGGCGTCAAGTTCGCCCACGCCTTCGGGGCCCAGACCCTGGTGCTGACCACCTCCGAGCGCAAGCGCGCCGACGCTCTGCGCCTGGGAGCCAGCGACGTGATCGTCTCGACCGATCCCGCCCAGATGGAGCGCCATATGGGCAGCTTCGACTTCATCCTCGACACGATCTCCGCCGACCACGATCTCAACGCCTATCTCAATCTGTTGGCGCCCGATGGCACGCTGACCCTGGTCGGCGCCCCGGAGAAACCCTTCCCGGTCTCCGCCTTCAGCCTGCTGATGGGCCGCCGCCGCCTGGCTGGCTCCCTGATCGGCGGCATCGCCGAGACCCAGGAGATGCTCGACTTCTGCGGTCAGCATGGCATCACCTCCGACGTCGAGGTGATCCCCATCCAGCGCATCAACGAGGCCTATCAGCGCCTGCTGCGGTCCGACGTCAAGTACCGCTTCAGCATCGACATGGCCTCGCTGAAGTGACCGGGCGGACCGGGCGGGTGTGCCGCGGTCGGCGGGCCGAGAGCCCGCCCTGCCCGCCACCCGCCTGGGCAGTGAACCGCCTGGGCAGTGAACCGCCTGGGCAGTGAACCGCCTGGCCAGCCTGCCGCCTGGGCAGTTTCACGGCGGGCCCCGCCGGCGCGCGCCGTGCGCCGGTGGCCCGGGGTGGCGTCGGGCTGCCGGGTTGGGGTCTGGGGGCCGCTTTAGGTCCTTTTCGCCCCTCCGGAGCCACGCGCGGGCCGCGGAGCGATTACTTTCAGGGTATGGCCATTCTTCCCTTCGTGATGCTGGCTTGTCTGAACCCGACCGACTGGTCGGTCGATCCGGCAGGCGCTGGTGACTTCGTTTCCCTGTCTGCGGCCCTGTCCGCTCCGCAGGTCGTCGACGGCGATCGGCTGTGGATCGCCCCGGGCGACTACGGGGACGTTCTGGTCCAAAAGGCGGTCGACCTGCGGGCGCCGCCGGGGCAACGCTTTCGAACCCACAAGCTGAGCATCGGTCCGGTGGGCCCCCTCACGATTCAAGGTTTGACCACGGACTCCTTGGATCTCAACGGCTGCTGGGACCGGGTGAATCTGCTCGACATCGAAGTGGGCACCGAGGGCTTCTACATCTGGATGCCCCCGGGCGTGCCGCTCGTCCTCGGTGGAACCTCGATCACGAATTGCCGCCAGGTGCTGATCGCGGGCTCGGTCTTGCGTGGGACCCAGCAGTGCTACGACTACGCAACCGATCCGGGGACCTGCTTGGCGATCTCGAACTCGCGGGTCGCGATCAGCGGCAGCACGCTGTTCGGCGGAGACGACCTGGGGCTGTTCTATTCCGAGTGCAGCACCCACTACCCAACCCCGCCCACGATCACGGCGGTGCAGTCGGAGTTGACGCTGAGCTCGGTGATCGTGCACGGCGGCGCCTCGGGCTATCCATCGAGCGCTGCCTTCGGCAGCGGGGTCGCCCTGTCGATGAGTTCCAGCACCCTGGATGCCCGGGGCACGGGCCTCGAATCCTGGACCGCGGGGCACCCCGGCTCGGAGGTGATCGTCGGCAGCGGCCAGGGGGCCCTGAGCGGCATCCAACTCTCGCCCCCGGGCCAACCCGCTTGGCTGAGGTCCCCCAGCGAGCCCCTGCCGCTGCTGCGTGCGCCGGTGCTGGCCCCCGCCGGCGGCAATTTCTCGATCGAGCTGTGGGCCCCCCTGGGAGAACCCGCGGCGGTAGCGCTCTCCGCTTTCCCGGCCCTCGACCCGCTCAGCCTGTCCCCGCTCGGCGCCCTGTGGCTGGATCTCGACGCGCCGCTGGCGCTCTACCTGGAACTCGGAGCCGGGCCGGGCCTGCCCGCGACCGAGACCTTCGTCGTGCCCAGCATGCCGGCGCTGAGCGGCCTGGTGATCACCCTGCAGGCCTTCCTGCCGCCCTGCGGAACCCCCGCCTGCCTCTGGGGCGGCCAGGGCAGCCTGACCCCGCCCCTGGCGGCCCTGGTTCAGTAGCCGCGCGGGCCTTGCGATGCCCCGCGGAGCCATGGCGCGGAGCCGTGGCCCGTTCGACTCGCTGGGCTGGCGGGTGAGCTACCGGCTCCTCCAGCCGAGCTGCAGGGAGCTCCGCTGGCTGTCACGGCAGCGCGCGGATCCGGGGGCGGAAGACCCGCTCCATGGCCTGCAGCCGTGCCACGAACCAGTCCAGGTACTCGGGCCAGCGCGCTTGGTCTTCGAGGGGGGCGTCCTGCAAGTAGGTCACGATTCGGCAGGCGTGTGAATCGGGCAGCTCCTGCCACGCCAAAGGCAGCCGGAGTTCGGATTCGATCGTCTCTCGGTCCTCTGTCAGGCGCGCGAACTGGCGCTTGGATTCGGGATGGGTGATCCAGATTTCTACGGCAAGGCGATTGTCGCGAGTGTTCGCGGTCGCATTGAGGGCAAAGCCGGATCGTCCGATCGAGAAGGACATCCAATGCTGGGCCCGTGGCGCGCGTCGACTGAGGTGGGGTGCCTGCTGGCCGAGTTCCTTGCGAAGGGCCGTCCAAAGCTGCAGCTGGAGCTGCCGGGTCGGCGAGCCCTCCGCTGCCGCGCGGACCTGCTGCCGGCTGGCGCGCGACCAGTTGTCCGGTCGGGCGACGACCTCGAACTTGGGAGCCAGGGAGGAATCGGCGATCTGCCAAAGCTCGATCTGCACCCCGAAGAAGGCCAGGGATTCGTCGGAACGTTCGTTCAGGAAATTGAGCGCCGCCAAGTGCTCCGGCCGGAAGCTCTCGGCGATCCAGATCACCTTGCTGGCTCCCGCGCCGGCCGCGTAGGCGATCAATTGCCCCAGGTGCCGGTGATCGGTCTCGGTGAGCTGATTCTCGATGATCACCTGGTCCTCTCCATCCGTGCACAGGATGTCGAGCTTGAAGTCGCCGATCCAATGCTCGGTGGCCACCAGGGCCAGCTCATCGAGCCCCAGGGTTTCGGCCAGCAACGCCAGATTCTCCTCCTGGGCCAGCCAAGGCGTGAAATCGCCGGCTTCGTGCTCCCAAGCCTCCCGCAACGGAACGGGGGTCAGTCGGCCGAGTTGCTTCTTGATCGCCATCCGCGAGCCTCCGTGTGCAACGCAGTCTAGCGCTGAGCAGCCGAGCGGCGGGTGGTTCGGCGAGGGCCGGGGGGCTGCGACCGGGCCCCCCTGGGGAGGGGGAAAGAGTCAGTGCGGGATCGGCGCAGGGCCCGCAGGCCGGGCCCGGCCAGGGCCCCAGGGGGCGCCCAAGTCCTGCACGGGGGCCGGCTGACCTCGGCTGGCGCCGAGGAGCCCAGGGGCGGGGCCCCCACCGAGGCGGGATGGCCGAGACGCACGCCGTGCTTTGTGGATTGATCGGGAAGACCCCCCTCCTTCGAGGAACCTGCGTCCGGATCGATCCAAACCGCCACGAAAGCTCTGCTGCTCTGTCTGACTCCGCTCACGACCCCGCTGGCCGCTCCGGCCCTCGCTGGGGATCTCTCGGCCCCTGGGGCCGCCACGATGGGGCTCGCTGGGCCCGGCCAGGGCCCGGCCGAGCAGTTGGCCGCGGGGGCCCCCGCGGGGCTCGCGGCGGGCGACTGGGAGGGGATCCGGGCGGCCTTCGAGCGCGGGCGGCATGGGATTGTGGCCCTGGAAGGGGGCCTTTCCTGCCGCAACCCGGGTCAGGACTGGACGGTGCGCTTCGATGGCCAAGGGTTCACAGTCGAGCCGGACGGAGGGGGCTGGGCTTGGGGGCTCGAGCTGGCCGCCTACGGCTGGGGCGGCGAGCTGGCGGCCGTCGACGGGGCAGCGGCCCGCATCGTGGAGGGCAGCGGGCTCGAGTACCGCTGGGACGGGCGCTTGACCGAGTGGTTCAAGAACGACCCGCGCGGCCTCGAGCATGGCTTCACGGTCTCTTCCCGGCCGGCACAGGCGCAGGGCATCTTGACCCTCGACCTCGACGTGCGCGGGGGCCTCGAGCCGCGCCTCAGCGACAGCCGCCGCGATCTGGCCTTCGGGCCCGCCGGCGCGGCCGCGTCGTTGCACTACGCCGGGCTGCTGGCTTTCGATGCGGAGGGCCGCGACCTGGAGGCCCGTTTCGAGCTCGCCGGCGCGGGCCTGCGCCTGTCCGTCGACGACGCGGGCGCCGTGTACCCGCTGACCATCGACCCGATCGCTCAGCAGGCCTACCTCAAGGCCTCCAACCCGGGCCTCGATGACGAATTCGGCGGCGCCGTGGCCGTCTCCGGCAACACGGCGGTGGTCAGCGCGCGCTTTGAAGACAGCAACGCCACGGGCGTCAACGGCAACCAGTCGGACAACAGCGCCAGCGCAGCGGGTGCTGCCTACGTCTTCGTCAAGCAAGGGGGTGTGTGGAGCCAGCAGGCCTACCTCAAGGCCTCCAACGCCACCGCCAGCGACCTATTCGGCCAAGCGGTGGCGATCTCTGGCGACACCATCGCGGTCTCCGCCCTGAACGAGGACAGCAACGCCACCGGCATCAACGGCAACCAAGCCAACAACAGCGCCGCCGACGCAGGCGCGGTGTACGTCTTCGTGCGGAACGCAGGCGTCTGGAGC
Source organism: Planctomycetota bacterium (assembly GCA_044375105.1). GTDB lineage: Bacteria > Planctomycetota > UBA1135 > UBA1135 > JBIKLM01. The sequence continues at coordinate 14,479 of JBILNK010000047.1, forward strand.
CAACAGGCTTACATCAAGGCCTCCAACACCGGCGCGGGCGATAGTTTCGGCCTGTCGCTGGCCCTCTCCGGCGACACCCTGTTGGTCGGCGCGCCCTTCGAGGACAGCAACGCCACCGGCGTCAACGGCAACCAGGCCAATGAAAGCGCCTCGAACTCCGGTGCCGCCTACGTCTTCGTGCGCAGCGCAGGCGTGTGGAGCCAGCAGGCCTACCTCAAGGCCTCGAACGCCGGCGGCTTCAATGGCGACCAATTCGGTCATTCGGTGAGCATCTCCGGCGACACATTGGTCGTTGGCGCCTACGCCGAGGACAGCAACGCCACCGGGGTCAATGGAGATCAACTGAACAACACCGCCGTGGACTCAGGCGCAGCCTACGTCTTTGTGCGCAACGCGGGTCTGTGGAGCCAACAGGCCTACCTGAAGGCCTCCAACACCGGCAACGACGACTGGTTCGGCTGGGCCGTAGCCGTTTCCGGGGATTCGATCGCCGTGGGCGCCTACTCCGAGGACAGCAACGCCACCGGCATCAACGGCAACCAAGCCAACAACACCGCCAGCTCCGCGGGCGCTGTCTACCTCTTCCGCCGCAACCTCGGGACCTGGAGCCAGGAGGCCTACGTCAAAGCCTCGAACTCGGGCGCCAACGACCAATTCGGTCGCAACCTGGGGCTTTCCGGAGACATCCTGGCGGTCGGCGCCCGCGCCGAGGACAGCAACGCGACCGGCATCAACGGCAACGAGCTCAACAACCTCTCCACCGAATCGGGCGCCACCTACGTTTTCCGCCGCAGCGCGGGAACCTGGGCCCAGATCGGCTACCTCAAGGCCTCCAACGCCGAGTTCTTCGATCAGTTCGGCTGGGCCGTGGCCGTCTCCGGCGAGCTGGTGCTGAGCTCGTCGGTCTTCGAGGCCAGCAACGCCTCCGGCGTCAATGGCAACCAGGCCAACAACAGCCTGGCCTCCGGGGCCGCGTACCTGTTCGATCTGGGCCTCGGCTTGGGCCTTTCCCCCTACGGCACCGGCACGCCCGGCTGCGCCGGCCCCCAGGTCCTCGGCGCCACCCACGCGCCGCTGATCGGCTCGCCCGCCTTCGCCCTGACCTGCTCCAACGCGCCCCCCTCCAGCGTCGGCTTCGGCGTGCTCGCCAGCGCCCCGGACCTCCTCGGTTCCGACCCCTTCGGCCTGGGCGTGCTGCTGCACATCGACCCGCTCTCCAGCGCCCTCCTGACCCTGCCTTTCAGCAGCGACGCCCTCGGCAACGCCAGCGCCCCCGCGCCGATCCCGAACAACCCGAACCTGATCGGCCAGACCCTCTACGCCCAGGTCCTGTGGTCCTGGACCACCTGCCCCCTGCCGCCCTTCAACCTGAGCACCAGCAACGGCCTATCCCTGACCTTCCTGGTCCCCTGAAGCCATCCGCGGCCGTTCTGGCTAGGGGCGCATCGCCCGCGCAGCTGCTTTGTCCGGCTGCACGGGGGCGCTGGCCCTCTAGGAAGATCCGGCCGCCTTGGCTCCCCCGGTGACCCGCACTCGCTGTGTCGTCCTCCGGTGCGGCGCGGTGCTCGGAACGGGGCTTCAGCGCGGTGCGTCGGGATCGGCGCGCTCACCGGCTTCGGCGGCTCGGCGCAGCTCCGCGCCGGTCAGGTCGTTCTTGCCGGGCCAGGCCAGGGGCCAGGTGGTCAGGCAGCGATCGACCTCGAGGCCCTCAGCGGCGATGTAGCGGGCCAGGGTCAAGGAGCGCCCGCGCAGGGGCTGGCCGGGGCGATAGAACAGCAGGTCGCCGGTCAGCAGGGTCTTGGTGCGAGGCAGATAGACGAGCAAGTACTCGTCCGTGTGATCGGACTGGGGGTCGTTGATCAGCAGCACCTCGGCGCGCTCGTCGGCGTGGTGCCAGCGCTGGGGGACGGCCTCCAGGCGCAGCGGGCCGGGCGCGCGGGACCACGCGTCGGGGCGCAGGCCGAAGGGCGCCGCCAGGGTCTCGCGGATCGCGGGCAGCGAGCTGGGCGGAGCTAGCACGGTGGCGCCCTGTGCGGCCCAGGCCCGCACGCCGCCCAGGTATTGGCCGTGGATGTGGCTGAAGGCGAAGTGGGTCACCGGTTTGCCGAAGCGGGCCTTCACGGCCTGGATCAGTTGCTCGGTGTTGCGGCTGGTGAAGGTGCCTTCGAAGGCCAGCAGCCGGTCTTCGAACTCGACCACGAACACGCGCGCGTTGGCGCGTTCGAGTTCGCAGCCGAACAGGCCGCCGCCGTAGTCCAGGAAGACGAAGTCTTCCGGCGGGATCACCAGGGCCTCGTCGCGGCCCGGCTCGCCCCGCGGGCAGCGCGGGGTCGCCTGCGCTTCCCGGGGGCCGAACTCGAAGCGTGCAATCCGGCGTCCGGCGCGCGTGACGGTGACGATGGGACCTTCGTAGGCGATCGTTTCCGATTGGGAGCCGGAGATGTCGTGGTGCAGGAGGCGGGTCAGCGAGCGGATCGCGGCGGGCCGGTCCTGGGTGGCCGGTGTACTCTCGACCCGCCACAGCACGTCGCTGGCGGCGATGAAGTGCGGCGGCGTCTGAGTCGTGCCGAGGGTCACGTCCCCGTTGTCGGCGTTTTCGGGTCGCTCGCGCAGGTAGGCCGAGAGCAGGCCTGGATGGATCATGGCGAGGGTGGCCGGGGCCAGATCGCCCAAGCCTTCGGCCGGCTGCTCGGCGCCGCTCGGGTCGCTCTGGAACAACCGACCGCGCCGCCACCAGCGGCGCTCGGCTTGAGCGGGCGACTCGTCCAGGTCGGTCCAGAGCAGTTCGGCTTCGCCTATGGTCTCGTCCAGGCGCACCTCGACCCGCATGCGATAGGTCTTGAAGTCGCCCGGGCGCTGCGGGTGGGTGGCGTCGGTCAGCTCGCCGGTGGCGATCGCGCACCAGGCGCTTTGGACCGCGGCCTGGAGCGGAGCGGCGAACAACACGAGGGCGCAGGGCCAAGCAAGCAGCTTCATGGGGCAGGCGTAGGCGGTCGGGTCGGGGTTGGGGCCTCCATCAGGGGCCGATCAGGGCAGCAGGCTGATCGTGGCGGCGTTGGTGGCGGCGCTGGGGGTCAGGTTGCTCGGGTCGATGGCCAGGGCGGCGTGGGCGATCGAGAGGCCGCCCAGAGCGGGGAAAGAGCCGGGCGGCAGGCTGAGGCGCGCGCGGGCGTGGCCGGCGGGGCCGAGCAGGCCCAGGGTCGCGGCGTAGGGGGCGGTGTTCGGGTTTTGCAGGCTCCACTGGGTCAGGGCGTCGATCGCCAGGGGCAGGAACACGCCGGGGCCCACGGAGAGGCCCGGGGCCGCCGTCTGGAGGCTGGAGAGCAGCAGGTAAGGGCGCCCGGTCTGTGCGGAGCCCAGGGAGATGTCGAGGACCGCGGAGCCTCCGGAGTTGAGCGAGAGGGCGGAGGGGAAGGCGTCGAGGCTCTGGTGCTCGAGGGCGTGGAAGTCGTCGCAGATCGAGCGTCCGCGCACCCAGATGCCGGCGCGCGTGCCGGTCGGGGCGAAGGGCGTGCCGACGATGCCGGCGGCGGTGAAGACCCCTTGCAGGTTGCCGGCGTCGTCTTCGACCCGCGCCACGGCCAGATCGCCGCCGTCCTCGGCCCACACGGTCAAGCGGCCGGCCGAGATCGGGCTCGGCAGGTCGTAGAAGATCGGCGTTCCCTGGGAGAACCAGGCCCCGGCGTTGATCGCCGCGTTGAAGAAGATGCGGTCGAACAGGCCGTCCAGGTTGTTGTCCTGCACCAGCACGGCGACGCCGCCCCAGGTGTTCGGATCGAGGCCGATCACCAGGCCGGCGGCGAAGAGCGGATCGCCGGGAAAGCGCGCGAAGCGCAGGTCGGCCTTGGCCTGGGTGTAGGGCCGGCTGAAGCCGGTGTGCGACATCCAGGTGTCGTTGGCGAAGGGGATGTTGCCGCGCGCCGCCTGGCTCTGGATCACGAAGTCGCCGTTGCCCTCGAACCAATTGGGACCCAGGTTCGTGGAGTCGGGCCGGGCGAAGTCGTCGAACACGGCCTGCTGGGCGAAGGCGGGGGTCGCGAGGGCGAAGGCCAGCAGGCAGCGCGGGATTTGGTTCATGGATTTTCCCTCAGGAAGTTTCTGCGACCACCCTAATGCGGGCCGCTCCGCCCGCAAGCCGGGCCCTCTGACCCCCCAACCCCCGGGCTGCGCCCACCCGAGCCGGACGGGGCGCCCGCGGGCCCCGCTGGGCTCAGCGCGCTGGCGCCGTCCGCCCGGCCAGGCGTCGCAGAAGCTCCCCATGCCGCTCCAGATCCACCGGGCGGTGTTTGGCCGTGGCTGCGGCCGGATGCTCGGCCAGCGACGCCCCGGAGCACCAGGCCCGGCGCGGGCGGATCGGACGACGCACGAAGTCCCCGCCGCAGTTGGGGCACACGCCCGCCAGCAGGCCTTCGGCCCAGTCGGCACACAAGCTGCATTCAAAGCTGCAGATGCGGGCCTCGGCCGACTCCGGGGGCAGGGGCCGCTGGCAGTGCTCACAAGCGTGGCGCAGTTCGAGCACGCCGGGATACCAGCGGCGCGCTCGCGTCGGGCCTGCGCCAGGGAGCCCCGCCGCCGGCGCAGACCCGAAGGCGGCGAGCGGATCGGCGCGCCGCGCGGATTGGAGTCCCTGCGGCCGCCGGATGACGGCCCGCAGGCATGCGGACAGCCCGGCGTTGCGGCGCGGGAGCAGCCCGCGTCGAATCGGTCCCAGGCGGTCAGTCTGGTCGGCGCCAGATGGTCTGGCCGTCTTTGATCGTTTCGAGGACCCGCAGCGAGCGCAGCTCGCCAGGATCGACGGCCAGGGGATCGCGGTCGATCACGATCAGGTCGGCCCGCTTGCCGGGCTCGAGGGAGCCCTTTTGATGCTCTTCGAAGTACTGGTAGGCCGCATCGAGGGTCACCGCGCGCAGGGCCCGATAGACCGGGATGCGCTGCTCCGGTCCGATCACGACGCCGCTGCGGCTCTGCCGGTGCACGGCGGTCCAGATCAAATCGAAATGGTCGGGCGGCACCACCGGGGCGTCGGTGTGGTTGGTGAAGCGCAGACCCAGGGTGGCGGCGTAGCCGGTCGGACTCATCCAGGCGGCGCGCTCGGGTCCGACGGTCTCGGAGACGTGCCAATCACCCCAATAGAAGGTATGCGCGGTGAAGAAGCTCGGCACGATGCCGAGTTCGGCCATCGCGTCGACTTGGTCCTTGCGGATCATCTGCGCATGGATCATCACCGGGCGCAGGTCCTTGGGCCCGTGTTCGGCCCGGGCCTGGCGCACCGCGGCGATCAACATGTCCGCGGCGGCGTCGCCATTGCAGTGCACCAACAGCTGCACGTCGTGGCGGTAGGCCACGTCGAACCAGCGGTCCAGCTCCTCCTGGGACACGGTGGGATAACCGCGATAACGTCCCGGGAGCCCTTCGGGCGGGCGCAGGTAGGGCTTGGTCAGGTAGGCGGTCTTGCCCTGCGGGGAGCCGTCCGCCGAGATCTTGACGCCACCGAACTTCAGCCGATTGACGTAGATGCCGACCTGGGTGCGGGCGGCGTCGCGGATCTCGGGCTCCGGGTGGGCGTGCGTCTCCAGCGCCGGGTTGCAGGCGTGCATCGGAGGGTGGTACTCGATCTCGAGCTTGCGCTCGCCCGCCAGCACGTCGTTGAACAAGTCCCAGCGCGGGTAGCTGACCACGTCGAGGATCAACCGGCCCTGGGCGGCGGTGGCCTTCAGGAGTTCGATGTCCTTGGCCATCGAGATCCCGTCTTGGGCCGTGGTGATGCCCAGGCTGGCGTAGTAGAGCTGGATGGCTTCGAAGTCCTGGATCTGCTTCTCTAGCGGGTCCGGCTCGATCAAGCGCAGGAACGGCAACGCGGCCAGTTCCTCCACCACGCCGTCGGGGTGCCCGTCGGCTTCGCGGCGGATCACGCCGCCCGGCGGAGCTGGGGTTTCGCGACCGAATCCGACCAGCTCGAGCGCGCGGGTGTTGGCGACCAGGATGTGCCCCGAGGCATGGGAGATCAAAATCGGGTGCTCGCGGCTGACCGCGTCCAGGTCGTGGCGACTTGGATGGCGCCGTTCGGCCAAGAGGGAGTCGTCGTAGCCCGAGCCGATCACGAGCTCGCCGGGCGCGAGCCCGCTGGTCGCCAGGAATTCGCGCAGCAGGCGCTGGATGTCGGCGATGCGCTCGACCTCTCCCACCGGCGGCGGCGACAGCACCGGCAGACCCCAGGTCATTTCGTAGCTGGCGATGTGCGAGTGGGCGTCGACGAAGCCCGGCAGCAGCGCTCGGCCGGCTAGGTCGATGCGCTGCGTTTTCCTGTCGGCCAGGGCTTCGACCTCCTTCCGTGTCCCGACGGCCAGGATGCGGCCCTCGGCCACGGCCAGGGCTTCGGCGTACGTGGGCTCTGCGCCGGCCATGGTCAGGATCGGGCCACCGAAATAGAGCCTCTCCGCGCGCTGCGAACGCGCGTCGGAACAACCGAAGAGCAGGTACAGGGGCAGGACCCAGGACAGACGGATCCAGATCGGGTCGATGCGCGGGAGCCTCATCGGCACCAGGGTAACCGTGGAAATTCGAGCGCCTCACGGACGCTCCCATCGGCCAGGCGCGCCCTGGCCGACGGCGGACTCGCCGATCCGGCGCTCGAGGGTTTTCGGGCGAATCGGACCCGGCGGGCCCGCGCGAGGCCGGGTCGGGTTACGCTGGCGGATCGCCCGCGGGTCGCCCGAGGTCCTGCGTTTGTCGGGGTCCGGCCGCTCGCCGCTCCCATGACCGCCGCCGATCCCCAATCCGACCCGAGCCCGCAGACCCCGGAGAACCGTCGGGCGCGGCGGCGTGGGCTGGCCGCGCGGCGGGCCGCGGAGAGCGGGCAATCCAAGCCCGCGGACTGGCGCCGGCCGGCCCCTGGATCTGAGGCGCCGCCTCCGGAAGGGGCGCCGCCTCCGGAGGGTGCCCCGTCGACGGGTCAACCCGCCCTTTCGGCCCAGGGATCCGCAGAGGCCCGGCAGGCTTCCGGGCCCTCCCCATCGGCCCCGGATTCGCCCCGCACGCCGGCTTCCGTTCGCCCCGCGGTTCCCGCGCAGCCGCAGGAGACCGAAATCGCTGCGGGGCCCGAAGGCGCTCCTCTCGCGGCGGGCGCTGCCGCGCCAGCGGGCGCCGCGCCTGCTGCCGCGACCCCGCAGACCGAGCCCGGTTCGGAGCCCGGCGCTCTGCCCCGCCTCGCCGGGGCCAACCCGGACTCCGGGCCGGATCCGGCGGCGGGACCCGCCTCCGCTGCGCCGGAAGCATCCGCCCCGGCCGCTCCCCAAGGACCCGAGGAGCTGGGCGAGGCCCCGGTACAGCCCGCGGAGCCCCCTGCCGACCCCTTCGCGCTCGTGCCGGCCGCCCTGGCGCCGGCCCTGCGCGCCCGCGGCTTCCAAACCCTCACCCCGGTGCAGGCCGCCGTGCTGGTGCCGACCGCGGCCGGCCGCGACCTGCAGATCTCGTCCAAGACCGGCTCGGGCAAGACCGTGGCCCTGGGCCTGGCCCTGGCCCCCACGCTGACCAACGCCGCTGCGGGCCCGACTCCCGGCCCGCGCGCCCTGATCATCGTCCCGACCCGCGAGCTGGCCAACCAGGTCGCCGAGGAGTTGACCTGGCTCTACGCCGGCCAGCGCGGCGTGCGCGTGGCCTCGGTCACCGGCGGCACGCCCCTGTTCCGCGACCGGCAGGTGCTCGCCGGGCGGCCCGCGCTGCTGGTCGGCACCCCAGGCCGCCTGCTCGACCACCTGCGCAGCGGCCAGCTCGATCCGAGCGCGGTCCGCGAGCTGGTGCTCGACGAAGCCGACCAGATGCTCGATCTGGGCTTCCGCGAAGACCTCGAGGCGATCCTCGACAGCCTGCCGGCCGAGCGCCGCACGCAGCTCGTCTCCGCCACTTTCCCGGAGGGCATCCTGCGCCTGGCCGAGCGCTACCAGCAGGACCCGCTGGCGATCGAAGGCACGCGCCTCGGGGAAGCCAACCTCGACATCCAGCACGAGGCCTACGCGGTCGAGCGCTCCGGGCGCTATGGGCTGCTGGTCGATCTGCTGGCCCTGCAGGACGCCCCGCGGACCCTGGTATTCGTCGAGCGCCGCGCCGAGGCCCTGGCCCTGGCGCACCGCCTCGAGGCCGACGGTTTCGCGGCGCAGCCGCTCTCCGGCGAACTCTCCCAGAGCCTGCGCGAACGCACTCTGGCGGCTTTCCGCGCCGGCCAGGTGCGCGTGCTGGTCGCCACCGACGTGGCGGCCCGGGGCTTGGATGTCCCCGACGTGGCCGCGGTCATCCACGGCTCCTTGCCGATCAACGCCGAAACCTACACGCACCGGGCGGGACGCACGGGGCGGGCCGGGAAAGCCGGCCTGTCGATCCTGTTCGCGCCGCACTACAAGCGCCGCGACGTGGAGCGCCTGGCCCGCGATGCGCGCGTTCGCTTCCAGTGGCGGCGCTCGCCGGATTCGGCCGAGGTGCGCGCCCAGGTCCGGGCTCGCGAGCGCGCCCGCTTGGCCGCCGAACTCGAGAACGCCTTGGCCGCCGGACCCAGCGCCGAGCGCCTGGAGGAAGCCCGCGCCCTGCTGGCCGGCCGCGAGCCCGCGGCGCTGGTGGCGGCCCTGCTCGAGCGCTTCGCCAGCAACACCCCGGGCGCCGCTGCCAGCGGTGCGCGGGCGGGCGCAGCGGGCAGCGTTAGCGCCGCCGCCGACTCCGGCGCAGCGGCCTCCGATGGTGCGGGCCCGCGCCATCCGGTGGGCGAGCGCGACGAACCGGGCGCGCAACGGCCGCGCGCTGCGGTCGAGGGCGGCGTGCGCTTCACGATCAACTGGGGCGCGGCGCGCGGCGCGACGCCTCCGCGCCTGGTGGCTTCCCTGTGCCGCCGCGGCCGCGTGCGCGGCTTCCACATCCGCGCCATCGAGGTCTACGAGCGCCACAGCACCTTCGAGATCCATCCCGCCGTCGCCGAGCAGTTCGAAGACTTCGCTTCGCGCCGCGACCCCCGCGACCCCGGCATCCTGATCCAGCGCGAGGAATGATCGGTTGGGACTCAATCGGCTCGGGCTGCGCCCGAGCCGTAACTCCAACCCCTCGGATGCCTTTGGGACTGCGTCCGCCTGCCACACAGCCCGGGATCGGCGCTGCGTGCCGATTTTCTTCCAGGCTGTGAGCGTTCGGGCGGCCCGCGGCTGTTCTAGCGTCCACGCCGAGCTCTATCCGCGCCTGGGCGGGGGCTGGCACTGATCGGCCGCAGGTCTTCAGCCGCTCCAGGCCCGGGCGCCGCGGCGGCCGTGCCAGAAGGCGAGCGCCAGCAGCAGAGCGGACAGGGCGGAGAGGGCGGCCCCGAGGCGCAGGGAGAACGGCTCGTAGGTCAACAGGATCCGCGACTTGCCCGCGGGGACCGGCAGGGCGTTGAAGGCGTAGTTGGCGCGCCAGAGGGGGGTTTGATGGCCGTCGACGCGCGCTTTCCAACCCGGGAAGTGGGAGCGCGCGATCACCAGCAGCCCCGCCCGTTCGCGCTCGACCTCGAGCTCGACCCGGCAAGGCTGCTCGCTCAGCACCCGGGCGGCGAGGGCTGGTCCGAGGGCTGGGGCTGAATCGGCCTGTGGGCCTTCGCCCGGCAGGAACAGGGCCCGTTCGTAGGGCTCGAATCGGCCTTCGAGCAGGGCCACCTGCAGGGCGCGGCGATCGGCGAAATGCCGCCAGCCGTCGACGCTGAAATAGCGCCCCAGGTTCGGGCGATGGCGCCACAGCCCCTGGGTCGAGAGCTGGCCGAGGAACTCGAGCTCGCCGTAGCCGTAGGACAGGTCCGCGCGCGCCATGCCAGGCAGGGGCTCGCCGCCCGCCAGCAGCGGCGGCGGTTCGCCCGGGCGCTTGGGGTCTGGGGACACCGCGAGCTCTACCAGCGCAGCGGCGCGGCGGAAATCGGCGCTCTCGCCGGAGCAGCGCAGGCGGTAGGCCTTGCCGGCGGAATCCGGCTGCGGGTCGAAGCGCAGCACCACCTCGCGGGCCAGGCAATCGGCCGGTGTGGGCATTCCTGGGGCGATCGCCTTGGGCGGCAGAGCGCCTTCGGCCAGGCGCCTCCGGTCGAAGCGCTCGCGGGCCAGCTCGCGGCCGGTCTCGGCCTCTTCGAGCACCAGCTCGACCAGGCCCTCCAGGTTCGTAGGGAACAGCAGGGTTAGCATGGCCGCCTGCAAGCCGGGCCGCGAGGCCCGCAGGGTCTGCACGAATTCGGTTCCGGCCACCAGGCGGCGCGGCTTGCCGGCCATGGAGCGCTGGCGCAGGAGGCGCGCGTATTCGCTGTCCACCAGGGGCCAGTGGCCCGGCGCGAGGACGTAGCGTGCTCCGAACAGCTCCAGGCCGGCGCCGCTGGTAGCGCGCGGGTTCTTGGCCATCTCGGCTGGATCGAAGCACAGGATCAGCGCCATGTCGTGGTCGGCGACCGCCATGGCGTCGTAGTTCGCCAGCATCGAGATCCGCTGGACCAGGTTGGTCTCGGCCATGATCGGCACGTCGCCCAGCACCGCCACCAGTTCGCCGCGGGTCTCCTGCTGCAGGCGCTCGATCGGCGCGGTGCGCGGGTAGAACAGGCGCGCGTCGATGGTCGGGTTGTAGTGCCGATGGATCCAGCCAAGCTGATAGAACAGCGCCAGAATCGCGGCGCAAGCCGCCAGGGAGCGCGGCCAGCGCGCGGGCAGCAGCGGCAGCGCCGCCAGGGCCAGGGTTCCGAGCAGCAGGCTGCGGTCGACCTTGCCGCGGTGGGCCTCTGAGAACGAGCGGATCGAGTCGGGCGGCCCCAACTCGGCGATGTGGCGCTCGAACAGCGTCGCGGCGCCGCTCCGCAGGGCCCACCAGAGCCCGAGCCC
>JBILNK010000048.1:0-25305 GCA_044375105.1 Planctomycetota bacterium
CGGGGGTGGACTCGGCCTCGTCGCGGGGGTCTCTGCGGCTCCTTCGGGACAGCTTGGGTGAGCGGACTGGTCGCAAGACTTATGCTCTCTGGCCCGGGGCCCGAGCGGTGCCGGCGTCCCCCATGTCCTACCTGGTCCTGGCCCGCAAATACCGACCGCGCACGTTCGCGGACGTGATCGGCCAAGAGCTCGTCACCGGCACCCTGGCGGGAGCCCTGCGCGAAGGCCGCGCGGGACACGCCTACCTGTTCACTGGGCCGCGCGGCACCGGCAAGACCACCACGGCGCGCATCTTCGCCAAGGCGCTCAACTGCGAGCAGGGGCCGACCCCCGAGCCCTGCGGGGTCTGCGAACGTTGCCGCGCGGCGGACAGCAACTCCGAGCTGGACCTGATCGAGATCGACGCCGCCTCGCATACGGGCGTCGACAACATCCGCGACCTGCGCGAACAGGCCAACTACGCCCCGCTGCGGGCGCGCTTCAAGATCTACTTGATCGACGAAGTGCACATGCTCTCCAAGGCAGCCTTCAACGCGCTGCTCAAGACCCTGGAGGAGCCGCCCAAGCACGTGGTGTTCCTGTTTGCGACCACCGAGCTACACAAGGTCCTGGGTACGATCCTGAGCCGCTGCCAGGTGCTGCGGCTCGAACCGATCAAGGCCGAGCAGATCGCCGCGCGCCTCGAGCGGGTCTTCGAGCTGGAGGGCATCCAGGCGGAGGCCGGGGTCACCGCGGAGCTGGCCCGCCGCTCCCTGGGCGGCATGCGCGACGCGCTCTCCCTGGCGGACCAGCTGCTGGCCCTCTCCGGCGGTTCCCCGAAGCTGTCGGACCTGCGCCGCTTGGCGGGCGCCGGAGAGGACGAGCTGCAGGAACTGGTCGACGGGCTGCTCGACAACCGGCGCGGCGCGCTGCTCGAGATCGCCGCCGGTTGGCGCGGGCGCGAGGCGGAACTCGTGCAGGGCCTGCTCGAGTACCTGCGCGTCGGCCTGATCGGCCTGCTCTGCGGGCCGGATTCCCACGCCCTCGAAGGGGACCCGGAAAGCCTGGCGGCGCGCATCGCCCGCGCCAAGCGCGTCGGCCCCGAGCGCATGGAGTCCTGGATGGGCGAGCTGCTGCGCGCGCGCGAGCGCCTGCGCCAGCTCCCGGGCCTCGAGCGCTCCGTGCTCGAGCTGTGCCTGCTCGAGCTGGCGCGTCCCGATCTGCCTTGGTCCTACACCGAGCTGCTCGAGCGCCTCGAGCGCCTCGAGACGCGGCTCGCCGGCACCCCGCCGCGCCAGCCTGCCCAGGCGGCTAGCCTCGAGCCGCGCCCGCGCACCAGCCTGCCCAAGCTGGCCAATCTGCCGGTGGCCCGCGCGCGTTCGCTGGAGGACGAGGAGGCCGATGCCGCCTCGGCGCGCGAGCTCGGCCCGCCCGCGGAACGCATCGAACCCGACCCGGTCGCCCCGGCGTCATCCAACCCGCCCCGGTCCCGCTCCGCCGAGGCGGCCCCGCGGTCAGCCCCCATGCCTTCGGCGGCCACGGCTCGTCCGAGCGCCGTCCCGAGCCCCGCCGCTCCCGCCGCGGGCCCGGGAGGCGAGCCCGCAGGCAGCGGGTCCAAGCCGGGCCATCCCCAGCGCTCCCCGGCCCCGGCCGCCGACGGCCGCGGGCTGCTGCAGGCCTTCATCGAACAGCTGCGCGGTCCGCAGCAGTCCCTGGCGGACCTGCTGAAACGCCGCGGCCGGCTGGACGAGCTCGGCCCTGGGCGCTACGCCCTGGTGCTGCGGCAGCTCGGCGCCGAAGACCTGCGCCTGATCCAATCCGAGCGCAACCGCAGCGGACTCAAGCGCATTTTCGTGAGCTTGGTGGGCCCGGGCAGCCAGCTCGAGATCGACGCCGGCGCCCAGGCCGAAGAGCGGCCCCCGCCGCCCCCGGACGAACCCTTCACCAAAGAGGTCGTCGACCTGTTCGGCGGCCGTATCGAGGACCGACCATGACCGGCGCTTTCGGAGAGATGGGCAACCTGCTCAAGCAGGCCCAGCAAATGCAGGCCCAGCTCGACAAGCTGCGCAAGCAGCTGGCCGAGACCGAGGTCGAGGGGTCCGCGGCCGGCGGCGGCGTGCGCGTGGTGGTCACCTGCGATCACAAGGTGCGCTCGCTCACCATCGATCGCGAGTTCCACGCCCAATCGGACCTCGCCAGCCTCCAGGGGGCGCTCCTGGCGGCGCTGCAAGACGCCAGCGCCAAGGCCGATCGCACCGCGGAACAGACCCTCTCGAAGGTCACCGGCGGCATGTCCCTGCCCGGGCTGTTCTGAGGCAGCGCTGCCGCGCGCCATGGCCTATCCGCCTGCCCTGGAGGAGCTGGTGCGCGCCTTCGAGCGCTTTCCCGGCGTGGGCCGCCGCACGGCCGAGCGGTTGGCGTTTCATGTGCTCAGCGACGAGCAGGCGCCGCGCCTGGCGCGGGCGATCGAGCGCGCCGTGGCGGAGACACGCCGCTGCAGCACCTGCGGCAACTTCTCCGTTCCCGACCCCTGCAACCTGTGCGCCGACCCCAGCCGCGACGGCGGGCAGGTCCTGGTGGTCGAGTTGCCGCGGGACGTGGAAGCGGTCGAGCGTGCGCGCTGCTATCGCGGCCGCTACCACGTCCTGATGGGGGCCCTGCAGCCCGCCCTGGGCATCGAGGCCCAGCACCTGGCCCTGGACCCCTTGGTGCGACGCCTCGCGGCCGGCTCCGTCCGCGAACTGATCCTGGGCACGGATCCGGACGCGGAAGGGGAGGCCACGGCTCTGGCCGTGCTCGAGGCGCTCGAGACCGCCGGCATCGACCTGGAGGTCACGCGCCTCGCCCGCGGGCTGCCCGCCGGCAGCGCGCTCGAGTACCTCCACCGGGGGGTGCTCGAGGATGCCTTCGAAGGCCGACGCCGGGTGCGAGCCCCCCGCGACGGGGCTTCGGATACCGGCGCGGGCTGATCCGCGCGCGGCGCGGTGCGAGCGGGCTCTACCCCAGCGACCGAAGCGGCCCGCCCGATGCCTCTCGGGCTGCCATCCCGCGGCTGCGGAGACAGAGGTCGGTGCTTGAGGCCGGTGGGCCGAGGCACCGAGCTGCGGCAAAAAGGCTGTGCTCGGGCCGGGACCTGAGATCGCCTCGGCCGGTCCGAGCGGGGCACCTGCCGCGCCAGCGGGGACGGGGGGCGAGCGGGACGGCGGGAAGACCGGGCGAAGAGCCCGATCGGCCGGCCTCTGCGGGGGGCCGTCTTCCCGCACGCTCCCGCGGGGACCAGGGCGGCGGCTCCGTGGGCTCCCCGGGACTTTCCCGCTCCTGCCGCCGGCGCCGCCCGGGGTCCGTCGGTCGGGCGCGTGGGCGGCCCCGCCGGCGGGGCCTCGGACCTGTAGCGGCACGCAGGGCGCCGGCGGGATCAGTTCCCGAGCCGGGGCGACCGAAGGGGAGGCAGCCCTTTTCCAACCGTGGCCCCTCCCTCCAACCCCCCCGGCCGCCCGCGTTTAGAGCTCGGCCAACGGGCCGAGCAGCAGCAGCTCCTGCTGCCCAAGCTGATCCAGGCCGTCGAGGCGCTGGAGCTGCCCGCCGGCGAATTGGCCGCCTGGCTGCGCGAGGCCTACCAGCACAACGAGGCGCTGCGTCTCAAGGAGCCCAGCCCGCCCCGGGGCGGCTCCGGTCGGTCCGCGGAAGACCCGGACGATTGGCTCGAGAACCAGGCCCTGGCACGCTCCCTGGACCTGTCCGCGGCCCTGTTCGAGCAGGTGCCGTGGCTCGAACTCGCCCCGCAACGCGAGAGCTGGCTGCGCTTCCTGATCGCCTGCCTCGATGAGCGCGGACTGCTCTCGATGCCCGACGAGGAGCTCTTGCTGCTGGCCGAATCGAGCGGCCTCCAGGGCGGCGGCGAGGCCCTCGGCCTGGCCGTCGCCGACCTGCAGCGCCTCGAGCCCCGCGGTCTGGGCGGCCGCTCTCCGAGCGAGGCCCTGCTCCTGCAGCTCGACCCCGGCGAAGCCGATTACGCGCTGCTGGCGGCCCTGATCGAGCGGCACCTGCCGGCTCTCGAGCGCAACAAGCGGCCCCAGGTGGCCAAGGCCCTCGGGATCGACCTGGAGGCGTTGGAGCGCCTGCTCGAGCGCCTCTCGGCCTTGCGCGCCGACCCCCTCGCCGGCTGGCGCGACGATGGGGCGCCGATCCTCGAAGCCGACCTGTATGTGCAGCCGGTGGGGGATGGATTCGAGCTGCACTGCGAGCGCGGCCGGGTGCCGGAGGTCTCCCTGGACCCCCGCATCCAGCGCCTGGCGGCGGACTCCGGCCAGCCCCGCGAGCTGCGCGAATACCTGCGCGAGCGCCTCGAGCGCGCCGGTTGGATCGTCGAAGCCGTCGGGCAGCGCCTGCGCACCCTCGAGCGCGTCGGCCGGGCGGTTTTCGCGCGCCAAGGCCGCTTCCTGCGGGAGGGGCAGGCCGCGATCCGGCCCCTGACCATGAACCAGATCGCCAAGGAACTCGGCCTGCATCCGAGCACGGTCAGCCGCGCGGTGGCGGGCAAAGGGGTGCAAACGCCCTTCGGCATCCTGCCGCTGCGCCGCTTCTTCGAATCCGAGTACCAGCCGGGCAGCGAGCAGGGGCGCGGCGAGGTCGCCGCGGCCCTGCTCGAGCTGGTGAGCCGCGAGGACCGGCGCCGGCCCCTCTCCGATGAGGAGCTGGTCGAGGCCCTGACCGCCAGGGGCTTCGCGGTCGCGCGCCGCACGGTCGCCAAGTACCGCGGCGAGCTGAACATCCCGAGCTCCTACCTGCGTCGCCGGCACGGCGCAGCTTGAAGCCAGCCGGACCCGCGGGATCGGCCCGGTGGCGTTGCTAGCCTAGGGGGCGGCGGCAGACCCCGCCCGCCCCATGCGCAACGTCCGCGCCCTGATCGCCTACGACGGCTCCCGCTTCTTCGGCTGGCAGCGCCAGGACGGCTTCGATTCCGTGCAGCAGTCGCTCGAGGAAGCGATCGAAGCCCTGACCGGGGAGGCCAGCGTCGTGCACGGCGCCGGACGCACCGACACGGGCGTGCACGCCCGGGGCCAGGTGGCAAGCTTCCACGTGGACAGCGGCCTGGACGACTCCAAGCTGGCCCGCGCGCTGAACGCGCACCTGCCGCCCGGGGTGGTCGTGATGCGCCTCGAGACCTGCCGCCCGGACTTTCACGCGCGCTTCGATGCCCTTGGCAAGCGTTACCTCTACCGCATCGAGACCAGCGCCTTCCGTCCGCCCTTCGGGCAGCTTTACAGCCATTGGGTACGCGATCCCCTGGATCTCCCGGCCATGCGCGTGGCGGCCCTCGCCTTCGGGGGCGAGCGGGATTATTCCGCCCTGGCCAGCTCTGGATCGCCGCGGCGTTCGAACGTGCGGCGCTTGCGACCGGTGCGTTTGGTGGCGCGCCGCGACCGTCTGGCGATCTTGGTCCAGGGCGATGGCTTCCTCTACAACATGGTGCGCACGATCGCCGGGACGTTGTTGGAGGTGGGCCGCGGCAGGCTGAGCCCGCAGGAATGCGAGCGGATCCTTGGCTCGAAGGATCGCCGCGAAGCGGGGCCGACGGCCCCCGCGCAGGGGCTCTGGCTGCTGCGGGTGTTCTACGCGGAGCCCTGCTTCGTCGGTCGGGAGGGCGGTCTCCGCGGTTTTTCCGGGGCCTTCCAGTACGGACGCCCGGGTGGAGCCCGGCAGTGACCTTGGGCCAGGCCCGGGGAGCCGGGATCAGGTCGGAATGCCCATGAAGATCCCGGAATCTCGCGGGCGGTCGAACGCGGCCACGGCCCCTGGCTGCCCACGACCCGGGAGCAGCCCTCAAGCGGCTGGGCCGGACGTCCGGCGGGGCCCCAGCTGGTCGCGGGCCAGCCTCCGCGGGGGCTGCTCGGGGAGCCCCCGGCGGTTAAGATGCGATACACGGCACCCGACGGGTGTCCGCCCTCTCATGTTGTCGACGCAGCAGCAGCGCTCCGTGCGCGTGATCAACCGCGCGGGACTCCACGCCCGCCCTTGCCATGCGATCGTCAGCGCGGCGCAGGCGTTCCGGAGCGATCTGCGCGTGCGCTTCGAGGGCCGCGAGGTCAACGGCAAGTCGATTCTCGAGCTGATGACCTTGGTGGCCGGCCCGGGGGCCGAGCTCGCGCTATTGGCCCGCGGCGCGGACGCCGAGGCGCTGCTGACGCGCCTGGGGGAGCTGTTCGCCGGTGGTTTCGGCGAAGAGCTGGATCCGCGCTGGCGTTGAGCCCCTGAGCGGGGGCGGGGGCAGGTAGCGGCCGGCTGGCCGCGGGGTGCACGTCTTCGGCTAGGCACGCAGGAAGAAGTTTCCGGCCGTGTTCCGGGGCCGCGCGCCGGCCCCGCGCCTGGGATTCCCGGGATTCGGGGTCGGGCGATGGGAAGACCGCGGGCCCCTAAACCCCACCGCGGGGGGGTGTCGAAGAGGCGGCCGAGGGATTTCCGGAGCGCGTCACGCGCTGTCCCCCCCCCGGAAACCCATCGCCCCCATGCCCCCAGCCGGAGCCCCGTTCGCGGGGAGAAAGCGTTGATACGCAAGAAAAAGAGCATCCTCGGCCTGGACCTGGGCAGCCAGGTCTTCAAGGCGGTCGAGATCACCCTGGAGGGCGGCGAGCCGGTCATCACCGGCTTCAGCCGCCTGGAGCTCGGGCCGACGCAAGATCGTCGGCAAGCGATCGGAGAGCTGATGCAGCTCGGCCGCTTTGGAACGCGCAACGTGGTCTCCTCCGTGGCGGGGCAGAGCGTCGTGGTGCGCTACGTGAGCATGGTCCCGATGTCGGACAGCGAGCTGCGCCAGGCGATCCAGTTCGAGTCCGACAAGTACCTGCCATTCGACCTGTCGGAGGTGGTTCTCGACTGCCAGCGACTGCAGCACGAGGTGCAGGGCGCCTATGGTGCGAACGGCGGCAAACAGATGAGCGTCGTCTTGGCCGCCTGCCAGAAGGTCATCGTGGCCAAGCTGCTCGATGACATCAACAGCCACGGACTGTCCGCCACCGCGGTCGACATCGACGCGTTCGCCCTGGCAAACGCCTATGAGCTGACCCACAAGTCTGTGCTCGAGGGCCAGGCCACCGACGTGGCGGTCGCACTGGTCGACATAGGCGCCGTGCGTACCCAGATCAACGTGCTGCGCGGCGGCGAGACCTGCTTCAGCCGCGAAATCGGGATGGGCGGAAACGACATGTCCAAGGCCATCGCACGACGGCTCAACCTGGACCAGGCAACCGCCGAAGCCATCAAGCGCGAACCGGGCGATCGGCTCGTGGAGGTCCAGCGCGCGATCGCACCGGTGCTCGAGGACCTGATCAGCGAGCTGTCTCTCTCGATGGACTTTGTCGAGAGCCGTGAAGGCGTGCGCATCGAGGAGGTGCTGTTCTCGGGAGGCGCGGCCTTGGCCCCCGGTGTCCTGGAATCGATCGGCAAGCAGACCAGCAGGCAGACCCGCTTCTGGAATCCGCTTCAGGGCCTCTCGGTGGATGCCGATCACGTCGACGTGGAAGAAATCGAACGCAACGCTTCTTTCCTGGCCGTAGCGGTCGGGCTGGCAGCGAGGGCCAAAGCATGATCACGATCAACCTGCTCCCCCCCGAGTATCGACGCGCCCACCGCGTCTCGATCAAGATCCTGGCCGCCACAGGAGTGGCTGTGGCGGTCAACGCCAGCCTGCTCGTGTGGTGCGCTTGGACCTGGTTCGGCCTGCGCACGGAGGTTCTGTCCGAACTGCAGGTGCGCCAGGCCGACCTGGCCGCACTGAAGCCGCGCGTGGAGCATCACAAGAAGCTCGAGGAAGAAAAAAAGTCCTTCGAATCCCGCGAGGAAACGCTGGCTGAGATCAATGCGGCCCGCATCAACTGGACCCAGAAGATGGACGAGCTGGTCGATGTGATCAACCGCGGCGGCAACGGCGACAAGTATCTGATCTGGATGGATGACCTGACCGTCACCCAGCTGGCTCCGAGCGCGAGCAAATCGAAGGGCAAGGATGCCCCGATCGGTTCCGTGCGCGCAAACGGGCACTCCGGGTCACCCGACTTTGGCCTGGTAGCGAACTTCTTCGAGGATGTCTCCACCTCGACCTTCGCCAAGGGCTTCTTCCCGCCGGCCCCGCCCCAGGGCCGGATCAGCAGCGTCGACACCGAACTAATCCCCTCCGAGACCTTCTCCTTCACCTTGGATTTGCAGATCAAGCCCCAGGAATCGGGCAAGACCAAGTCCGCTGAAGCCAAGAAGGCTATCCAACCCAAGAGCAAGTGATGGACGAGCATCGCCATTTCCTGACCGTCACGATCGCCGGATCCCTCGGCGCGGTATTGCTCGCGGGCGGGATCTACCTGACTCACGACGGCATCGACAAGAAGCGGGCCGAGCTGGCCGAGGTCGAGGTCCAGATTTCGCAAGCGCGCAGCCTGGTCGAGACGACACCCAAGCTCGAAGAGTCTGTGATCGTGCACCGCGAGACCGACGAGGCCGTGGCCAAGATCCTGCCCAACGACCGCGACGTACTCGAGTTCGTGCGCACCCTGCAGTCCTTCGCCTTCGCGGCCGGGATCCGCATGACGTCCTACGACGACAAGCAAGATTTCGCCAACCGGGATGCCAAGAAGACCGACTTCCAGCGTGTGGGCTACAAACTCCAGCTGCAGGCTGACATCTTCGGCCTGATGGCTTTCACCGATCTGATCGAGAGCGACGAGCGCTTCATGCGTGTGCCGGCCTTCAAGCTCAAGGCCGCTCCGCGGCAATCGCTAGAAGATCTGGGCGCCCAGCCGCTGCACTCGGTCGAGTTGGAGGTCGAAACCTACGTCTACGCCCCGCGCTCGGCCAGCAAGCCGGTCGATATCGAGGATTACGAGGCCAAGCGCGATCTGCTGCGCACCCGCATCGGCACCCGTCAACGCGATCTGGTGCACGAGCCCTACGATTACCAGGGGCCCCGCAGCCGTCGCGATCCGTGGGTCGATCCGCGTGTCCCGGTTGGTGCGATCAAAGAGGGCGAGCTGACCATCGAGCAGCAGTTCGACCTGATCGACCGGCTCAGCGAAGAGGCCAAGGCCGTCGCCGCCTTGATGGAGGGCTGGCAGTCATCCGACAACCTGATCGCTGAGATGAAGGCTCGTGGCGAGCTCGAGTCCCGGCTGGCCGCGTTGGAGAGCGAGATCCGCCGGCTCGACGCCGAAGATCAGTTGCGCTTCCTGCCCGCCGAACGTCGTTTCGAGCAGGAGGTCGTGCTCGAGGTCGAGCGTATCCGGCAGGGTCTCAGGGATATCGATGGGGCTGCCCTGCCGCTTTCAATGCTGCGGGAAGCCGTCGACTCCATGTACGGACACATGCAACATCGCGAGTATGCCCTGGCCCTCGAGGCCTACAAGGGCATCGAGCCGCGCCTGCAGGCGGCACGCATCGACGAGCTGCGCGAGCCGCTGGTGGCGCTTTTGCGCGAGTATGCGGAACAGGCGCGCATCGTGCAAGCTTTCGAGGCACTCGAGCTCGACATCGGCTGCATCGTCGACTTGGGTCCCGAGCAGCGCACAGTGCTGATCGATGGCCGCTCTTACTGGCCCGGCGAGGTCATCGGCGTCGACTTGATGGTGAAGTCCATCGACCGCTCTGAGGTCACCTTCATCTACAAGGGCGTCATCTTGCAGCGCTCGCTCGGCGCCGCTGAGGAAAAGCTTTCGGTCAAGTCTGGTTCCCAGGCCGCAGCGTCGCGCAGGTGACGCAACGTACACCCCGCACACAGCCCCGAATCCCCGTTCCCCGTCCCCGAAGATGAAGCTCAACCCGTTCCGGATCGCGGCCGGCCTAGCCCTGCTCGGCCTGGCCCCGATCGTGACCGCCCAGGCGCCGACCAACGACGCACGGGTCTCTCTGCGTGTCGAAGGCCGCCAACTCGAGGAGGTGGTCGACTTCTTGCGTGACCGCTCTGGCGCCAACATCGTGATCCTGGCCGGCGAAGATGGAGCCAAGACGCCGATCAGCCTCGAGCTGAACGACGTCTCTTGGCGCGAGGTCCTCGAGATCGCCGCCGAGAAGGCCGGCTGTGTGGTCGAGGAGCGCCGCGCTGGCGTGCTGGCGATCACCCGCCCCGAGCCGGTGTCGTTCAACACGGATGGACCGCGCGACATCAATTCGGTCATCGACATCATCGCCAAAACTGCGGGTGCCAACATCATCGTGGCCCCTGAAGTCACCGGCACGGTCTCCCTGCGGCTCAACAACGTGCCTTGGCGCGATGCGCTCGAGGTCGCTGTCAAGACCCTCGGATTCGTGGTGGTCGAGGACTCGCGCGGCATTCTGCGTGTGGTCGATCCGGCCACCCTCCAAGACCAACTCGAGACTCGCCACTACTCGCTGCGCTACCTGCGTCCACGGGGCGCCTATGTGCCGCGGATCCAATCGGAGTTCATCAACGGTCAGTCCGCGCCGCCGACCGGCAAGGTCGAGGACGATTTCCCGATCATCGAAGCCCTGCGTCGCGCCCTGAGCGTTGGCGGCGAGCTCAATTACGTCCAGCCCAGCAATACCTTCATCATCCGCGACACCGCCCAGGTTCACGGGGACATCAAGGAGCTGATCGACCGTCTGGATGTCGAGCCGTCCCAGGTCTTCATCGACATCAAGTTCGTCTCGACCACCAACAGCGATCTTTGGGATCTGGGCGTGGACTACGGCGAATTCGGGCCGCGCATCACCGCCTCGGGATCCCAGATCCCGATCTCGCTGCCTTTCACCATGGGCGACGGCGGCTTCGAGGACAGCTTCATCGCCAATGACGTGGGTTTCGGTCCCTTCGGCGATGCGGCTGCCAACCAGTCCTCCCAGACGTTGGCCTCCCAAACGATCTTCGGGGCCCTCTCCTTCACCGGCGTGACCGCCACCTTGCGCATGCTGCAGCGGGATGAGCGCACAGAGGTCATGCAAATGCCTAAGCTGATCGCCTTGGATGGCCGCGAGGCTACGATTTTCGTCGGCGAGACGATCCGCTACGCGGAAGCTCGTACGGAACAGGGCCAGGCCGGTGGTCTGAACCTCTCCGTCCAGGAAGCCAACGGCTCGCCCGTCGAGGTCGGTTTCCAGCTGTTGGTACGTCCCGACATCATCCCGGGTACCAACTCGATGATGCTCGATGTGATCCCGAAGGAGACCAGCCTATCGGGCACCGGCAATACCTCTCTGGCGCCTCCGGGCTTCGACGTGTTCACCGTGGGCGCGGCCGGTGCGGCCGGCTCGATCGCGCTGCCCCGCGTGCGCAGCTCGACGATCGTCACCTCGATGAAGCTCAATTCCGGCGAAACGGCTGTCATCGGCGGTCTGTCCACCGACATCCAGAGCGAGGTCGAGGCCGGTCTCCCGTACCTGAGCTCGATCCCGTTGCTCGGCAAGCTGTTCTCCTACAACGAAGAGAACACCGAGCGCCGCAGCCTGATGGTCTTCATCACGCCGACGATCGTGCGCTCTGGCCCCGATGCCCAACGCATCCTGGCCTACGAGCTCCAGCGTCGCAAGGAAATCTACGGCGGCAAGCTCGACGTGCTGCTCGAGGACATCAAGCCTAAGCTGGATCCGGCGGACCAGGCGCCGGTGACGCCCTCGGCCGAGCAGGAGGTCAGCACCTTCGTAGAGCCCGCCAAGGGCTCCTGAGAAGGCTGCGGAGCGAGCGGCTCGGGTCGCCCCCGAGCCGCTTCGCTTTGGGGGCTGCTCGTTCGGCAGGAGCCGGGCTGCGTCCGAGCCCCGCAGGGCCCCGGGCATCGGCCGAGTGCGGACAAAGTCCCCTCCGGAGCCCGGGCCGGCTGGGGCCGATCGTGTGGGGAGCGTAGCCGCGCTCGTTCTGGTCGGCGGAATCGAGTTCTGGGGTCGAAGTCTGCGCCACGAGCGCTCGCCGCTGTTGCCGGCCGCGGGGGCTAGGGGCTGGAGCGCGTCGCAGCAGCGGCGGACCCTCGATTCTTCGCGGGCCTCATTGGAGCGCCCATGGGATGCCGCTCCCCGACGGCGCGAGGCGGACCAGCCCTCCGGATGCCCCGGGGCCTGGCCCCGGGACGGCCTGTCGGGATCGCCTGCCGGAACCGTGCTCCAGGCCGCGGGGGAGCCTGAGCCGGGAAACCTCGGGGTTCGCCAGTCCAAAAAGCGGCATTTTCGGTCCGATGCATCGACTCTCCGGTCCGTATCCGCGAGAGTATGGCCGTCCGAGGTCGGTGCCGTGCTTTGGCAAGGTCCGACCTGCGCTGCGGAGCTGGCCCCCGCCTCGGCAGGGTCCCCAGCAGGCGGCGCCCGCGCGATCGCCCCCTCGATCCTCGCGTGCTTCGGCGCCCCTGGCCCCGCCCTGTCCCGGCCGCTCTCCCTGCGAGTCGCGGTTCGATGCGGTGCCGGTCGAGCGCCGCGGACCGTGCGCCTTCGGTCGCTTCCGGAGGTCCCACGCCCCATTCGTGAACCAAGCCTGCGGCCCCCGGGCCTGGGGCGGCCCGCGTCCCCGCGCTCTGCGGAGCGCTCGCGGCGCGCTCGCCCCTCGTCCTGCGCCGAGCTCCCCGCTCGGCGGACCGCTGGCTGCCCCCGCATCGTGGTGGGTCCTTCGGACCCCGGCACAAGGCCGCGACGCCCGCGCTCCGCTTCCCGCGGCTGCGCGCGCCGGAACTCCCCAAGCGATGCGGGGTCTGACGCCAGACCACTCCGCGATGACCTCTTTGCAACCCGCGGGCCCGGAATCGGGCCGTGCGGATGAAGCCTCCCAGGCTTTCTCCTGGGAATCAGATTCCTATTTCATCGAAGCCAGCCGGGCCGACGCTCCGGAAGACTGGCCCGAATCCACGCGCGGCGACGGGCTGGAAGACGGCTCCGGATCCGAGTCCGGCGACGAGCCTGCGATCGAACCTGGCGCAGAAGGGCAAGCGTCCGGAACGCCCGCCAAGAAGACCCGCAGACGGTCTCCTTCCCGCAAGAAGACCAAGACTTCGAAGCGCGGCCAGGCCGCGCAGCAGACTCCCGACGGAGACGCGAGCGAGGTCGCCGAACCCTCCGCGGGGCTGATCGAGCTGGCCAGCGAGCCGCTCAGCGATCCTCTCTCGAGCGGGGGTCAGGAACGCGGCGAGGACTGGGCCGGCCCGAGCTCGCCCGACCCGCTCGCGACCGGCCAGATCCAGGAGCTCGAGGCCGCTGACAACCGCCGATCGGAGCGCCGTCGGGCCCAGCCCAAGCGCCGCTCGGCGGCCGAGGCCTTCGATCTGGCCGTGCCCATCGAGCCCGCCGAGGCAGCGCCTGCGCCGACCGCGGGCCGGGGCCGCCGCGGGCGCAGGCGTCCCGCGGAATCGGCCGAGATCGCCACCGCTCCGCAGGCTCACTCGCCGGCGGACGGCGGCGACTCCGCCCGGCGGCAAATCGAGGCCGCCGAGGCAGTGGCTTCCTTCGAGGCCCCGGGGGACGCGGGAGCGCTCCAGGCCGACCCCGGCATCGAATCCCCGGATGGGGGGCAATCCAGGCGACGCCGTCGGGCGCGCAGGGCCTGGGGCGGGCAAGCCGAACAAGGCGGGGGATCGGCCCACACGCGCGCGTTCGAGCGCGCGCCTTCGGCGGGCGAATCAGACGCCGGACGGGGCCCTTGGGGCCGAGCGTCCAGCGCTGCGAGCCGCCGGGAAGCGGCCTTGGAGACCAGCCGGTTCCCGCGCGACCCCGCGGACGCCGGGGAGGATTTCGCGGAAGCGGACGAGGGACTAGCCGCCGGCCCGATCCCGGCGCCCGAGAGCGCGCCCAGGCCGCGCCGCGGGCGCTGGGGGCAAGCGCCGCGGACGCCGGGGCCGCGGTCCGTTGACGAGGGCGACGCAGACAATTTCGGAGCCGCAGCAGACGACTTCGGAGTCGACCCGGAGGCGGAGTCCGACGCCGAGGTCGAAGCCGCGACCTCCGGCGAACCGCTCGGTGCCGCCCCCGAAGGCGGAGAGGGGCGCCGGGGTCGTCGTCGTGGAGGCCGCCGTCGTCGCGAACGCCGGGAGCGCTCGCGACTCGCCGGGCAGCCCGGCTCGGCCGTCCTGCCGCCCGCGCGCTTTCCGCACGATCCCGCCGATCGCGCGGTCCCGAGCCCGGGCACGCCGCTGGCGCTGGAGGCGATTCCCGGAGAGGACATCGAAGACTTGTTGCTCTTGCCGGAGCAGCTGCCGGGCGAGTCGGTCCTGCTGCTCGATCCGGCGTCGACGACCGGGCCCGAGCGCGACCTAGATGCCGAATCGGGCGGTCGCCGCCGGCGTCGGCGCCGGGGTCGCGGGGCTGCGTTGGAGGCGGCCCACCCCCTGGCCCCCCGCAAGCTCCCCGAGGTGCTCCGCGACCAGACCATCCTGGTCAACGCGGCCGACCCCGAGGAGACCCGCGTCGTGGTGGTCGAAGATGGCAGCATCGTCGACCTGCAGATGACCGTCGAGAAGCACAAGTCCTTCGTCAACGACATCTATCGAGGCCGGGTTGTCAACCTGGAATCCGCCATCGGGGCAGCCTTCGTCGATTTCGGCGAGGGCCGCAACGGGTTCCTGCATGCGTCCGACGTGATGGACTTCTACGGCGACGAAGATTTCGCCCTCGAGCGTCTGCTCACCGCCCGCACCGAGGCTTCCGACTGGGAGGCCAAGGGCGTGCAGGCCGAAGAGGTCGAGGATCCGGCCGGCGGCGAGTCGCGTGCTGCGGAGGACGACAAACGTCCGCTGCGCCCGAAGCGCGGATCTGCCGCCCAGAAGAGCCGCCGCGTCAAGCGCCGCAACATCACCGACCTGCTCGAAAAGGGGCAGCTGGTCGTGGTCCAGATCACGAAGGATGCGATCGGCGACAAGGGCCCGACCCTGACGACCTACATTTCGATCCCCGGCCGCTACCTGGTGCTGATGCCCTCGCTGCAGCGCACCGGCGTCAGCCGCAAGATCGAGGACGAGCGCGAACGTCGGCGCCTGAAGAAGATCCTGCAGGACATGGAGATCCCCGAAGGCATGGGCGTGATCGTGCGCACCGCCGGCATCGGCAAGACCTCCGAGGAGATCAAGCGCGATCTGGACTATTTGCTGGCGGTCTGGGAGGACTTCTCCAAGCAGCTGGTCCTCGGGCGGATGCCCGCTCCGCTCTATCAGGAGTCCGACGTGGCCATCCGCACCATGCGCGACCTGTTCTCGACGCGCACCGAAGCGGTGATCGTCGACGACCCCAAGGTCTACGAGCAGATGCTGGAGTTCACGCGCCGGCTGATGCCCGAGCACGTCGAGCGGGTCAAGCTGCACGAGAGCACCAAGCCCCTGTTCCACACCCACGGCGTCGAGCAGGACTTCGAGCGCATCTTCTCGCGGCGCGTCGAGCTGCCCTCGGGGGGCTCGATCGTGATCGACCAGACCGAGGCCTTGGTCGCGATCGACGTCAACTCGGGGCGCACCCGTGACGAGGGGGCCGACTTCGAAGACATCGCCCTCAAGACCAACCTCGAGGCCGCCCCGGAGATCGCCCGGCAGATCAAGCTGCGCGACATGGGCGGCATCCTGGTGGTTGACTTCATCGACATGCTGCGGCCTTCCAGCCGCAGGCAGGTCGAGAAGGCATTTGCGGAGTGTCTCGACCAGGACCGCGCCCGCAGCAAAGTCGGCAAGATCTCGCAGTTCGGCCTGCTCGAGCTGACTCGGCAGCGCCTGGGCCCCGGGCTGTCCAAGCTGGTCTACGAGGCCTGCCCGACCTGCAAGGGGTCCGGCCGTCGGCGCACGGCCCAGTCGCGCGCGCAGGCTGTTCTGCGGCGCTTGGCCTCGGCCTTGAACCAAAAGGGCTTCACGCGCGTGGACGTGCTGGCCCACCCGGACACGATCCATTGGCTGGAAGAGCACGACAGCGCCGAGCTCGATCAAATGCGCGAGAGCTTCAAGCGCGAGATCGTCCTGCGAGGGGTCGAGAACCAGTCCGAGGACTCCGTCTTCCACTACCTGCGGGCCGACGGACGCGAGGTTCGCCCCGGCGGACGTCGCAAGCGTTGAGCGGCTGAGGCGCGGGCGACCCGGCCGACGCCGGAGCTCCCTAGCCTTCGGTCGCAAACACCTGGGGCCGCCAGCCGGCGGCTCCAGGGGCTCTGGCCAGTCCGTGGGCGGGCAGCCCCACCAGGGGGACCTGTGTTTCGGGTCGGTCCAGCGGACCTGGGGCGGCCCTGCTCTCAGGCCGGGCTGTCCGCAGGGCCAATCCCGGGCCAGGTAGATATCGGCAGAGCATCGGATGGGGGGCCTGACGGGCACACGGGCGGCGTGGGAGCCGCCCCAGGCAGGCCAAAGGATCCGGTCGAGGGCCAGAGCGGCCGCTTCCCTCCGGCCGTCCGGCCCGTCTGAAGCTCTCCGCAGCGCGGCGGGCGGCCCTCCCGCGGGGGCTGGCCGCCGGGCCTCGAGGGTCGCCATCGGTGGGGCCCGCAGCCCGGCCGGCAAAGACGGGCCGGCAAAGACGGGGCGGCAAAGACGGGGCGGCAAAGACGGGCGCTTAGCGCCTGCGTGCTTGTGGAGCAGGGGTGCCGGCCGCTATCTTCCTTGCCCCCCCCGGATCCGACCGGGGCCTCGGGCCATGGCCCGAGCCGTCGTCCGCCCCAACTCCCGACCGCGGGTCCGCCCGCCTCGCCCGAGCCGTTCCATGTACGCCATCCTTTCCGACCGCGGCCGTCAGACCACCGTGCGCGTGGGCGATGTGGTCCAGCTCGACCTCGACTCCGGTGCCCAGCCCGGGCAGGTGCTGGTCTTCGATCAGGTGCTCCTGGTGGGAGGCGACAAGGGCGTGCGCATCGGGACCCCGCTGGTGAGCGGCGCCTCGGTCAAGGCTGAGGTCGTCGACCAGATCCGCGGCAAGAAGGTCATCGCCTTCCGCTTCCGGCGCCGCAAGAACGTGCGCGTCAAGCGCGGCCACCGTCAGGACTACACCCGCGTCAAGATCACCGCCATCGAAGGCTGATCCAGCAGCGACCGGACCGCGTCGCTGTAGCACAACGCTCGAACAGCCCATTCAACCCATAGGTCATGGCACATAAGAAGGGACAAGGTTCCACCCGCAACGGCCGCGACTCCAACCCCCAATACCGTGGGGTCAAGCGCTATGGCGGCCAGACCGTGACCGCCGGCACGATCCTGGTGCGTCAGTGCGGCACCCAATTCAAGCCCGGCCGGCGCGTCGGCATGGGCTCGGACTACACGCTGTTTGCCTTGGAAGACGGCATCGTGCGCTACCAGGCTGGCCGCAAGGTCCATATCGACCCGCTGGCCGGTTGACGGCCTGAGCCCGATCCCTTCGGGCTCATCCCAGGCTGTAGCGACAGCCTTTCGGTCGCCTTCGGGCCGCCCTTGGGCGTTCCCCTAGGCCTGGCGCAGCACGGCGAGACGCGTCGATCCCAGGGGAGCGATCCGGCCCGGTCGGATCGCTCCCGGCGTGTCCTGACGCCACCCCGATAGTTTCTTGCCATGTTCCGAGACGAGGTCGAAATCCTGGTGCAGGCCGGCAAGGGCGGAGATGGCCTGGTGTCGTTCCACAGGGAGAAATACGTGCCCAAAGGTGGGCCAGACGGCGGCGATGGGGGCGATGGGGGCGATGTGATCTTGCGGGCCTGCGAGGACCTGAATTCCCTGCTGAGCCTGGGGCGTCATCCGCGGTATCAGGCCGTCGACGGCCAGCCCGGCGGACCCTCCAACAAGGGCGGCTCCGACGGGGCCGATCTCGAACTCGAAGTGCCTGCCGGCACGCAGGTCTTCGACGTGGAGCGCGGCAACCTGCTGGCGGACCTGACCCACATCGGCGACCGGCTCGTGTTGGCCCGCGGCGGCGGCGGCGGGCGCGGCAATGCCCGTTTCGCGACGGCGACGAAACAGACTCCGCGCCACGCGGAGCCGGGGCGTCCCGGCGAGCGTCGCCGGGTGCGGCTCGAGCTCAAGTTGTTCGCCGAGGTGGGCTTGGTGGGGATGCCCAACGCCGGCAAATCCACCCTGCTGAGCCGCATTTCGCGCGCCACGCCCAAGATCGCCGACTATCCGTTCACAACCCTCTCCCCGCAGGTCGGCATCGCCCCGCTGGGAGAATTCGATTCCCTGGTGATCGCGGACCTGCCCGGCTTGATCGAAGGGGCATCCGAGGGCCATGGGCTCGGTCACCGTTTCCTCAAGCACGTCGAGCGCTGCCAGGTGCTGGCCCACCTGGTCGACGTCTCCAGCGGCGATGGGGCCCAGGCGGCCGAGGCGTATCGCGTGATCGAGGGCGAGCTCGAGGAGTATTCCGCCGAGCTGGCCCGCAGGCCGCGCCTGGTGCTGGCCACCAAGGTGGAGAGCCCGGAGGCCGAGGTCGCGGCGCTGGCCCTCGAGAGCGCCTGCAATCGGCCGGTCCTGCGGATCAGCAGCCATACGGGTCGCGGGGTGACCGAGTTCCTGTTGGCGGCGCGCGCCTTGGTGCAGCGCCGGGCCCGCGGCTGAGGCTGGTTCGGGCGGGGGGGCGAGGAGGCCGGTGGTGCGGCGGTGCGGTGGGGGAAGTGGGGGAAGTGGGGCGCGAAGCGAGACACAACGCTGCCCGGCCGACCGGCGTCACGCGCCGGTCGGCTGGGCAACGCCTCCCGGGGGGGCCGCGCAGTGCCCAGGGGCCCGCCGCGCAGCGCTGCAAGGTTCGACCGTTCGCAGGGTGCCTGCAGCGCGACTCTGCGGGCCTCGTCAGCGGGTGTCGGGGCGCCTCGAGGCCTTTTGCCCGGGTTGCGCCAGGCCCTAGCCAGGCCCTTCAGCCCGCAGGCGCTTCAAACGCCGAGGACCGCCTGGGACCGCCTGCCGGTCCCGCCGCGGCCGGCGAGGGGGCTCCAGGGACAGCCCCGCCGCAAGTTCTGCGAATGGACCGGCCGAAGAGCTTCTTTGGTGTGCTCGCAGCGCCTCGGAGCCCAAGCCCATGACGGCAGCAAACGATCCCGAAACACCGCCGCCTGCGCGCCCTGCCCAGCGCCCGCCCGCGGGCGACGAGACCTCCTGGGCCGACCTCCTGCCGGCGGATCCCGCCCGGGGCCCAGCCCCGGTGCAGTCCCAGACCCCGGGACCGCGCACTGAGCACCTGGAGGCTGCCGGGGCGCCGCTGCCAGCCCTGGGGGCCCCGGCGGGTGCTCCGCTCTCCGGGCCGTCTCCGCGCCATCAGCTGGAGGTGTGGATCGACCAAATGGTCAAGAGCGGCGCCTCCGACCTGATCCTGCGAGCCGGCGCTCGCCCCTCCTGCCGGGTCCACGGCCGGATCGGATTCCTGCCCGGGCGGGTGCCCTCCTCGGGGGCCCTGCTCGAGGTGCTCTGCGGGATCATCGGCCCGGAGCGGATCGCCATGCTCAAGCAGGACGGTTCGGTCGATGCGGGTCTGCAGCTCGACGGCCTGGGCCGCTTCCGCTTGAATGCCTATCGGCAGATGGGGGAGCCCGCGCTGGTGCTGCGTCGCATCGCGTCGACGCCGCCCAAGCTCGAAGACCTGTGCTTGCCGACCCGCGAACTGTCCCAGCTGGCCCTCAACAAGCGCGGCATCATCCTGGTCACCGGCATCGCCGGATCCGGCAAGTCGACCACCTTGGCGGGCATGATCGACCACATGAACCGGCACACCGAGCGTCACGTAATCACGCTCGAGGATCCGGTCGAGGTGCTGTTCAGCGAGGAGCGCTGTGTGATCTCCCAGCGCGAGATCGGGACCGACGTGCCCAATTTTCACCATGGCCTGCGCCACGCCCTGCGCCAATCGCCGGATGTGATCCTGATCGGCGAGATGCGCGATGCGGAGACCGTGCGCGCGGCCTTGGACGCCACCGAGACCGGGCACCTGGTGATGAGCACCGTGCACACGGTCAACGCGGCCCAGACCGTCGATCGGGTGATCAGCTTCTTCCCGCCCGAGCAGCACGCCCAGGTGCGCTCGCGGCTGGCGGACAACATCGTCGGTGTGCTCTCGCAGCGCCTGCTGCCACGCGCCAAGGGCGATGGCATGGTGCCGGCCGTCGAGCTGCTGGTTTCGACCCCGCGCATGCGCGAGTTGGTCAGCGAAGGCCGCACGACCGAACTGGGCCTGTCGATGGAGCAGGCCACCGAGCAGGGCATGTTG
The DNA here is from genome assembly GCA_044375105.1 of Planctomycetota bacterium. GTDB lineage: Bacteria > Planctomycetota > UBA1135 > UBA1135 > JBIKLM01. The sequence continues at coordinate 20,068 of JBILNK010000048.1, forward strand.
AGCTTCAACCGCTCGCTGCTGAGGCTGCTGCAGGACGGCCTGGTCGACCTCGACGTGGCCGTCGCCGCCAGCGACCGGCCCGATGAACTGCGCCTGGCGCTGCGCGGCTACACGGGTGCCGGGCCGGGGCAGTCGCGGCGCCAGCCCTGATCCGCCGGGGGGGCCTGGCCGGCCCTGCAAGGCACCTGGGCCGCAGCGATCCCAGGGGCGCCTCGGCGGGCCTGGACCTGGCCCCGCCCGGAGGTCCTCGCTGCCGCCCTTGGGTCCCCTGAGTGGCGGACCGTCCAACCGGGCCGGGGGCCTCGCCCGGACCACGGGTTGACGCGTTGGCCGAGCCGCCGGAGGCTTCACAGGCGCGTCCCCCCCGGCGCCTGCCGGGTCCCCCCAGCCCGGCTCTCGCTCCCGATCCGGGACAGCGGCGGTCCGGCTCGCTCCCGTCCAGGGCTCGCCGCTGGCGATCGCGGGCCCGGGGAATACACTGCGCCCCCGATCGTCGGCCCCGTCGGAGAGCTCCCATGAACTTGGTCCTCGTCAAATCGGTCCTGTGGGGCGCCAGCACGCTCCTGTTCGGCGTGCTGGGCTGGACGCTGTACGAATACAAGACCGCCGAAGCGGAGCTGCTAGGCCGCCAGGTCAACGCCAAGCTGCAGCAGGATCTGCTCAAGGACATCCAGCCTCCGCCGCCGCCCAAGTCCGACCTGGTCGACTACAAGCGGGTCACGGCGAACTTCCATGATTTCAACTGGACCGGCAAACCGCCGCCGCCGCCGCCGCCCCCGCCGCCCCCTCCGGGGCCGACCCGCCGGGTGGTCAAGCCGCTCAAGGATCTGGTGGCGGTGCTTTACATCCAGGTGGACACCAGTCAGCCCGCCAACTCCCTGGCCCTGGTGCGCTGGGTCGACCGCCGGCTCAACGACACCCTGGGGGCTCGCGAAGACGGTCGCCTGCAGGCCGGATTCGTGCTGCCCGAGCCCTATGCCTACTGGAGCGTCGAGTCGGTCGAGAGCGAAGGCGTGATCTTCCGCTACTCCCCCGAGGACGAGCAGGACCAGAATCCGACCACCTTCAGGCTCAGCCCGCCCACGCCGATCCAGGGGGGGATCGTGGAGGTCGCCGAGGACGGCCAAGTGCGCCTGCCGGCGGAATTCGTGCTTCCCGAGGCCGGCGGTGAATTCGTGCTCACCCGTCCGGCCCGCACGCTGGAGCTCGGCCCCAACCGCTTCCGCGTGGGAGCGGAGGACGGCCGCTACATCAACGAGAACTACCTGGACATCCTTTCCCGGGAGGTGCGCCACAGGTCGCACTTCAATCGCAAGAAAGGGCGCATGGAGGGGGTCGAGATCACCGAGGTCGCACCGGGTTCGATCGCCGCGCAACACGGCGTCAAATCGGGCGATGTGATCGTCAGCATCAACGGAACCGCGGTGAACTCGGTGCAGGAGGCGATCTCCTACGCCAAGAACAACGCCGACATCTATTCGGTGTGGACCATCGTGGTCTCGAACGCGGGCTACGAGCGCACGATCGTCTACGAGACCGAATGAGCCGCGGCGCCGCCGGGCCCGCCGGTCTCGAGCCGGTCGCCGTCCTGGCCCTGACGGTCGACTTGGGCAACAGCCGGATCAAGGCGGTCGCCTGGCGGGCGGGCGGCCCGCTTGGTTCCCCGAGTCCCGGGGCTCGCTTCGCGCTCGAGCCCGGGGACGCGGTCCGACCCGAGGTCTGGAGCGCGCGCTTCGAGGAACTGCGCCTGTCCGCCCCGCTGCGCCTGGCGCTTTCGACGGTGGCCGGCAGCGAATTGAGCGCGGCCGTGGCGGCGGCGCTGCGCCGGGCTTTCGGGGCGCCGCTCGCCGATCCGCCTCCCCACGGTCTGCGGCTGGAGGTCGAGCGGCCCGAGACCGTGGGCCAGGACCGCCTGTTCGCCGCCCGCGGCGCGGCGGCCCTGGGGCGCTCGGCGATCGTTTTGGATGCGGGCACGGCCCTGACCGTGGACGCCGTGGCCGTGGGGCCGGACGGGCCCCCGTGCTTCCTCGGCGGCGCGATCGCGCCGGGGCCCAGCCTGCTGATCAAGGCGCTGGCCAGCGGCGCGGCGCGGTTGTTCGAGGTCGAGCTGCGGCCGGGGGCCCGGGCCCTGGGCCGCCAGACCTCCGAGGCCCTGGAGGCCGGGGTCGTGGTGGGGTTCCGCGGGGCCGCCTTCGAGCTCGCTCGCCGCGTGGGGCTCGAAGCGGGGCTGGCCACGGCGCCGCGGCTCCTGTGCGGTGGCGCGGCCCGTTTCCTGCTGGAGCCGGAGCCGTTCTGGCCGGGGGAGCTGATCGAACGGCCGGACCTGGTCCACGAAGGCCTCTTGGCGGCCTTGGGGGACCTAACGTGACCCCCGAGCCTTGGGCCTGGTGGTGCGAGCGCAGCGCCGCGGGCCCCGGAGCGATTCGGGTCTTCGCCCTGGGGGGATCGGGGGCCCAGAGGATCCTCGAGCGGCTGTCGGACCAGCGGCCACCCGCCGCGGGCCAGATCCGCTTGGCGCGCCTGTCCACGGCGGCCGGGTTCTTGGACGAGGCCTTGCTCGTCGGCCTCCCCCATGGCGAGGTCGAACTGAGCCTCCATGGCGGCCCGGCCCTGGTGGGCGCGTTGCGCCGCGAGCTGAGCGACCTGGGCGCGCGGGAGCGCCGGTCTCCGGGGCCCCTGTTCGTGCCGCCCTTGGGGCCCTTCGCCGGTCTGGCTCGCGCCGGGCAGGCCGGTCTGCCGGATGCCCTCGGGCCTTGGGCGGCGCGGCTCCTGCTCGAGGCCGCTGAGGGCCGCCTGGGGGCGCGGCTCGAGCGCCTGCTGGCCCTCGATCCGCCGAGGTTCCAGCGCGCCTTCGAGGCCCTGCTGCGGCGCAGCCGGGATGCCTGGCCCCTGTGGCGCAGGCCGCGCATCGTGCTGCTCGGCCCCGCCAATGCCGGCAAGTCGACGCTCTTCAATCTGCTGCTCGGGCGCGCCGCGGCGCTGGTCTCGCCGCTGCCCGGCACGACGCGCGACGTGCTGGTCGAGCGCCGGGCCTTCGAAGGTCTGCAGATCGAGCTGGTCGATGGGGCCGGGCAGCGCGACCTAGACCGGCTCTCGGCGGGCGGGCCCGACGGACATGGGGCCCTCGAGGCCGAAGGCCAGCGGCGCGTGCTGGAGGCCGCCAGGGCCGCCGATCTGGTGCTCTGGCTCACGCCCGCGCATCATCCGGTGCCGCCGCCCGCGGGCCTGCCCGTCGTGCCGGTCTCCACATTTTCTGCTGCTGCGGACGCGCACGTCGTGGGCGGCCTGGCGATCGACGCCGTGGAGCGACCCGCCCAGGCGCTGGAGGCCCTGAGCGGTCTGCTGCACGCTCGGCTGGGGCTGGAGCGGGCCCCCGAATGGCTGGCGGGCCCGACCCTGATCCCCGGCTGCGACCTGCAGGCGCTCGCGGGGCTCGGCGCCTTGAGCGCGGTCAGCGAGCGCTGGCGCCGCCTGCGCGAGCTGCTCGGGGGAGAGGGCGTCGGCGACCAGGTTTCTCGGCACGCGGATTTTGCGGACGCAGGCTGGGCGCCCGGGGGCGTTGCTCCCTAGGGTATGGACCTGGCCCGTTTCGCCGTCTCCCGGGCTGCCGCTCCTCCGCGGCGGCGGGGGGTGCTGCTCCGGGCTAGCGATGGCGCCCGCCCCCGACTCTCACAAGCGCTCGGCCCCCTTGGCTTCATCCGCTTCACAGGCGGCCTTGCCCGCGGAGCTGCGCCGCAGCGATCCGCCCGCGGCACTCCGGCATCTGGTCTCGATCGACGACCTGTCGGTGCCCCAGATCGAATCCCTGTTCCGGGTGGCGCGCGACTTCTCCGAGGATCTGCGCCGTCACGCGCACCTCTGCCCCGGGCTGATCAGCGCCAGCCTTTTCTACGAGCCCTCCACGCGCACCCGCCTGAGCTTCGAGTCGGCCATGCTGCGCCTGGGCGGCGGGGTGGTGACCGCGGCGGACATGCAGGCCTCCAGCGCCAAGAAGGGCGAGTCCCTGGCGGACACGGTGCGCGTGGTCTCCGGGGCCTATGCGGACCTGATCGTGCTGCGCCACCCCAGCGAAGGGGCCGCACGGCTGGCCGCTCGCGCCTCCAGCGTGCCGGTGATCAACGCCGGCGATGGCGCCCACGAGCACCCGACCCAGACGCTCTGCGATCTGTACACCCTGTGGATCGAGAAGGGGCACCTGGACGGGCTGGATGTCGTGCTCGCCGGGGACCTGCGCTACAGCCGCACGATCCATTCCTTCATCTTCGCGCTGGCGCGCTTCCGCGCCAACGTCGTCTGCGTGCCGCACCAGGGGCTCGAGCTGCCCGACTACGTGGTCAAGCGGCTGCGCGAGGAATACGGCATGGAGCCCATCCGCGCCGACGCCAGCCGGCTCGGCGAGCTGGCGCGCGAGAGCGACGCGGCCTACATCACGCCGCAGAAGCCGCACCAGCTGAGCCTGTTCACCGACGCCAGCGGCCTCAAGGTCGAGCGCGTCGACGCGGTCTACATGACCCGGCCGCAAACCGAGCGCTTTGCCAAGCTGGAGGACACGCGCCGGTACCTCAAGCTCGGCAAGCAAGAGATGGCGGTCGACGGCCTGAAGGAGGCGGTGGTCATGCACCCCCTGCCGCGTCGTGACGAGCTGAGCGAGGACCTCGACAGCGATCCGCGCAGCCTGTACTTCAAGCAGGCCGCGCGCGGCGTCCCGATGCGCATGGCGATCCTGGCGCACCTGCTCGGGCGGGTCGACCTTGGGGCGCCCGGGCCGGCCGCGGAGCCGGGCTTCTACTCGCTGCCGGAGGGGCCGAATCTGTGCGGCAACCCCAGCTGCATCTCGCGCACCGAGGACCGCCACGTGCGGCCCGCCTTCCGGCTGCTGGCTCGCTTGCCGCTGCGGGCGGCCTGCGCCTTCTGCGAGCGCGAGTTCATGCCCCAGTGGGTCGGGCTGCGCTCCGAGCGTCGCTGCCTGACCCCCGAGGCGCTGCGCTCACGCCGCTGGGAGCCCGAGGACTTGGCCTTCTTCGCCCAGGAGTCCGAAGCCCGGGAGCTGGGCTACCAGACCGGTTGAGCCCCGCAGACAGGCTGAAAAAAAAATCGCCTCGGGCTGCGCCCGAGCGGTCAAACCAGCCTGTCAGCATGCCTTTGGGCCGCCATCCGGCGGCCGCAGAGGCTGGGATCGTCGCTGCGCGCCGATTTTTCCCCAGCCTCGGACCAGGCTGAAAAAAAAATCGCCTCGGG
>JBILNK010000049.1:0-25288 GCA_044375105.1 Planctomycetota bacterium
CCGGCGGGGCGCCGCGGGCGTCAATAGGGCCGCCGCTCCGGATTCTGGCGCCAGGCCTCGAAGGGCTCCTCACCGCGCGTCGCCAGGCGCTGGACGAAGGGCACGCGCCCGCGGCCCGGCGGGGCCTCGAATTCGGCGTAGAAGGCCGCGTCGTCGAAGCCCGCCGCCGCGGCCGCATGGCGGTCGGCAGCGAATTCGACGCGCGCCACCCGCGCCCACAGGATCGCCCCGCGGCACATGGGGCAAGGCTCGCAGGAGGAATAGAGCACGGACCCGGACAGGTCGTGGCTCCGAAGGGTCCGGGCGGCCTCCCGCAGGGCCACGACCTCGGCGTGGGCGGTGGGATCGCCATCCAAGGTCACGCGGTTGTGGCCCCGGCCGATCACCCGCCCGTCCCGCACGACCACGGCGCCGAAGGGCCCGCCGCCCGCCAGCGCCGACCGGCGCGCGAGTTCCAGGGCTTCGAGCAGCGGGTCCGGCGCAGCGTCCATCGGGCTCCATCCCAACGAATCCGGGGCCCGCTGCAAACCCGGGAGCGCTCCGGGCCGTCCCGGACTCGCGGCGCCCAGGCCGGACCCGTAGCCTCAAGGCCCCAGGCGAACCCCATGAAGCGAGTCCGACCGAGCCCGCCCCGTCTTCCGCGCTTGCTGCTCTGCTCGGCGCCCTTGCTCGCCCTGCTGGCGGTCGCCTGCGCGCCCCGGGGCCAGTCGAGCGCCAAGCCGGTGCCGCCGGGCGCACAGACGCCTGGCCAATCGGCGGCTCAGGGCCCTGCGCAGAGCCCGGCCCCGGCATCCCAGGCGGCGCCGGCCGTGGCGCGCTACGGCCTGAAGATCGTGCGCAGCTACCCCCACGACCCGCGCGCCTTCACCCAAGGTCTGCTGTTCCGCGACGGGCAGCTGTTCGAGAGCGCCGGCCAGCGCGGCGAGTCGAGCCTGCGGCGCGTGGACCTGGAGAGCGGCACGGTGCTGCAGTCGGTGGAGTTCGCCAGCTCGCCGGCCCTCGGGCCGGACGGGTCGCGCTTCTTCGCCGAGGGCCTGGAGTGCCTCGGGGACGTGCTCTACCAGCTGACCTGGCAGGAGCAGACCTGCCTGGTTTGGGATCGCCACAGCTTCGACCTGCTGGGACGCTTTCCCTACGCGGGCGAAGGCTGGGGGCTGTGCAGCGACGGGGAGCGCCTGATCGTCTCCGATGGATTGCCCACGGGCCTGCGCTTCTTCGAGCGCAGCGGCCCGGGGCCGCTGGATTTCCGCGAGCTGCCGAAGCGCCTGGAGGTGACCTTCCAAGGGCGGCCCGTCGACCGCATCAACGAGCTGGAGTGGATCGACGGGCAGATCTGGGCCAATCGCTGGCAGTCGAACGAGATCGTGCGCATCGACCCCGTGAGCGGCCGTGTGGTCGGGCTGATCGATTGCCGGCTGCTCGAACAGCAAGTGGCGCTCGAACCCGAGATCCCGGTGGCCGGTTTCGGCCCCCAGAACGTGCTCAACGGCATCGCCTGGGATCCGATCGGAAAGAGGCTGTTCCTGACCGGCAAGCACTGGCCCAAGCTGTTCGAGGTCGCGCTCGAGCCGCGCTGATCCGGGGCGGGTCGGGGCGCCGGGGAGCCGCTGTGGCCCGCCAGGCCCAGCCGAGACCTGGCCCGCCCGGAAGGCCTGCCGCTCGGCCCGGGCCTCCGATCGGGGGCGGGGGCGTGGGGGGGGGCGTGGGGGGGGCTGCAGGCGCCCTCCGCGGCCGGCTGCCGTGCGGCTGGCCGGTGCCGCCTGCGGCGCCCAGCGGGACTGAGCGCGCCGCCCTCCCGGCTCCGGTGGGGGCCCGTGCCGAACGTTGCGAATGCCGAGGAATTCTGGGTGCACCCGTCCGATCCTCGGGAGTTTCAGAGCCTTCACTTTGGTAGGCGCCCGCCGGAGGACAGCCTAGCTGCGGGCAGCCTGCCTCCACGAGATTCGATGGGATCGGAACCCTGAGGGGATTCCCTCCAGCCCTGAGGGCCAGCTTCTCGACAAACTCTTGGATTGTGTCTCCAGGCCTGCGGCAGCCGCCGCTGGCCGGACCGAGCCGCCGCCCCGTCCACCCCCCGACGCAGATGACCGCCGAGCACGCTCAGACGGAGTCCCATCCGAACAGCCTGGCCTCCTACGCCCTGCCCCTCGGGATCGGCCTTTCGCTGGCGACCCTGCTGGGCGCCGTGGCCCAGCACGACGGCAACGTGGCCAGCCTGTTCGGCATCCCGGTGGCCTACATGCTGTTCCTGGTGACCCTGCTGGGGGTGGCCGTGTTCCACGCCCACGCCCTGCAGGTGGCCTTGGCCGGGGCGGGCACCCTGGTGGCCTTCTCGCTCTGGCAGAGCGCCGAATTCAGCTTCGTGCACCACCTCGAGCACGAGTGGGTCGTGCTCAGCAACCTGTTCGGCTTGCTGGTCGGCTTCGGATTGCTGGCCAACCACTTCGAGCACTCCGGGGTGCCGGAGCGCCTGCCGCGGGTCCTGCCGGGCGGCTGGAAGGGCTGCTTCGCGCTGCTGGCGATCGTGTGGATGATCTCGGGTTTCCTGGACAACATCGCTGCGGCCATGATCGGCGGCGGCGTGGCGGCGACGGTGTTCCGCGGCCGGGTGCACGTGGGCTATCTGGCCGGCATCGTGGCGGCCTCCAACGCCGGCGGCGCGGGCTCGGTCCTCGGCGACACGACCACCACGATGATGTGGATCGGCGGGGTCCATCCCTTCGACGTGCTGCACGCCTATGTGGGCGCTTTCGTGGCTCTGCTGATCAGCGGCCTGGTGGCTTCGATCCTGCAGGACAGCTACCAAAAGCTCGAAGTCTCGAGCGAAGCCCCTCCGGCCCTGGACAAGGGCCGCATCTACGTGGTGGCCGCGATCCTGGGCACGGCCGTGACCGCCAATATCCTGCAGAACACGGTCTTCCACGGCATCGAGGAGCACGCCCCGGTGCTGGCCCTGTCGATCTGGGCAGCGATCCTGGCTTTGGCGTTCTATCGCAAACCCGCCTGGAACGTGGTGCCCTCGATCGCGCGCGGCTCGTTGTTCCTCTTGAGCCTGGTGCTGTGCGCCTCGCTGCTGCCCCTCGACAAGCTGCCCAAGCCCAGCCCCTACTCGACCCTGGGCCTCGGATTCCTCTCGGCGATCTTCGACAACATCCCGCTGACCGCCCTGGCCTTGCGCCAGCAAGGCTTCGATTGGGGCTTGCTGGCCTTCGCCGTGGGTTTCGGCGGGTCGATCCTGTGGTTCGGTTCCTCGGCGGGCGTGGCGCTTTCGGCGCGCTTCCCGGCCGCGCGCTCGACCGGCGACTGGCTGCGCTACGGCTGGCACGTGCCGGTGGCCTACGTGGCGGGCTTCTTCGCCATGTACCTGACCATGGGCTGGCATCCGCACCCGCTGAAGGGCCAGGCGCCGGCCCACGCGCCGGAGCAGACCACCCCGGCCGGCGAGGTGCACGCCAGCGAGGGGGCCCTGCTCGTGCCCCAGGAGCCCCGTTCGGAGGCCCTGGCGGCCGATCTCGAGGCCCTGCGCGTCGGCGATTGAGACCAAGGCCGCACACCGCGGCAGGGGTATGCTCACGGGGCGGTCGGCGCTGGCGCCGGCCGCCCCGCGCCATTTCGGCGCTTTCCACGCGATGGCGAACCCGGACAGCGACGCCCCGATGGATGCCGCCGGCGACCCCGGCCTGCTGCCCGCGATCCCCCGCGATCCGGCCGGCGAGCCCAGCGCCGCGGCGGGGGCCCTGCGGCGGGCGCAGATCCGCGCTTCCACGGGCCTGCAGTTGCCGCATCTCGCGGGCCTGCCGGTGCCGGCCGAGAGCGCGCGCGGAAAGATCGAGAATTGGATCGGCTACGCCCAGGTGCCGGTCGGACTGGCGGGGCCCCTGCGTGTGCTGGGCGAAGCGGGCCCCTATGAGGTCTATGTGCCCCTGGCGACCACCGAGGGCGCCCTCGTGGCGTCGTACTCGCGCGGCATGGCCGTGCTGCGCGAGGCCGGCGGGGTCTGCGCGCGGGTGATCGACGAAGGCCTGAGCCAGCACCCGCTGCTGGTCTATGGGGACCTGGCCCAGGCCCTGGCGGCGCGCGAAGCGGCCCGCGCGGCCTTCGACGAATGCGCGGCCCTGGTGGCCAGCCTGTCCCGACATGGACGCCTGCTGCGGCTCGAGCCCAGCCTGCTCGGCCGGCGCCTGCTGCTGCGGCTCGTGTTCTCCACCGGGGATGCGATCGGCATCAACATGGCGGCCAAGGCCAGCGACCGGATTTCGCGTCTGCTGGCCGAGCGCACCGGCGCCCGCGAGGTCTACGTGCACGGCCAGGACGTGGAGAAGCGCGCCAACGCCCGGGCCCTGGTCGAGGGCCGGGGCCGCCCGACGATCGCCGAGGCGCGCCTGCCGGCCGAGCTGGTGCGCCGTCGGCTGCGGACCGAGCCGGCCGCCCTGGAGGCCATCTGGAGGAGCTACCAGGTGGGCTTCAGCCAGCTCGGCACGGCCAACTGGGGGGTCCAGACCGCCAACGGTCTGGCGGCCCTGTTCCTGGCCTGTGGCCAGGACGTGGCCTACGTGACCGAGAGCGCCACGGGCTTCCTCGAGCTCGCCGTGGAGCCGGACGGGGCGCTCTACGCGGGCCTGCACCTGCCGAACCTGATCCTGGGCACGGTGGGGGGCGGCAGCCAGCAGGGCACGGCGGCGGAGTGCCTGGCGATCCTGGGCTGCTCCGGCGCCCAGCGGGCCCGGCGCTTCGCCGAGGTGGCCGCGGCCGCCTGCCTGGCGGGGGACCTGTCGCTGATGGCCAGCTTCGTGGCCGGAGACTTCGTCGCCGCCCATGAGCGCCTGGGCCGCAACCGGCCGGCCCCGGACCCCGGCCCCTCGCCGGACCACGCTTGAGGAGCTCTGGCGGGGGCGATTGACCGGCCGGCCGCGGACAGTAATCTGTTTGGCCCTCCGGGGCCTCGCGGCCCCGGCCGGCCGCCGGGGACCCTCCCGGACGCCGCCAGCCCCGTCCCCCGCGCCCCGCGCACGATCCCCCCGGCCCCGATCTCCCCCGGGGCCAACCTCCGGCCCCAGCGGGCCAGCTCCCACGGTCCCCAGGACCGGCCGCAGACACGCCTCCCATGGACGCCAAGCGCCTCGTCAAGCACCGGAACATCGGCATCATGGCCCACATCGACGCGGGCAAGACGACGGTGACCGAACGGATCCTGTACATCACCAACAAGATCCACAAGATCGGCGAGGTGCACGATGGAGCCGCCACGATGGACTTCCTCGAGGAGGAGCAAAAGCGCGGCATCACGATCCAGTCGGCCGCCACCTCGGTCGAATGGGAAGGCCACTCGATCAACATCATCGACACCCCCGGCCACGTGGACTTCACCGCCGAGGTGGAGCGCTCCCTGCGCGTGCTGGACGGCGCCATCGCCGTGTTCGACGGTGTGCAGGGCGTCGAAGCCCAGTCCGAGACGGTCTGGCGCCAGGCGGACCGCTACCGCGTGCCGCGGATCTGTTTCATCAACAAGCTCGACCGCACCGGCGCCGACTTCGACTACTGCGTCAAGACCATCGTCGATCGCCTGGGCGCCCGCCCGGTCAAGCTGCAATGGCCGATCGGCCGCGAGAAGAGCTTCAAGGGCATCATCGACCTGGTCGATTGGAAGTACTACGAGTTCGAAGAGGACTCGAAGGGCAAGGTGTTCAAGGAAGCGCCGATCCCCGCCGAATGCCTCGAAGAGGCCAAGCTGCGCCGCAGCGAGATGTGCGAGGTGGCGGCCGAGTTCGACGAGCAGCTGCTGGACCTGTTCGTCGAAGACAAGGAACTGCCCAACGACAAGGTCAAGGCGGCCCTGCGCAAGGGCTGCGTGTCCATGGAGATCACGCCGGTGTTGTGCGGCGCGGCCCTCAAGGACAAGGGCGTGGCCTTCCTGCTGGACGGGGTCATCGACTACCTGCCGAGCCCCCTGGACCTGCCGCCCGTCGAAGGCGATGTCCCCGGGACCGATCGCCGCGTCAGCCGCAAGTGCGATGAGACCGAGCCGATGTGCGCTATGGCCTTCAAGACCATCGCTCAGCAGACCGGCGACCTGACTTTCGTGCGCGTCTACTCCGGCATCATGGACAAGGGCGTCTCGGTGCTGAATCCGCGCACCGGCAAACGCGAGCGCATCGGCCGCCTGGTGCGCGTCCACGCCAACAAGCAGGAGCCCATCGACGCCTTCGGCGCAGGCGACATCGCCGCCGTGGTCGGCCTCAAGAACACGGTCACCGGCGACACCCTGTGCGCCGAAGAACACCCGATCGCCCTGTCCAAGATCCAGTTCCCGGACAGCGTGATCGCGATGTCGATCGAGCCCAAGAACTCGCAGGACCGCGACAAGCTGGGCGAGGTCATCGGCCGCATGATGCGCGAAGACCCGACCTTCCGGGCCCAGACCAACGAGGAGACCGGCGACCTGGTCATCTCGGGCATGGGCGAGCTGCACCTCGAGGTGATCGTCAACCGGATCCAGAACGACCACAAGTGCGAGGTCGTGACCGGCAAGCCCAAGGTGGCCTACAAGCAGCGGCTGGGCCGCTCGGTCGAGACCGAAGCGCGCTTCGTCAAGCAGTCCGGCGGTCGCGGCAAGTTCGCCGTGGTCACCGTGCGCTTCGAGCCCACCGAGGACCCGACCAAGGTCTACGAGTTCGTGGACGGGGTGCGCGGCGGCAACGTGCCCAAGGAGTTCATTCCCTCGGTCGGCTACGGCATCGAGCAGGCGGTGGGCGGCGGTGGCCGGCAGGGCTTCCCCTACGTGGGCGTCAAGGCCACGCTGATCGACGGCAAGTACCACGACGTGGACTCGGACCAGCTCTCCTTCGAGCAGGCCGGCATCCTGGCTTTCCGGCAGGCGGCCGAGAGCAACACGGTGCTGCTCGAGCCGATCATGAAGGTCGAGGTGCGCGTGCCCGAGGAGTACCTGGGCGGCGTGGTCGGCGACCTGAACTCCCGCCGTGGCGAGATCACCGAAGTGGACGCCCAGGGCGACCTGCGCGTGGTCCGCGGCGTGGTCCCGATCGCCGAAATGTTCGCCTACTCCTCGGCCCTGCGCGGCGCGACCCAGGGTCGCGGTTCCTACGCCATGGAGCTGCAGGAGTACCGCGACGTGCCCCGCAACATCGCCGAGAAGATCTGGAAGGGCGAGAACTGACCCACCTCTACGCCCCGGCCCTGGCCTGATCCAATCGATCGCCCCCCGATCGGTCGCCGGCCGGAGTGCCGGACCGGCGCCACCTTCCTGAACCGCCCCGGGCGCTCCTCGCGCGCGCCCGCGATCCCCACCGACCCCCCCATGTCGTCCCGCATCGCCCGCCGCCGCTGGACCCGCGAAATAGAACTCGAGATCGACGGGGTGCACCTGGGCTCGACCGGCGCGGTGATCGTGCACGGCTACGAGGACCCAGCGGGCGGTAAGTGGCACGATTCGGTCATCCCTGCGAAGGTCGGGGCCTTCGACCGACAGAGCGGGGAGCGGCGCTGGTTCGCTCCTTGCGAGGTGGGCTACGGTCGCGGATTCGGCGCGGGTTATGCGGCCGAGAACCAGCTCCTGGTGCTCGGCCCGAGCGCCTCGGGCCATCGAGCGGCGCGTTTGGCCGCCGATTCCGGCGAACTCGAAGTCCTGGCCGCGGTGGGGGAGTTCGACGAAGCCCACGTGGGCGCGTCGGTGTGCGTTTGCGTGGCGCCCAGCGAGGTCTTCGCGCTCTCCACCGCGGATCTGACTCCCATCTGGCGGCTCTCCGCCGGAGGCCGCCGCTTCCACCGTTCGGCGCGCGGCGCAGGCCAGCTCTTCGTGGCCTATTCCGACAAGGGCTCGCGCTTGCAAGGGGTCGGTTTGATCGACCTCGAGCAGGGGCGTCGCTTCCAGCCCCTGATCGCCGCCAATCAGCCGGCGCTGCTCGGCCTGGCCGCCGCCGGCGAGCGCCTGGCCGTGCTCGGCGAAGATCTGGAGCAGCTCCTGCCCGAGGGGCGCCGGCGGGACCTGCAGCTCGAGCGGCTCATGGCCGAAGAGGAACACGGGGATTACGAGGCGGCCGAGGGCATCGCTCCGGCCCGCGGCCAGGGTGGGCTCGCTGTTTACGACATCCAGGGCGGGGAGGCGCGGTTGGGCTGGTACCGCGACCTGCCCGCCAAGGGCGAGGACCTGGAGGCGGCCAGTTTGGCCATGGATTCGGGCAAGCTTTATCTCGCCAGCGGCGCCAATCTGGTCATCCTGGATGGACAGAGCGGGCGCGAGCTGGGCCGGCTGGTCGTGCCGGGCCTCGACGAACACGTCTCCTGGACCATCCGGGAAGGCGCTTTCCTGCTCGCCGAAGAAAACCGACTGACGCTGTTCGAAATCCCGGATTGAGCCTGCAAAGGCCCTCCCGGGCCGTGGCTACCAGTTGCCCGTCCGGCCGGCGCCGCCCTCTCATCCCGTCTCCGGGTCACAGAACATTTCCTGCCCACAGCCCGTCCAGCGTCCCGTGCGTTCCGCCCTGTGGTGGTGCCTGCGGGATGTCTCCTCTCGGGAAGCTTCCTCCCTCCCCCGTCCCACCAGCCGCCGCACGGATGCGTCCGCGCGACCGGCTCCGGCCCGGGACCCCCCCCGGTGCCAGGCTCCCACGCCGCGAGAATCCCCGTGACCGCCCCTGCCCTGAACGAAGTCCTGGCCAAGGAGTTTTCGGCGCCCGTCGCCTCGATCGAGGCGGCCTTGGGCCTGGTGGCCAGGGGCTATGCGCCCGAGGTCATCGGGCGCTTCCATCGCGCAGAGACCGGTGCGCTCTCCGAGAGCATGGTCCGGCGGATCGTCGAGCGCGCCGAGGAGCTGGGCGAGCTGGACCGCCGACGCAAGAACGTGCTGCAGCAGCTCGAAGCGGCCGGCGACATCCCGCCGCAGTGGCTGGAGCGAGCGCGCCACACCAATGAGCGGGCCGAGCTCGAGGACCTGCTGCTGCCCTTGCGCAAGAAGGCCGAGGTCCAGGTCGAGTGGGCCTTGGCGCGCGGCTTGGGGGCCCTGGCGGATCGGCTCACCCAGCCGGTCAAGCGCTCCGAGGCGGCCGGCGACGAGTCGGACTCCAGCGCTGCGGACGGTGAAACTCCGGAGCCCGGCGCGATGCCCTCCGCCGGCGGCGAGGCCCAGGCCTTGGCGGCCACGGTCGAAGTGGGGGAGGCGCCCAGCCTAGCCACGGTGCACGAGGGGCTGGCGGGCGTCGAGAGTCTGTCCGCGCCGGCCGAGGCCCAAGGCGGCGACGCGGAAGCCCAGCAGGCCGACCTCGAAGTCCTGGCCCACGAGGCCGGTGCCGCAGAGTCGGCCGCCGACGAGTCGGCGGCGGCGCCCGCGGAGGGGGCCGAGGCCGCCGAAGCTCCCGCCTCCGGGGCGGGGCCGTCCGAGGAGCGCCACGACCAGGGGGTCGTGCTGACCGCCGAGTTGGCGCGGGTCTGCGCCGAGTACGTGCTGCCGGACCGCGAGATCCACAATGAGACCGAGGCCCTCGACGGCGCCATGCGCGTGCTTTCCGATCGCCTCGGGCGCAATCCTGGCCTGCGCTCGCAGCTGCGCAACCTGCTGCGCAAGCAGGGCCGGGTCAACGTATCCCCCGGCAACAACGAGGAGCGCCAGGGCCGCTACAAGGCCTACTTCAAAGCGCCGCTGCCCCTGCGCACCCTGGCCGGGCCGCGCCTGATCGCCCTGCGCGCCGGTCAGCGGGATCGCGCCATCGGACTCAGCTTTGAACTCGAGCCGACCAACGCCCTGGCGCGGGTCCGCGAGCGGCTCGGTCGGCACACCCACCCAGCGTTCGAGCAGGTGCTGAGCGAGGTGGCCAGCCGGGCCTATTTCCGCCGCCTCCTGCCGGCCCTGGGCGAGGAGCTGCGCACCGAACTCAAGCACCGCGCCGAGGCTGAAGCCGAGCGCCTCCTGGCGGGTGCCCTGCGCCAGGCGCTGCTGGCTCCGTGCCTCGGACCCAAGCGAGCCGCCGGCGTGGACGTGGACGCCAAGGGCACTTGGATCCTGGCAGCGGTGGATGAGCAGGGGCGCCCCCTCGATGCGGAGGTGCGCATCGAAGCCAACGGCCTGGATGCCTTTGCCCTGGCCGAAGCGTTGGGCAATGCCCTGCGCGCCCACAACGTCCAGTGGATCGCTTTCGCCAACGAGAAGGGCGCGCGCCCGGCCCTGCTCGCTGCGCGCCGTGCGGTGGCAACCCTAAACGCCGGCGTGGCCGTGACCGTGGTCAACGCCGCGGGACTGTCCGCCTATGCCAACGGCGAGCTCGGCCGCGCGGAGTTCGAGGGCCGCAGCATGCAAGCCCGCGCAGCCATCAGCCTGGCCCGCCGCCTGCAGGACCCGCTGGCGGAATTGGTCAAGGTCGATCCGCGCCTGCTGGTCGGCGGGCTCGAGCAGAGTTTGATCGGCAAGGCCGAGCTACGGCGCCTGTTGGAGCAGACCCTGCGCTCGGTCCTGGCACAGGTCGGCTGCTGGTTCGAGAGCGCCTCGGCGCGGCTCCTCGCGCACGTGCCCGGGCTCGACATCGAACTGGCCGAGCGCCTGGTCAGCGCCCGCGCCGAAGGCCGCATCCACGATCGGGAAAGCCTGCGCCAGTGCGGCATCCTCGATGAAGCGCGCTACCACAACGCGGTCGCCTTCCTGCGCTTCTCCTCCAGCGGCGAGCCCCTGGACCGCTCTGCGATCCACCCGCTGCTCTATCCGCTGGCGCGCCGCATCCTGGAGGCCACCGGCCAGCCGTTCCATTCGGTCTACGGCCGTTTCGGAGCCACCAAGGGCCTGCGGCGCATCGACTTCGACGTCGATGAATACACCTGGCGCGACCTGCAGCGCGAGTTCTCGCACCCCGGCCGCGACCCGCGCTCGCGCCTGCACCTGCCGGTAATGCTGGCCGCGGACGCCAAGCTCGAGGAGCTCGACAAAGAGGCCGTCTACGAAGGCATCGTCACCTCGGCGGCCAACTACGGGGCCTTCATCGACCTGGGCCTGGAGCGCGAGGCCCTGCTGCACGTCTCCGAGATCGGCGAGCGTTACGTGCGCGACGCCCGCGAGCACCTCTCGGTGGGCCAGATCCTGCGGCTCAAGCTGAGCGAGGCCAAGGGGCCGCGCCTGCTCGTGACCGCCAAGGGCGTGCCGGACCGCGAGCGCCCCGGCCGCGACGAGCGCGGCTTCCAGCGCCGCGGCCCGCGCCGCGACGAGGGCGAAGGCGGCGAGGGCCGCCGGGAGGGCGGCGGCGAGCCGCAGGGCGGCGGCGAAGGCTCCGCAGCGGGTGAGGGCCAGCGCGGCGGCTTCCGCGGACGCCGCGGCGGGCCCCGCGGCCCCCGTCAGGACGGCGCCCCCCAGCAGGCCTGGCCCGAGCCGAAGCGCCTCGAGCGCGTCGCCCACGCGCGCCGCGACGGCATGCCGGGCAGCGACGACGGCGCCGGCGGCGGACGTCGACCGCGCCGCGGCGGTCCGGGCGGCCCCGGCGGCCCGGGAGGCCCCGGCGGCGGCGGCGGCCGCGGCCCCGGGCGTGGCGGCTTCGGGGATCGCCCGCGCGGCGATCGCCGCGCCCCCGGCGAGGACGAGGACATCCGCGCCTACCGTCAATCGGAGAAGCCCAAGGAAGCGCCGGCCAACAATCCCTTCGCGAACTTCTTCAAGAACAAGGGCGACGCGAAGTGAGGCCGTAGACAAGCGTCTGGCTGGGGTCTTGCCCGGGCCGGACGCTTTGCTTTTTCGTGGCCGCCTGCGTTGGCCATGCAGGCGGGGAAGCGGGGAGAACTCAGCAGGTTCGGTGCGCGGCCGCTGGCGATTCGCGAGGTTCTTCGGGACTCGCAGCGAATCGAGGCCAAATCCGTGGGGACGCTCGAAGCGCGCCGGGTGCGCTCTGGGCTCCAGACTTCGACGGCCGGTTGAAGGCCTGTTCTTCGGATCTGCGGGGATTCCGGTGGGGCCGGGAGAGTCGCCGGGCACGCGGGTGCTTCTGGCTAAGGAGTTCCAGCGGGCCCTGCGGGCCGCGGGCGGACGGATCGCGGCGGGAGGGTCTGGCCCCGCTCGCGCTCCGGAAGGTCCGGCGCGTGCGCTGGTTCTTGACCCAAAGGCGAGCGAAGGATGCCCGAAAACGAGCTGCCCGCCGCTGGGGGGGATCCGGAGCAGTCAGTCGGTTCGATCGAGCCTGGTCGGCGGGCCGCCCGGCGCGGTAGGGGGGGCTTGTCGATCGAGGCGCCGCAAAGGGCTCTTGCAGGCTCTCGATCAATCGACTCGGGCTGCGCCCGAGCATCCAGACCAATCTGTCAGCCCGACTTTGGGCCGGCATCCGCCGGTCGCAGACGCTGGCGTCGTCGTTGTGCGCCGATTCTAGTGCCGGCCTCAGAGCGCCCCCGGGTCCGGATCAGCCGCCGGCCGATCACGGGGTGCGTCCCTTGGCTGGGGAACAGGCCCGGCCGGGCAGCGGGGCTTTGGCTTGGTCCAGGGCTGCATGGGGTGGCTGCTGGGGGCCAGCGTCGGCGAGCTGCGGATGACTTGGTTCTTCGATGCCATCCAGGAATCCGAGGCTTTGCACCCGGTGAAAGCCGGTTTGCGCCAGGGCGGCGGCGTCTTTGGGTTCGAGCAGCGGAGCGCTGGCGAAGCCGTTGCGTCCGCCGCCCGAGGCGGGCGCCGAGCGCCAGCTTTCGAATTCTTCGCGGTCGAGGGGCGAGAACTCCTGCTGCCCGGCGTCCAAATCGAGCGCGTCGTAGAGCGGTTCTTCGAGTTCTGCCACGCTCGTAGGTAATGCGGCCCGGCTCGTTTCCAGCAGCTGCGGATCGATTTCGATGCTCTCGACATGCGGCAACTCCTCGAGTTCGATCCGAGCATTGCGCGGATCGTAGGCGGGGGCCGCTGCCGCTGCCTGAACCGGTTCGATCGGGACCTGGCTCGAGAGCACCTCCAGGTCCGATTCCAAGCTATCGCTGAGCGCTGAACGCTCGCTGCTCAGCCAGTGGGCAAGGGTTTCGCTGGCCTGGACCAACTCGCCGGACAGGTTTTGCTCCAGGGCCGCCAGGCCGCTCTCCAAGCGGACTTCGAGGTCCGTCAGTCGCTGTTCGAGCTGCTGTTCAAAGCGTTGCCAGCGCTCGGCTTCCCTGGGGCTTTCCGCGCGTGGCTTGCGCAGCTCCTCCCGCAGGCTGTCCACCACGGCGCGCAGGTGCTCGAGGCTGCCGCGTTGGGCCTCCAGGCGTCCCTCGGTGAGCACCTGGGATCGGGCCTGCTGTTCGAGTAACGAGCGCTCGATGCCGAGCGCGCTGACGTGTAGGTGCTGGATCTGATCCGCCTGGCTCTCGAGGGTGCTGCGCAGCTCTTCCTCGAAACGCCCGTCCGGCGCGCTGGCCAGATGGTGTCGGCCCAGTGCCGAGAGACAGCGGGAGACCGCCCCGAGCAGCAGGCCGGAGAGCAGCAGATTGCCGGGGGTCAGGCCCGTGGAGCCGAGGCCCGCATCGATGGCTTCGGCCAGCGGCAGCGGGGGCAGCCAGGCCAGCCTCAGGGCCCCCTGCAGGACGCCCAGGCCCGCGCAGGCCAGCCCTGCGGCGGCGCTCGCTCGGGCCGACCATGAGCCGGGCGGTACGGGCGGCTCGATCCAGTCTTCCATGGCCGCCAGCGACTCTTGCGACTCCGAATTGCGCACCAATTCCCCCCCTCGTGCCGGGCTGCCGGCAGCTGAACACCCTCCGGGCTCGCCCCCAGTGGGCGGGCTCGGCCGACGGTCCCTTTCGCCCGGCCCGAGGCCTCGGCTTGAGCCCGAGTGGGGGGAATTCGGCTGCCGGACCCTGCTGGCCGCTCCGGCCGACCGGCGGGCCCCCTGGCGCGGCGCGCTGCCCGGGCACCCAGGATCGGAGGCGGCGGCCGGTCCCCCGCCCGCTAACCTGCTGGCCGGCATGCCGCACTCGCGCACCATCAAGGGGACCTCGATCTCGACGGGCCTGGCCCATGGGTCTTTGCATGTGGTGCGCGGCGACGCGCCCCAAGTGCCGACCTGGGTGGTGCCGGCGGGCGACGTGCCGACCGAGATCGGACGGCTGGCCGCTGCGCTGCAGTCCGCCGCGGAGGAACTCGAGCGCCAACGCCGCGCGGTGGCCGCGACCAGCGGCGAGAAGGACGCCGAGATCTTCGCGGTGCACAGAATGATCCTCGAGGATCCTTCGGCCCTGGGGGAGGTCGAAAAGGCGATCACCGAGGAGCGCATCAACGCCGAGGCGGCCGTCGGCCGGCTGATCGAGCGTTTCCATCGCACGCTCTCCGCCCTCGACGGGGCCAGCGTGCGCGGCTTCGCGGCCGACGTCAGCGATCCCTGGCAGCGCGTGCTCGACACGCTGCTCGAGCGCGACCGGCGCGAACTCGATTCCTCAGAGGAGAAGGTCGTCCTGGCCGCGCCGGAACTGACCCCGCGCGTGTGCGCTTGGTTGCCGCGCGAGCGCGTTCTGGCGATCGTGTGTGAATCCGGCGGCCGCTTCTCCCACGGCGCGGTCCTGGCGCGTTCCATGGGCCTGCCCTGCGTGGTCGGCCTGCCCGGACTGCTCGCGCGGCTCGAGCAGGGCATGCAGATCACGGTCGACGGCGACCGTGGCCAGGTGCAGCTCAAGCCATCGCCCGAGGACCTGGCCGAATTCGAGCGCATGATTGGCGATCGCCAGCGGCGTCGCCGTGACGTGGAGCGCTTCGGACCGCTGCCCGCGCGCGCCTCCTGCGGCCACCGTCTCGGGACGCAGGTCAACATCGAGAGTCTGCTGGACCTGCCGCACTTCGATCCAGAGCACACCGACGGCGTGGGGCTCCTGCGCACCGAGTTCCTGTATATGGAGCGCAGCAGCTTCCCTTCGGAGGAGGAGCAGTACCGGCTCTATCGCCGCGTGGTCGAGCACATGCGCGGCCGGCCGGTCACGATCCGCACCCTCGACATCGGCGCGGACAAGCAGCTCCCGTACTTTCAGACGCCCAAGGAGCGCAACCCGGCCCTGGGCTGGCGCGGCCTGCGCATCTCGCTGCAGTGGCCGGACCTGATCCAGGTCCAGCTGCGTGCGGCCCTGCGGGCCAGCGCCCACGGGCCCCTGCGGCTGCTGCTGCCGATGGTCGGTTCCCTCGAGCAGATCGACCAGATGCGTCGGATCTTCGACGGCGTGCGTCAAAGCCTGCTGGAGCAGGGCTACGAATGCGCCGAGGACCTGCCGGTCGGGGCCATGATCGAGGTGCCTTCGGCCCTGCTGAGCCTGCACCAGATCATCGCCCACGTGGATTTCGTGTCCGTGGGCACCAACGACCTGGTCCAGTACCTCCTGGCGGTCGATCGCGACAACGCCTTCGTGGCCGGGCTCTACGATCCCTTCCATCCGGCCGTGATCAGCGCCCTGCAGCGCGTGGCGGAGATCTCGCGCCGGGCCGGCAAGGCCTGCTCGGTGTGCGGCGACATCGCCGCCGATCCGGCCTTCGCGGTGCTGCTGATGGGGCTCGGCTTCGACGCGGTCTCGACGGCGCCTCACTTCGTCCCCGAGATCAAGTACGGGCTCTCGCGGGTCAGCTTGGCGCAAAGCCGCGAGCTGGTGCACGCGGTGCTGGCCGCCGAGCGCAGCCAGGAAGTGCGGCAGCTGCTGAAGGACTGGCAGGCCGAGCTGTCCGGCAGCGCCGGCCGCTAGCGGCGCGCCGAGGCTCGGCCGGCGCCGGGGATCCTTCGCCCGGAGCCTACGGGCCTGGGCCCGGGCCGGCCCTGCCGCTCGCGGTGGGATGTCCCCCGCGCGTGCGTCGCGTGTGGCTCCGGCGGGGGGCTGGTGGATCGGCTGCGCTCGCGGTGATCGCGCCCGATCCCCGGACCGCGCTTCGGTGCTCGTGCCGCCGCTGATCCGGAGCGTGTGCAGCCCCATGGGAAACGGCCTCCCGCGGGCGGACCGGGGTTGCGGAATCCTTGATTCCCATGTGCGCCCACGGTTACAGAAGCGTGACCAGGAAAACAGCGCAACCTGCCCTCGCTGCCGGGTTTCCGACCGACGAGCCCGCTCGGCTTCGGCCCGATTCCGACCCCATCGCCCACGATGCAGCCGCACCGAGCCCCCGCGCCGGATCCCCTTCGCCGCCTCCTTGGTGCGGCCTTGACCATCGAGCCGCCGCCCTGTGCGGCGATCCGGGGCGAGTCCCGGCACCGGGGAGCCCGCAGGTCGGAGAGCCTGCGATGAGCGAGAACCAGCGCTCCGCCTCGGCCAGCGCGGATCGGCCCGCACCCTCCGGGCAGCCTCCGGTCCAGTCGCTCGAAAACGGGCCGCAAGGGCTGGGCCGGGACGCTCGGACGCACGGGGATGCCGCCCCGCCCGAGGCCCCGTCCTTGGGCTTCTTGGAGGCGGCGCGCTCGTCGGAATCAAAGCACGCCGGCCTCGATTTCGTCCTGGCGCCCTGCGCAGAGCCCGACTCGGCTGGAACCGCCGCCGGCCCGGTGCGCGCGGCCGAAGCCGACCCCGCTGCCGTGCCCGCCCTGTGGGGCGCGGACCGGCTGCCGCTCGGGCGCCCCCAGGTGCTCGAGTTCCGGCGGCTCTACGGCACCCACACGGATGCCGATCTGGCCGAGCGCTTCGGCCTCTGCCTCGACGAGGTCCAGGCCCTGGCGCGGCGCTTCGCCCTGGCCAAGGACAAGGCCTTCAACCGGCGCCTGCCGGGGGCCGAGCCCACCGCCATGCCGCGCTGGACGCGGGCCGAGCTCGACCTGCTGGTGCAGCTCTACCCCGGCACCGCCAACCTGGAGATCGCCCGGCGTCTCAAGCGCACGATCAAATCGGTGGTCTCGAAGGCCCACCACCTGGGTCTCAAGAAGACCCAGAGCCGCCTGGCCGAGATGGGCCGCGAGAACGTGGCCCTGCGCTACGGCGAATTCGCCCCGGGCCGCTCCGGCGAGCTGCTGCCCCAGCCGAGCCGACGCCCGGCCCGCGCCCGGTCTGCCCGCTCGCGGGCCCGGCGCACCCGGGAGTGACCCTCGCAGAGGCCCGGGATCGGGGGCCAGCCCGAGCGGCCAGACCAGCCCGTGCGCGGGCCGTCGGGCCTGCCATCCGGCGTCAGCAGCAGCTGGAATCGCCGCTGCGCGCCGATTTCTTCCCCCCGGCCTCCGAGCGACGGACGCGGAGCCGTGGCGCCCCGATCCGCTGTCGACCCGATGCGGGATCACCGCGACGCTCCGAGCGGATGCAGGGCGATCCCCGTCAGGCGCTCACTTGCCTGCGGCCGCGGCCCTTTCGGCCGCCCGCGCGAGGGCGGCCCGGCGCCGCAGGTAGAGGCCCTCGTCCTCCCGGCGATAGAGCTCCGGGAATTCGTTGAAGGGCAGCCACATCACCCGGGTTTCCATGAAGTGCGGCGGCTGCGGAGGGCTGACGGTCTTGAACGGGTAGTCGTCGTAGTCGGCGCCGTAGCCCTGCTCGGGCTCGATCGACTTGTCGGGCAAGATCTCGTAGCCCTTGCCATCCTCGAAGTACTGGATCGGGATCAAGACTTCCTCGAAGTGACCGCGGCTTTGGCGTTCTACTCCGAGATCATGGGCTTGATTGCTGCACTCCTGCAGCATGTCCGTGTAGAGCTTGGTCAGCTCCTTGGCCGTCATCGTCTCCGGGTACTTGGCGGCGAACTCGCTGTCCGGGGTGCGCAGGCGCGGCGTCGGTCCCATGGTCTGCCACATCCAGGGCTGGATCGGTTCGCCGCGGGTCGCATCCAGGCGCGGGAACGGCGAGGGGATGCCCGCATCGCCGAGGCGGGTCGGCACGTCGGGGATCGTGGGCGCTGGATCCGCGGCCGGCGTTTCAGTTGCCAGCATCTTCCTGGGAGCTTCATTCGCCCCGTCCAGGCCCACGGGGGATCTCTCGGGAAGCGGCGCCGCAGACCCCGCCGGATCGGAACCCGAGAGCGCCGCGGGCTTGGCTCGCAGGAGCCACATCCCGCCAGCCCCTAGCACCAGCCCGATGCCGAGGATCGCTGCTTCCGAGAGTTGTCTGGGCGGCATCGCTTCACCCGCCCTGCGGCCCGCAGGAACTGCAGGAGACCTGTCCGGTCCAGAACTTCCCGGATCCGTAGGACGCCGGGCAGGTCACGATGATGCGGCCCTCCGTGGTGCATTGGATCGGCTCATGCTCCGGACCGGGGTCCTGGGAATTCGCCTGCACGAGCTTCGGAATGATCATCCCCAGGCACGAGAGGCTGCCGCTCAACATCCAGTGGCAGCCCTCCTCACACGGGATCGCGTTGTAGCACTCGAATTGCAGACTCACCCAGGCACACGCCGGGACGCACTGCATCCAAAAGTGTTGTGCCGTCGAGCACTCGCACTCGTCGCTGCTGCGCGGAGCGGCAGGGTGGCTGGGCTGGAGAACGCTCGTGTTGGATCTGCCGCAGGGCAGGCACAGGGCCAGGGGAACGAGCAGGGCAAGGAACGATTGCATCGGATCGACCTCGGGAGATCGCAGGCTCGGTTTCGCGATCTCCGAGGGCGAGACTCGGGATCGCGAGGCACACACCCTCTGCGCGCCACGAGTTGAAGGCTAGGGGGGGGGGGCGAAGGCCGTCAAGTCCTTCTGTCTATGCAAGATCCGCTGCGAGGACCGGCCACCGGCATCGCTGTCCAACTCCATGCTTGGACATTTTTCGGTCCCTGGGTGTCTCAAAATTCCGTGGCTCCTGGAATGCCCCGTTCCCTGACCAGGGGCCCCTCGAGTTCGAAAACCCGATCCCCAGGACCCTCCGGAGCCTCCCCGAGGGCCTGGCCGTGCAGGCGGCTCGCGAGAACTTGCCCAGCATCCGAACTGCCCCTGCATCCCACGGCCGGCGCCCATGCCCCGTGCACATCCCTGGCTCCGCTTCCGCTGGAGTGGGGAGCGCAGTCCGCTCATCGTCCGCCGTCCAACCCGTCGAACGGAGGCGCGGCTAGGGCTCGGCTTCTGTTGAGACCTCTTTGGAAAACTTCGCTCCCTCGCGACGATCCCCGCGGGCTCGCTGAGGTTTCGCGTCGGCGGCCTCAGTCTAGCCGCCGGCTAGACCCCGTCTCGAGCCGGGCCTTTGGTCAGCTCCGGGGTCAGGGTTCAACGGATCGGGATCCCAGCGAGCCTTGCGGGTCCAAGGAGCCGGATTCGTCCCCCGGCTCTGTCCGGCCCGCTGGACTCCTGCCTGGATCGCCAGCCTTTCCCACGCACCCCCTTGCCCTGTGCAACCCGTCACATGGGTAACACTTCTGTCCGGGCACATGGGTGACATCTGGGGGGGTCCGTTGGGCGGAGATCACCACGCCGCCCGCTCCCGAGGGGCTCAAGGAAGTGGGCAAGGTCTACCTCCGGCTGCGCTGAGCCGATCGATCCAAGGAGTTCCCATGTTGAATGCACGCTCGGTCCAAGGTTTTCTACTCCTGGCAGGCTGTTTTCTGTCCCTTCGGGCGGCAGCGAATTCGGAGGACGAGTCGCAGCTCGGCGCACTGGCGCTGCAGGCTTCGGGTCTGATCCAGAATCTGGGCCAATGGCCACAAGAGGTGGCCTTCGCGGCAGAGGCGGGTGCGCTGCGCGTCCGGGCCCAGGTGGGGGGAATTGGGCTCGATCTGGTCGGGCGGGAAGCATCCAGCGGGGAGCGGCGCGGGGCGCACCTGTGGCTCGAATTCGTCGCGGGTGGGCCGGTGTCCCCGCTGGGTGCAGGGACGCTGCCGACGCTACGCCACTATTATTCGGGCGCCGATCCAGAGCACCGGGTCAGCGGTGTGCCGGAGTTCGAGTCGGTGCGCTGGCCCGAGGTCTGGCCCGGCATCGAGGTGCGGCTGACCCAGCGGAGCGGCCTGTGGGCCTACGACCTCGTGGCCGAGCCCGGCGCGGATCTCGGTCGCGTGCGCTTCGAGCTGCACGGGGCCGAGTCCTTGGAGCTCGATCCCCTGCGCGGAGA
Organism: Planctomycetota bacterium; assembly: GCA_044375105.1. GTDB lineage: Bacteria > Planctomycetota > UBA1135 > UBA1135 > JBIKLM01. Next base: position 19,898 of record JBILNK010000049.1, read on the forward strand.
GCTGGTGGCGCAGGTGGGCTTCGGGGAGCTGCGCCAGACGCGGCCGCAGCTTTGGTGCGAGGGCCATGACGGCGAGCGCACGGAGGTCTCCGGGGGCTTCCGTCTGCTGGCCGGCGGAGGTGTTGGATTCGAGGTCGGAGCCCGTCCGGCTGCGGGCCCGCTGGTGATCGATCCGGGCTTCAATCTCTCGACGTTTCTCGGAGGTTTCAAGGACGATGAGCTCAACCGCGTGCTCGTCGACGGCGAAGGGCGTGTGCTGTTCGCCGGCAGCACCTGGTCCCCGGACTTCCCCAGCCTGCCCGGGCCCTTCCCCTACGTGGCCAACCAGGACGCGGTCATCGGTCGCCTGCGCCTGGAGCCGAGCCCGGCGCTCGAGTTTGTCGCCTACCTGGCCGGCAACGGGTACGACCAGGCCTTTGCCTTGGCCCGGGGGCCGAACGGCCGGATCTATGCGGGCGGCGAGACCGATTCGGCGAATTTTTCGGTCACACCTGGAGCAGTGGACACCGACTTCGGTCCCCCTTCCAACGACAGCGATGGTTGGGTCGCTTGCCTGCGATCCGACGGGAATACTCTGATTTACTCCACGTTCGTCGGAGGGCACCAGTTCGAGGAGCAAGTTCTCGGGATTGCTGTGGATGCCATGGGATCAGCGGTCGCTGTGGGCAGATCCGGTTCCAACGATTTCCCGACGACTCCGGGTGCATTCCAAACCGTCACGGACAACACCACTTTCGAGGGCATCATCGTGCGTTATGCTCCCGACGGAAAGAGCCTCGTTTATTCGACGCTCCTTGGGGTACCCCAGGTCTGGGAGGAGTTCCGGGGAGTGGCTCTCGACGACGCGGGCAACGCCTACATCGCGGGCGGCTTTGTCGGCGAAACCTTCCCCGTTACCCCGGGCGCCTTCAAGACCGGAACCTACCGGGGCGCCCTGTGCAAGCTCGATGCGACCGGCTCGACCCTGCTGGCCTCGACCTGGATCGGCGGTACCTTCCCCGGGGAGACCCGCTTCAACGACCTGTCTTTTGGTCCCTCGGGGAACCTGCATGTCTGTGGCATGACGACGGCCCCGGACTTTCCGATCACCCCAGGGGCCTTCGACTCGACGATCTTTTCGGGAAATGACCGGGAGTTCGTGGTGCTCGAGATCACATCCGATTTGTCGCAGCTCGTCCGATCGACCTTTCTGGGGGCCAATCCTCAGTGCTGCAATCAGACCCAGTTGGCGACCGGCATCGCCGTGGACCAGAGCGGCGTGGTCACGATCACGGGCTACACGGACGGTTCCAACGCATTCGCCGTTCAATCCACACCGGGGAGCGCCAACCCCAATGTACCCGGGTTTGGGGACAAAGCCTTCGTCGCTCGGTTCACCCCGGATCTCGGGCGGCTGCTGTATGGCTCCTTCTTGGGTCCTGCTTCGTACGGCACGAGCGTGGCGCTCTTCGAAGATGGCCGGGCGGCTTTCACCGGCTACACCTTCTCTGGAGTCAATCCGACCCTGACCCCGGACGCACTCCAGTCGGTGTCGAAGGGCGCTGCGGAGGGCTACCTGACCGTGCTGGACCTGCTGCCCTTCGGAGCGGAGCGCTATGGGCCCTCCACGCCGGCCTGCGGAGCAGAGATCTGGATCGGGGTCACCGAGCAGCCCCAGGCGGGCAGCGGCAGTTTCGGCCTGATCGCTTCGGGAGCGCCCCCGAATGCGGTCGGTTTCCTGGCCCTCGCGGGGGCCCCGAGCCCGCTGCCCCTCCCGCTCCTCGGTGTCGGCGTCCTGATCGATGTCGGCGCCCTGGCCAGCTTGCTGCCGGCGAGCAGCGGCCCCTTGGGCTGGGCCGAGACGCCCTTGCCCCTGCCCAGCGCGAGCCTGGGCAAGAGCGCCTATTTCCAGTACCTGTGGCTCAACACCCCGAGCTGCGGCGGCCTGGGGACCTTCAGCAGCTCTAGCGCGCTCAAGGTCACCGTGCAGTAGCGCCTCGCGAGCCCATCGGGTCGGGACTTGGACGCAGATCGGCGCGCCGCGCTGATTTCAGCCGCCGTGCTTGCAGCACGGCGGCGCCTCGGTATCCCGAGGCGCCTTTTTTTGAGCTCGGTCTCAGGTTGAGGCGGTTCTTGCTTCATGGCCCACAAGGCGATCAGCCCAGCCAGTCGGCGTGCAGGCTGAGGGCGCCGGCTTGGGTTTCGACGGAGCCCCGGGCGTAGAAGGGGCCGTGTTTCGTGAGCTGGATCCCGTGGCGGGCGTAGGCGTCGGCGAAGAGCACGACCTCGGCCAGTCCGGATTCGTCTTCGAAGGTCAGGAAGCGCATCCAGCGGCCGTCGCGGGTGCGCACGCGGCGCGAGGCGGCCAGCCAGCCGAGCAGCGCGACCCGCCGGCCGGCGTGGCGCTGCAGATCGGCGCAGGGCACGCGCTGGCGCTCGAGCTCCGCCAGCAAGCGGGCCGGCAGGTCGCTGCGCGGGAACAGCCGGGTCGGATGCAGGCGCAGGGTCAGGCCCAGGAGTTCGAGCTCTTCGAGCGCTTGTTCGTCGGGCGCCGCATCCGGCAAGCGCGGCAAAGCCAAGGCCGGCGTGGGCGGGTCGGCGAACAGGCGCAGGCTGGCGCCGGGCGCCAGGTCGCTGCGGCCGAGCCCCAGGCCGCTTTGGCCCCATCCGCCGGTGCTGCTCGCGCTGGTGCCGCCCGCGCCGGTGCTGCCCGCGCCGGTGCCGCCCGCGCCGGTGCTGCTCGCGCTGGGGGCGCCCGCGCTGGGGGCGCCGCGGAGGTTCGACGCGCGCTGGGCGCGAGGGTCTGGGGTCGGCAGCGCCGGGGACCGCGCCTCGGGCAGCGCCGCGGCCGACCTGTGGCCCGCAGGCGATGCCGGAGCTGCGTCCGACGGTGCGGCGGCCGGCCGTTCGGCCACCAGGAAGGCTTCGCGCGGCTGGGGCGGCGGCAGCGGCAGCAGTCCGGCGCGGCTGTGGGGCGTGGCTTGGCAAGCGGCCAGCAGGGCGCCGTCGAGGCCGGCCTCGCGCGCCAGGTCGGCGGGCAGCCGGCGCGGTTTGCTGTGCAGCAGGTGCAAGCGCCAGAGCAGCTCGGGGCGCGTGCGGTCGAAGGCGTCCAGGGCTCCCACGCGGATCAGGTGCTCGGCTTCGTCGCGCTCGGGGCCGACGCGCTCGAGGAAATCCGGCAGCGACAGGAAGGCGCCGCCGCGCATGCGCGCCCCGAGCAGGCGCTCGAGGGTGCGCTCGCCGAGCCCCTTGACCTGCAGCAGCCCGAGGCGCAAGCCGTCGCGGCCGTCGGCCAGGCGCTCGAGCGCAAAGTCCGCTTCGCTGCGGTTGATGTCGGGGCCCAGGATCGCGACGCCCAGGCGGCGCGCTTCTTCGACGTACACCCGCGGCTCGTAGTAGCCGGTGTGGCTGGCCAGGAAAGCCGCCAGGTAGGGGCCCGGGAAGTGGGTCTTCAGGAACACCGTGCGCCAAGCCAGCTGGCCGTAGGTCACAGCGTGGGCCTTGCAGAAGCTGAAGGACACGAAGTTGGCGATCTGCTCCCAGGTGGCGCGCGCGCTGGCCGGATCGACGCCGCGGGACGCGCAGCCGGCCAGGAAGCGCTGCTCGAGCTCGCGCGGGGCCGTGGCGCGGTCCTTGAGGCCGCGGCGCAGCTCGTCGGCCTGGGCCAGGTCGAGGCCCGCCAGGCACACGGCCACCTGCATCACGTCCTCTTGGTAGAGCATGACCCCGTGGGTCTCGGCCAGCACCGCGTCCAGGGAGGGGTGCGGCGCGCGCGCCGCTTCGCGCCCGTGTACGCGGGCGATGAAGCTGTCCTTCATGCCGCAGCCCGCCGGCCCCGGGCGGATCAGGGCCACCGCTTGGATCACCTGATCCATGCAGCGCGCGCCGATCTGTTGCAGCAGGTGGCGCATGCCCGGCGATTCGACCTGGAAGCAGGCCAGCGTGCGGCCCGACGCCAGGGCCGCGGCGGTCTTGGGCTCGTCCTCGGGCTGGGCGCGCAGGTCGAGCGCCAGGCCGCGCGCGCGCAGGATCGCCAGGCAATCGTCGATCACCGTCAGGGCGCGGTTGCCGAGCAGGTCCATCTTGACCAGCCCGATGGCCTCGACGGCGTCCTTGTCGAACTGGGTCACGACCACGCCCTTCTGGGCGCGCTGGCAGGGCACCAGGTCGGTGATCGCCCCGGGCGCCACCACCACGCCGCCGGGATGCAGGCCGAAGTGCCGCGGCAGGCCCACCAGGGCCGCGGCTCCGTCCAGCACGCGCCGCCACAGCGGGTCCTCGAAGGGGAAATCGCGGCATTCCGGGGTCGAAGCGAGGGCGTTCGCCAGCGGGTTGGGCGCCAGCGCCGGATCGCCGGCGAAGCGCTCCGCCCGGAAGCTGGCCGAGGGGCTGGCGTAGGGCAGGCGCTTGCTCCAGCGGCGCACCTCGACCGGCGGCACGCCCGCCACCAGGGCCATCTCGCGGAAGGCCGCGCGCAGGCCGAAGGTGTTCAGCGTGGCGATCATCGCCGTGCGCGTGGCGCCGAAGGTCCGGTAGACCTCCTCGAGCAGCTCGTCGCGGCGCCGCCAGCAGAAATCCAGGTCGATGTCCGGGCGATCGCGGCGGCGCGGGTTCAAGAAGCGCTCGAAGGGCAGGCGATAGCGCAGCGGGTCGGCGTCGGTCAGGCCCAGGCAGTAGGCCACCAGGCTGTCGGCGGCCGAGCCGCGGCCGACGCAGGGGATGCCGCGCTCGCGGGCCACGGCGGCGATGCGATCGACGAGCAGGAAGTAGGCGGCGAAGCCCAGGTCGTCGATGGCGGAGAGCTCGCGCTGCAGCCGCTCGACGACCTCTTGGGTCAGGGGACGGAAGCGCCGCCGGGCGCCGTCGAAGGCGCGCTCCACCAGGGCCGAATAGGGCGTGGCGCCGGGCTCGAGGTCGATCGCCGGGAAGTGCACGGCGCCGAGCGGCGGAACGAAGCGGCAGCGCTCGGCGATCCACAGGCTGCGCCGCAGGGGATCGCCGCCGAGGGGCTCGCCGCGCAGCGGGCCCGGGCTGTCCTCGAGGCCCTCCACGGCGCGCGCCAGGGCCGCGGGCTCGAGCAGATGGAACGGTTCGGCCGCCAGCCATTCGGCCGGCAGATCGCATTCGAGGGCCGCGTGTTTGATCGCCACGCGCGCCCGCTGGTGGCGCGCGCTGGCGGCGTCCGCGGCGTAGACGTCGGGCACCGCCACGCTGGCCAGGCCCAGGGAAAGGGCGGCGGCGTTGAGTTCGGCCGGCGGGCAGGGGCGCGCCGGGGGCGGCGTGCGCGGGCGCTCGAGCGGTTCGCCGGCTTCCGCGGCGGCCGCTTCGCTCAGCCGGGCGCTGGGGCGCGCGCGCGCCAGGGTGCCGCGCGGCGCCGCGCCGCCGCCGGCCGGCGACAGGGCCGCGAACAGC
>JBILNK010000235.1:0-5205 GCA_044375105.1 Planctomycetota bacterium
CTTCGAGTCGCTGCACAAGGCCGCCACCCTGGTCAAGGAAGTGGGGGCCAACAAGCTCGATGGCTGAGTTGCGCAGGGTGCTGGTCACCGGGGCTGCCGGCATGCTCGGCAGCCAGCTCTTGCTCGACGCCCCTGCAGGGGTGCGGGCCGTGGGCACCGACCTGGCCAGCGCGCGCCCCGGCTGCCCGGAGGTCGAGCTGCCGGGCGTCGATCTGACCGACGCCGCGCAGGTGGAGCGGCTGCTGCAAAACGGCCGCTTCCAGGCCGTGCTGCATCCGGCGGCCTACACCCTGGTCGACAAGGCCGAGGAGGAGCGCGAGCTAGCCGGGCGGATCAACGCCCTGGCGCCGGAACTGCTGGCGCGGGGCTGCGCCCAGCGCGGCTTGCCCCTGGTGATGGTCTCGACCGATTTCGTCTTCGACGGCCAGGGCGTGCGCGAGCGGGGCAGCCTGCGGCCCTATCGCGAAGACGACCCGGCGCAGCCGGTCAGCGTCTACGGGGCCACCAAACTCGACGGCGAGCGCCGCGCCTTCGCGGCCCACCCGGGTGGCACGGCCGTGGTGCGCACCCAGTGGCTGTTCGGGCCCCGTGGCAACCACTTCCCCGGCACCATGCTGCGCCTCGCCCGGGAAGGGAAGCCGCTGCGGGTGGTCGACGACCAGCGCGGCTGCCCGACCACGACCCTCGAGCTGTCCCCGGCCCTGTGGGACGTCCTGGAGCTCGGCGGGCGCGGCCTCTACCACGCGGCCTGCGAGGGTCAGGGCAGCTGGTTCGACCTGGCCTGCGCGACCTTCGAGCTGTGTGGCTTGTCCCCGCAGGTATCCCCCTGCAGCACCGCGGAGTTCCCGCGCCCCGCGCGGCGACCGGCCTACAGCGCCATGGACTGCAGCCGTTTGGCGCAGCTGCGCGGCCGGCCCCTGGCGCCCTGGCGCGAAGCCCTGCGGGACTTCTTGGCCCTCGAAGGTCTGTTGTCCTCCCGATAGGACAGGAGCCCAGGGGCCGCGGGCCAAAGGGCCGATCCGCAGCCGGCGGGCCGGCCGATCCCGCGCTCGAAGCGTCCCGCCGGATGTGCCCGCTGCGGGGCGGACCCGGGGCCACGGCTTGGCAGAGGGCCGCGGCCCGGTAGACAATGCCGCCCCCCAGGCAGTCCCCGCTGCCGGGCCCTTCGTTCCCCAGCCCCGAGCCGCCCCCTTCCGCGCCCCATGGCCAACGTGACGGTCCTGATCACCGGTGGAGCCGGTTTCATCGGCTCGAACCTGGTGCACCTGCTCGCCGAGGTCCGCCCGGCCTGGCATCTCGTGGTCCTGGACGCCCTGACCTACGCGGGCAACCTGACCAGCCTCAAGTCCCTGGAGGGCCGGCCCAACTTCCGCTTCGTCAAGGGCGACATCGCCGTTCCGGAGGACGTGGAGCGGGCTTTCGGGGCCTGCCCCGCCGGCCGCGACATCCTGGTCATGCACCTGGCCGCCGAGAGCCACGTGGATCGTTCGATCCTCTCCGGCCTACCCTTCGTGCGCACCAATGTGCTCGGCACCCAGGTGCTGCTCGACGCTTCGAGGGCCAAGGGCGTCAAGCGCTTCCTGCACGTTTCCACCGACGAGGTCTACGGCTCCTTGGGTCCGACCGGGTTCTTCACGGAGAGCACGCCGATCAACCCCAGCTCGCCGTACTCCGCCAGCAAAGCCGGCAGCGACATGCTCGTGCGAGCCGCCCACCATACCCACGGCTTCGATGTGGTGGTGACCAACTGCTCGAACAACTACGGGCCCTATCAGTTCCCGGAGAAGCTGATCCCGCTGATGATCGCCAACGCGCGCGCCAACAAGCCCCTGCCGGTCTACGGCGACGGGCTCAACGTGCGCGACTGGCTCTTTGTCCGCGACCATTGCGAGGCGCTGCTCCTGGCCCTGGAACGGGGGCGTGCCGGCGAGACCTACAACATCGGCGGACACAACGAATACCCGAACATCCAGATCGTCAAGCTGATCCTGCGCGAGCTGGGCAAACCCGAGAGCTTGATCCAGTACGTCAAGGATCGACCGGGCCATGACCGCCGCTACGCCATCGACGCATCCAAGATCGAGCGCGAATTGGGCTGGCGCCCGCGCTTCGGCTTCGAACAGGCGCTGCCGTTGACCGTGCGCTGGTACATCGACAACGACGCCTGGCTGCAGCAGGTGACCAGCGGCGCCTATCGCGAGTACTACGCTCGCCAGTACGGAGCATGAGGCCGCGCGCCGAATCGCCCGTGCTCCTCCGCTGGCTCCGGCCTTTGCTGCTGATCCTGGCGGCCAGCCTGGGCACCGCTCTGGTGAGCTGCAGCCTGACCCCGGACAAGCGCGTGCTCCAGTACCTCAATCAGGAGGGCTTCGGCCATCGCTATCCGGGCAACGCTGAGGAAGAGAACTACGTCACGGTTTCCGATGGTTTCAGCTGGTACGATGCGGTCGACAAGGTCGAGCGCAACGGCATCGCCACGATCGAGGTCGACGGCTACGCCTTCATCGAGGGGATCGGCGCCGTGCACGTAGCCGGCATGACCCGCAACCAATTAGAGTCCTATCTGACCCAGAAATTTGCGGCCATCTACAAGCAAACCGATATCAAGGTCGACAAACTGCAGGCCAAGAGTCCGAAGATATTCTACATGTTCGGTGAGGTGGGTCTGCGCGGCCCCGCGCCGTTCCTAGGCAACCTGACCCTGGCGGACGCGGTCTGGCGTGCCAACCCCGACCCGATTCGAGCCAACCTGTCGCGGGTCAAGCTGATCCGCGCCGATCCCCGCGACCCGCTGGTGATGGTGCTCGACATCCGGCCGCTGCTCAAATACGGCGATTCGACCGACAACGTGATCATCCAGGAGCGCGACATCATCGTCGTCCCGCCGACCATGCTAGCGCAGTTCGGCAACCTGCTGAGCTCGATCATCACTCCGTTCACCTCGGTGTTCAGCGAGATCATTTTCAGCCTCTTCCGCTTCAACCAATTCCAGAACTTCGGCCAATTCGGCGGCGGTCTCGGCGGTGGCTTCGGTGGTCAGGGACAGGTCCTGTTCTGATCCACACCCGCCTCCTGTTGCCTGTCCAAGCTCCGACCGCAGCGGCTCCCACCCCCGAATCACCCCGCTCCCATGGCTGTTCAGCTCGAATCCCAGAATCAGCTGCTCGAGCTGCTGGACATGCTCAAACGGCGTTTGTGGTGGATCCTGCTGCCGGCGCTGATCGTTGGAAGTCTCGGAGCTGCCGTGGTGATCTTCCTGCCCAAGAAGTACGAGGTCAAGGCCCAGGTCAAGATCGAAGAGCAGCGCGTCGACGACCCCGGCAAGCTGGCCAACAACCAGAAGGGCACGGCGACCCAGCGCGAAATCCAAAACGCTCAGTATCAGGTGCTGCAGAGCGATCGCATCATCAGTATCCTAGAAGATTTCGATTGGCAGGATTATCGTGAAAAAGATGACACCGAGCGCTGGGAGTACACCCAGCGGGTGCAGCGCAACATCAAAGTCAACGTGCTGGCGAAGGCCAGTGATGTAGGGTCGACTTACATCGACATCTACTACAAAGACACCGATGCGGACCGCGCTGAGACCTTCCTGAATGCCCTTGCCCTACGCTGGCAGCAGGACCTGCAAGAGGGCGACATCGAGAATTTGCAGCGCGACCTGGCGACGACCAAGGCCCTGCTGGACGAGCACGAACAGTCCCTCCTGTTGATCGAGAAACAAATCTCGGAGAAGCAGCAGGAGCTGGAGATTTTTCCGAGCGCCAATCCCAGTACGGGACGCGACCAGGATCCGCTGCTGCAGCGCCGTCAGGAGCTCGAGGCGCAACGGGATCTGCTGGTCCTGGAACTGGGCGCTGCCAAGATCCGCCTGGATGACCTGAAGCAGGACTTCGCCGAGGAACCGGCGACCCTGCTGCTCTCCGCCGCCGCGGTGGCCGCCGCTGGGAGCGAAGCGGCCAAGGGGCTGACCCTGCAGATCGAGAACAAGAAGCTGAGCCTCGCCAAGCTCAAGCCGGGCAACTCGAAATACCAGGCGCTCAGCGACGAGATCCGCTCTCTAGAGACGCAAAAGGTCAAGCTGCTCGAGCTGGAGCAGGCCTCCGCCCCCGAAGCTCAGGCGCTGCCCAACCCGCGCAAGGAGGACTTACGCCGTCAGGTCGACCAGGAGGAGCGCGAAATCAAGGCCGGCGACGGGAAGCTGGCGGATCTGGAGGTCCAAATCGACGAGCTGACGGACAAGTTGCGCAAGCGCTCGGATGGCATGGCCCAGATCCACAAGCTGGAGCACGAGCTCAAGTCTCACCAAGATGCTCTGGCCAAGGCCAGCGAGAAGCACGAGAACATCCGCACGAACCTGCGGCTGCTCGAGTCCCGAGACAAGCCCTACAGCATCGTCGAGCCGGCCCGGGCGCCCAAGGCCCCAACCGAGCCGAACGTTTTTTTGCTGTTGTCCTTCGTGGTCGTGGCCGGCATCGGGTTGGGCTTCGTGCTGGCCCTGGGGGTCGAGTTCTCTCAGCCCGGATTCCGCAGCCCGGGCGAGGCGGTTCGCGCTCTCTCCGTGCCGGTGCTCGGGGTCGTAGACGCTATCTCGACGGGCCCCGAGCGGCGGCGGCGTAATTGGAACCGCCTGGTGGTCGGCATCAGCAGTTCGCTGCTGATCGGCTCCTTTGCCTGGTTTGCTTGGGCCTGGTCGGCGAAGCGAGAACTGCTGGGCACCGATCTGGCCCTGTGGCTGACGCAGGTGCAGGAGCAGCTCAAGTGACACTGTCCGGCCGCGCCGCAGCGCCGATCTGCTCGGGCAGGCTCGGCGCCCACCGACCGATCGCCGGTTGCCGGCGACCGACATGCGCGACCTGATCCTCAGCTTGATCATCATCGGCCTGATGCCGGTCAGCTTCCGGCGGCCGTACATCGGGCTGGTGATGTTTTCCTGGCTGGCTTACATGCGGGTGCAGGACCTGACCTGGAGTTTTGCCAGGGGAGTGCGCTGGTCCTTTTATCTGGCCCTGTTGATGTTCGGCGGTTGGATTTTCTCCAGGAAGCGCGGGCGATTCTTCCTGCCGGACATCCGCTGCTACCTGATGGTGGTGATGATCGTGCTGGTCGGCTTGGGTGTGGCCTTCGCGCGCCGCAAGCCCGCTTTCGCCCTCAGCGATCAGATCAAGGAATACATCGAGTTCGTCAAGATCATTGCGATCGCTC
>JBILNK010000073.1:0-18796 GCA_044375105.1 Planctomycetota bacterium
TTCACCACCGGAATCGTCTCGACCCGCGAGCGCATGCGCCTGCTGGTTTGGGTGATCGCGCTCTCGTTCGGCTTCTACGGTTTCAAGAATGCCCTTTGGGGCCTGAAGACTCTAGCCCAGGTCCCAATCAAGACCGGGCCGGGTGGCATGCTGGCGGACAACAACGACTTTGCCCTGGCGCTCGGCATGGCGGTGCCGATGCTCTGGATGATCGGGCAGTCGGAGAAGCGCGAGGTGCTGAGGCGTGCGTTCCTGGTGATGGTGCCGATGACCGCCTTCACGGTTCTGTTGACGCACTCGCGCGGTGGACTCCTTGCCATGTCCGGCGGATTGGGGGTCCTGGTGTGGCGCTCGAAACACCGGGCCTTGGGTATCGTGCTGGCCCTGGTGGGGGGCATCCTGGGCATCTTGCTGATGCCCGAGGGCATGCGCGAGCGCTTCTCCTCGATCGCCAACTACGAAGAGGACAGCTCGGCCAACGCCCGCTTCAAGTCCTGGGCCGTTGCCACTCGCATGGCCCTCGACAATCCGATCCTCGGGGTTGGTCTGTCCAATTTTAGACCGAACTATCTGGACTACGAGCCCAACCCGAGCGAAGCTCACCTGACGGGGCACGACATTTTTGTGGCGCACAACAGCTACCTGCAAATTTGGGCCGAGTGCGGCACGCCTGCGCTGCTCATCTACCTGATCTTGATGTTCCTGTCTCTGCGCACCTGTTGGATGATCCGCAGACGTGCTTCTCGGCGATTCTACACCAGCTGGATGATCAACTACGCCACCATGTTCGAGGCGTCGCTGGTCTGCTTCGCAATCGGGGCCGTGTTCTTGAACCGTGCCCACTTCGACCTCTTCTACCACTGGGTTGCGATCATCGCCCTGTTCGGCCGCATGGCCCAGCGTGAGCTCGAAGACCCGGCCGCCTATCCGCACCGGGAAGACCTGGTGCAGCCCCTGAGAGCCGCCAGCCCCCGAGGGTTCATCGGGCGACCGAAACAGCGCGGTTTCCGCGATACCCCGACCGAACCCCTGGGGGTGAGCTGAGATGTGCGGCTTCGTGGGTTTCTTGGCGAACGACCCGAGCCAGCTCTTCGAACAGGAGCGGCTCGCTGCCATGGCGCGCACGTTGGAACGCCGCGGACCGGATGACCAGGTGCTGATCATCCGGCCCGGTGCGGCCCTGGCGTTCCGCCGCCTGTCGATCGTGGACCTCCGCGGCGGTCGTCAACCTTTCGAGCTGGAGGGCGGGCGGCTGATCGCCTGCGTCAACGGCGAGCTCTACAACTGGCGCGAGGTCCGCGCCCGGCTCGAAGCCGAAGGGGTCCTGTTCCACAGCCAGTCGGACTGTGAGATCGTCCCCCATCTCTACCGACGGCATGGGGCCCGGCTGGGGGCGGAATTGGTGGGCATGTTCGCCGGCGCCGTGATCGACCTGGCCGGACCGCGCGGCCGGCTGCTGTTGCTGCGCGACCGGCTGGGCATCAAGCCGCTCTACTACGCCCGGGTGAAGGGGGGCCTGCTGTTCGGATCCGAGCCGAAGGCCCTGCTGGCCTCGGGCATGCTGGCGCGCGAATTGCGCCCCGAAGCGCTGCTCGAATACCTGATGCAGGGCTACGTGGGCGGGCCGGAAGCGGCCTGGGCGGGTATGGGGCGCCTCGCGCCCGGGCACGCGCTCGAGTTTGAAGCCGGCGGAGAGCCCCGTCAGGTCGCCTTCTGGAGCGCCCCTCGGGAGGCTGGCCGCGCCGCGCCGCCCGCGGAGGAGCTGCTCGAGTGGCTCGATCGCGTGGTTCAGATCCGCATGCTGGCCGACGTGCCCTTGGGGGCCTTCCTGTCGGGAGGCCTCGACAGCAACGCGGTCGTCGACTCCATGTCGAGGCAGTCCAAGGACCCGGTGGTGGCCTGCTCGGTCGGTTTCCGGGAGCGCAGCCATGACGAGCTCGACGAGGCCCGGCGCACGGCCCAGCGGCTGGGCCTCAGGCACCACACCGAGGTGCTCGAGCCCGACCCCGCCGGCTCCCTGGACGAGCTGGCCTGGCTGTACGACGAGCCGCACGCCGATCCGTCCAATCTGCCGACCCTGCTGGTCTCGCGCACGGCACGCCGGCACGTGACGGTGGCCCTCTCGGGCGACGGGGGCGACGAGGTTTTCGCGGGCTACCGCCGTTACCTGCACGACGCCGCCGAACACCGGCTGCGGCGGGCCGGTGGGGCGCCCCTGGTCGGCCTGGCAGGCGTCCTAGGGGCGGTCTACCCCAAGCTCGACTGGGCCCCCCGCCGGCTGCGTGCCAAGACCTTCCTGCAGAACCTGGCGCGCGACCCGGCGCGGGCTTACTACCACTCGGTGACCCAGGCCAGCCGCGAAACCGCCCTGGGACTGCTCGACCGGGATCTCGTGGCACGCCTCGCCGGCCACGATCCCTTCGAGCGCTTCAACGGGTTCTATTCAGCGCCCCCGGCCGGCGATCCCCTGTTTCGCGCTCAATACGCCGACCTGCACACCTATCTGCCGGACCAGATCCTGTGCAAGGTCGATCGGGCCTCCATGGGCGTCTCCCTGGAGGTGCGCGTGCCGCTGCTCGATCACCGCTTCATCGAACGCTTCGCCACCTTGCGTCCGGAGTACAAGCTGCATGCCGGACGGGGCAAGCACTATTTCCGCGAGGGGCTGCGCGGACGCCTGCCGAGCTCCGTGCTCGACGGGCAGAAGCGCGGCTTCGACATGCCGTTGGCCAGCTGGCTGCGCGGGTCCTTGCAGAGCGCCTTGACCGAAGGTCTGGCGGAGCTTCCCCGCGAGCTGTTCGCGAAGTCCGCGCTGGAACGCCTACGACAGGAACACCACACCGGACGGCGCGACCACTCACGCTTGCTCTGGAGCCTGTTGATGTTGTCCCGCTGGTGGCGAGTCCACGGAGTTCGGGGGCTGGTGGCCTGAAATCCCGTGCGATGGAGCTCATCGTGATCACCAGTCTGTTTCCCAGCCCGCCCCGGCCCCGCGAGGGTATCTTCGCGCAAGAGCGCTGCCGCGCCTTCGCGGCCCGCGGCCATCGTGTCACGGTGATCCAGCCCGTGCCCCATGCGCCGCGGCCCTTTGTGCGCGGGCCCCGCGCCGAGTTCAGGCGCATGCCCGGCCGGGAACTGCGCGGCCCCCTGAGCATCGATCGCCCGCGCTATTGGCATTGGCCCGGCGCCGTTGTGGGCAACGCTCGGCGCTTCGCGCGCGCGGCGCTGCGAAGGCTGGATCGCCTGGAGTCAGCCCCCGGCGCCGTGTTGCTCGACTACGCCTGGCCCGCCGCTCTCGCCGCGGCTGCGCTGAAGGAACGCCGGTTGCCGGTGCTGATCGGGGGACGCGGCTCGGACATCCTGGCGGTGGCCGAGAATGCGCGTCTGCGGCCCTTGCTTGCCAGGGCTTTGGCACTCGCCGATGCCCGGCTGGCCGTCTCCGTCGACCTGTGCCAGCGCATGGATGCGCTCGCCGGAGCGCCCGGCACCCGGCTGGTGGCCAACGGCGTCGATCGGAGCCGTTTTTTCCCCGGGGACCGGGCCCAGGCCCGCCAACGCCTGGGGCTCGACCCGCGCGCCCCCCTGGTCCTGGTGGTCGGGCACCTGATCCCGCGCAAGGATCCTCTGCGAGCCCTGGCGGCCTTCGCCCGCGGGGCGCCCCAGGGTTCGCGCCTCGTGTTCTTGGGCCGCGGGGAGCTCGAAACCGAACTGCGGCGCGCGATCGCCGCAGCCGGTCTGGAGCAGCGCGTCCAGCTGCTCGTGGAAATGCCTCCGGACCAGCTGGGGGACTGGTATCGGGCCGCCGATCTTCTGCTGCTCACCAGCCGCCGCGAGGGCCGTCCCAACGTGGTGATCGAAGCGCTGGCCTGCTCGACGGCGGTCCTGGCCACGGCGGTGGGGGGCACGCCCGAGCTGCTCGCCGACCTGCCCGAATGCCTGGTGCCCGATGGCCCCGCCGAGGAGATCGCTGCGCGCCTGGCGGACCTGCTGCGCCAGCCGCCTTCCGGGGAGCGGCTGGCGCGCGCGGCTGCCGGGTTCTCGTGGGAGCGTTCCGGCCAGGAGCTCGAAGAGCTGATCGCCGACGCGATCCGCGCTGCTCGCGAACGGGGAGGGCGGGGATGAAGTTGCTCTACCACCACCGCACCCAGGCCGAAGACGGTCAGGCCGTGCACATCCGGGCCATGATCGCGGCCCTGCGCTCCGCAGGTCACGAGGTGCTCGAGGTCGGCCTGGTCGCCCAGGCGGATGGCCGCGGCCCCGGGGGCGCGGGAGCGAGCCTCAGCGGACAGCGCGCGCGCTGGAGCTGGATCGGCCAGGTTCCCCGCGGGGTGCGCGAGCTGCTCGAGCACGGCTACTCCTGGCCTGCCAGCCGGCGCCTGGTGCGGGCCGCTGTGAGTTTCCGGCCGGCGCTGATCTACGAGCGCTACGCGTTCGGCAATTCGGGCGGCGTCTCGGCGGCACGGCGCCTCGGATTGCCGCTGTTCCTGGAGGTCAATTCGCCCATGGTGCTGGAGCTCGAGCGCACGCGCGGGCTCTCGTTCAAGGGCCTGGCGGAGCATCGCGAGCGGGCCATCTTCCGCTCGGCCACGCGCGTCCTGTGCGTCACCGGCGTGCTGGCGGACATGCTGGCCGAGATGGGCGTTCCGCGGGAGCGCCTGTTGGTCACGCCCAACGGCGTCGACCTCGGCGACTATCCGGCGCTCGGCGATCCCGAGGCCCGCCGCAGGGCCCGCGAACGTCTGGGATTGGGCCCGACGGCCCTGGGCCCGGTGCTGGGCTTCGTGGGCTACTACCGCAGCTGGCACCGGCTCGACCTGGCCCTGCCGTGCCTGGCGGAGCCGGGGCTCGAAGCGGCGCGTTTGGTGCTGATCGGCCAGGGACCGGCGCGCGCCGATCTGGAGGCGGAGGCCGCCCGACTGGGGCTCTCCGAACGGGTGCATTTCGTGGCGCCGGTGCCCCACGACCAGATTCCAAGCCTGTTGCCGGCCTTCGACGTCGCCCTGCTGCCGGCGATCAACGCCTACGCCTCGCCGCTCAAGCTGCATGAATACATGGCGGCAGGCATCGCCACGGTGGCCCCCGATCAGCCTAATCTGCGCGAGGTCTTGAGTTCGGGCAGTGATGCTTTGCTGGTGCCGCCGGGCGACGGCCAGGCCTTCCGCGCGGCGGTCACCGGCCTGCTGCGCGACCCCGCCCGGGCCAGCGCCCTGGGCCGCGCCGCCCGTGCTACCGTGGAGCGCATGGACCTGACCTGGGCCGGCAACGTGCGCCGCATCGAGCAGGCCTTCGCGGCCCTGCCCGGGTCCCAAAGCGGCCGCCGGACATGACGCCCCCCCTGCACGCCCTGTCCTTCGACGTGGAGGAGTTCTTCCACGTGGCCAACCTGCGCGGGCACTTCGCCCGAGCGGATTGGGAGCAAGCGCCCTCGCGCATCGACGTGGGCATGGATGCCCTGCTCGCTTGTCTTGCGCGGCGCGGAGCGCGCGCCACGTTCTTTTTCTTGGGCTGGCTGGCGGAGCGCCGCCCGGACCTGGTGCAACGCTGCCTCGCGGCGGGCCATGAGATCGCCAGCCATGGCTACGAGCACCTGTTCCTGTGGGACTTGGGGCCCGCTGGCCTGGAGGCGGACCTGGCTCGCACGGAGCGAGCCCTCGAGGCCGCCGGTGCTCCCGCGCCGCGGGGATTTCGGGCTTCGACCTTCACGCTGACGCGCCGCACCGAGTGGGCCTTCGACATATTGATCCGGCGCGGCTACGCCTACGACTCCTCGGTGCACCCCGTCCGCCATCCGACCTACGGGATCCCGGACTTCCCGCGGGGGATCAGCGTGGTCGAGCGCCCGGCCGGGCGGCTGGTGGAGTTCCCGGTCAGCACCCTGCGGCTGTGGGGCCGCAATCTGCCCGTGGGCGGCGGCGGCTACTTCCGCTTGCTTCCGGGGGGGGTGACGCGCTTTGCCGTGCGCCAGCACGAGCGCGCTGGTCGGCCCGCGTGCTTGTATCTGCACCCCTGGGAGTTCGACCCGGGCCAGCCGCGGTATCCGGCCCCCTGGCACAAGCGGCTGCGGCACTACCTGAACCTGGATCGGACCTTGTCGCGCCTCGACGCCCTGCTGAGCGAGCATCGCTTCGCCGGGCTCGAGGAGGTGCTCGAGGAGCGCGGCGCCCTCCCGCGGCCTGGCCAACCCGGGCGGCTCTGGGGCGGAGACGCCTCCTGACGATCGAGGCCGCCGGTCGGAGCTGGCTCAGACCTCCGGCCGGGACCGGTCGCGCAACGGGCGGGAGCGCCCTCCGCCAGGGCCCGTTTCCGTCGGGATGGCAGCGGAAGCTCCCCGCACAGCCTGGCCGGCGGGCCCCCTGTCAGAGGCTTGAAAAAGATCGGCGCGCAGCGACGATCCCAGCCTCTGCGGCCGCCGGATGGCGGCCCAAAGGCATGCTGACAGGCTGGTCTGACCGCTCGGGCGCAGCCCGAGTCGTTCGTTCCTTAGCCTGTCAGAGGCTGGGAAAAAATCGGCGCGCAGCGACGATCCCAGCCTCTGCGGCCGCCGGATGGCGGCCCAAAGGCATGCTGACAGGCTGGTCTGACCGCTCGGGCGCAGCCCGAGTCGATTCTTTTTTCAGCCTGTCAGCCGTTGTCGAGCCAGCGCGAGAGGTTCAGCAGGGCCTGCAGCAGATCCCGCCTCAGGGCATCCTGCTCGAGTTCGAGGCTGGACTCGAACACCGAGCGGATGCGCTCCCGATCCTCTCGATCGCCGCGGCGGAGGAGCGCCGAGCCGTAGACCAGACCCAGGTCGGCTCCAGCGACCACCGAGGCGATCTGCTGGCGCTGATCCCACAGGCCGGAGAGCAGCTCGAGTCCCTCGGCGGCCACGCCTTGGCGCCCGACGACCAGGGACTTGCCGCGCAGGAACCGCGGACGCGGCGCCTCGGGGGGCAGCCGATCGAGCGCGGACAACTGACTCAGCTCACGCTCGAGCCGGGCGTGGTCCGTCCCGAGCTTGGCGAGCAGCTCGCAGATGCGTGCGATCGCCCGGGTGTCTGGAAGCATCCGCCGCAAGGCCTCGTAGTACTCGAGGGCCCGCGTGGGGTCGTTCTGGGCTTCGTAGCAGCGCCCGAGCATCAGCCACAGGTCGAGATCCTCCGGCCGCTGGGCTAGCTCCGCGCGGATCAAGCGCTCGCCCAGCTCGGGGGCGTAGGTCTCGTACAGGCCGAGCCAGGCCTGGGTCGCGCCGTTCCGCAGGCTGTCGAGGGGCACGTCGCCACTGGCGGCGCGGAACTTTTCGAGCCGGTTCCAGGCGCGTTCGACGCCGATGCGGCGGTTCTCCGGGTGGGTGAGCAGCTCGTAGCGGGCCTGAGCCAAGGCCACCAGCGGGTCCTGGGGCAGGCGCAGCGCCAGCGCATCCAGCTCGACGAGTAGCCCGGCCGCCGAAAGGGCCCCCCGAGAGTGAGCCTGCCAGAACAGCTCGAGTAGTTCAGTCAGGTGCCAGCCCAGCGCCTGGGCGCTGGCCAGCTCGGCGAAGGCGGTGGCCTGGTTGAGGGCGGCCTCGTAGCTGCCGGCAGCAGCGAGCCGCTGCGCATAGAACCAGCGCGCGCTGGGGTCCTCGGGAAACCGCTGGATCGCTCGTTGGCACCAGGCCAAGGCTTCGTCGGCAGCGCCCGCGTTGCTGCGCGCGAGGGCGGCCGAGATCAGCTCGGCGGCCGAACGGGGCCCCTCTGTTGCGGGATCCAGCGGAGATCGAGCGGCGCGGCGCGCCTGCAGGGCCAACAGCTCGGGGTGGTCGACCTGCTCGAGTTCCTCGGCGAGCAGCCGTTCCGCCAGATCCCAGGCCGGTCCGAAGTCCGGAAAGGAGAGCGTCAAGGCAAAGGCCTTTTCGAGGGCCTGCCGGCGCTCGCCGCGGGCCAAGAGGCGCCTGGCTTCCAGGAAACCGGACCAAAGTGCGGCATCGGGACCGGTCCGCCGCAACAGGTCGCGAGCCAGAAACTGGAACACAGGCCGCTCCAGACAGAGCAGCGCCAGCAGGGCCTGGCGGGGATCTCGACGCAGCTCGCCGCCGCCGCGCAGCAGGGCCTGGGTTTCGGGGCGAGCGTCGGCTCCAAAGCTCGGTGGCGGGGTCAGTGGCTCGGCGCGCAAGCTCTGCACACACAGCCGCAGCAGGGTCCAGAGGGGCTCTGCGGGCGCTTCGCGCTCGCCGGCCTCGGCCAGCGCCAGGGCTTCGTCGAGGCGCTCCTCCAGAACCGCCAGGATCGCCGCGGTGAAGCTCTCGCCCTCCGGCAGCTCGCTGCGGGCCTCGCGCACCCGTTCGGGCAGACTGCGCCAGCCGGCGGTTTGGATCGCCAGCAACACCCGGCCGAGGGCCGGCGTGCCGTCTTCGAACCAGGCCTCGGAACGATCCCAGGCCTCCGCGGAAGCGCCGCCTTGGCCCGCCAGCAGCGCGGCCAGGGCCAGCCGCAGGGTCGTATCGGCAGAGCGGGTACGCGGATCGGCGTCGAGATTGTCGAGCAGGCGCCGAGCGGGCACCAGCAGTCCGCGCTCGAGCAGGTCGTCGACCAACTCGATGGCGCCCGCCTGATCGACGCGGCCCTTTTCGACGCTGGAATCGATCAGGGGCAGCAGGAGGTCGGCCTGTTCGAGGTCCAGGGCGGCCGCCAAGCGCAACCCCAGGGCGCGCACGGCCAAGGGATCCTCCGGCCCGATCGAAGCTAGCCGCGCCTCGACCAAGGCCGCCCGCCCAAGGTTTAGCTCTGCCTCGGCAGCCAGACACAGACCCTCGGACCCCAGGGCCGCTGGCGCCGCGGTCAAGGCTGGCTGGAGCCCGCGCAAAGCGAGATCGGCTCGGCCGCGATCGAGGGCCTGGCGCGCGAAGGTCAGCACCCCGGTGACGGCCCCGTCGAGTTCGAGCAAAGTCAAGCGCTGGCGCTGATCGAGGCGCCCTGCCGCGCGCGCCTCGCGCAGGGCTTGCATGGCCGCCTCGGGATGACCGGGCCGGGCCACCCGGCGCAGCAGCACCTCGATGCGCCGCGGCTCGAGGCCCTCCAGCCGGTACTGTTCGGCGCGCAGATCCAGAGCAGGCCCGAAGGCCGGCACCAGGGTTTCGATCTGATCGAGGCACAGATGCGTCGCGTGGGACTGACGCTGCTGCAGATTGAGGCGGGCCAGGGCCATCAGCAGGTAAACGTCGTCGCTGTCGGCCGGGAAGGCGCGTCCTTGGCGAGCGAGGAGTTCGCGCAGCAGCTCCGGATCGATGCCGGAGCTCGTCAGATGGGCCCGGCCCCAGGTTTCGAAGCGCTCCAGCTGGGAGGCTTCGAGACCCGGATCCAAAGACAGGGCCCGCGCCAGGGCGGTCAGGCTGCTGCGCTGCTCGGAAGGCCTTTCGTGAAACAAGTCGGCGACTCGCATCCAGGCTTCCGGCCAGCGATCCCCATCCAAATCCAGCGCGGATTGCAGATTTTCCAGCTCGGCTCCAAAAACCCCTTGCTGGCGATACACATCGGCCAAGGTCCGATAAGCCTCCGTCAGCGCCCCCGGGTGCGGCTCCTGGGCTTCCGGGCGCGCGAAGGCCGAGAGGGCCGTTGCTGCTTCGGCGTAGCGCTCGAGCGCATGGTAGGCCACCCCCGCATAGAAGTTGCCCGCGTCGCGCTGCCGCTGGGCGGCGGGCTGGAAGGCATAGATCACCCCGATGCGGCGGGCGATCACCTGCAGACGCCGCCAGTCCTTGGATTCGTACAGGATCTGGCCCCACTCGGGCAGGAACTCGCTGACCAGGTTTTCGTTGAGCTGGGCCGGAAATGAGCGGTCGATGATCTGATTGGCGCTCTGGGGGCGGCCCATACGCCGCAACGCCCGGGCGAGCACCTGCTGGGCGGGCAGGCTGGATCGCACCTGGGGCTGGGCGTTCGCGGCCAACAGCAGTTCGGCGGCCAGCTCGGCCCGGCCGGCGTCAAAGAAGATGTTCCCCAGCATCCAGGCGGCCTCCGCATGGGCGTAGCCGAGCAAGGCCTCGGTGAACAGCCCGCGGGCCTCGGCGACGTGCTCGCCGATGCGCTCGAGCTCGGCCACTCGGTCCGCGGTCAGGCTGCCGAGCTCGGGCTCGAGCACCGCCTTGAACTGGGCCAGCAGCGCGCCGCGCTCGGGAGCCGAGGAGTCCACGGATCGCGCGCGTCTGGCGATCGCCTCGGCCTGTTTGAACAGGCGCGGCGGCAAAGCCAGGGAAAGCGAGCTGAGCAGGGGCTGCTCGAGCTCGCTGCCACGGCGCATGGCGCTCAGGCCCAGCAGCAGCTTGACCCCCGAGTGCCAGGGGGTCTTCTGCAGGATCGGCTCGAGCGTCTGGCTGAGGCCCTCGTGCTGGCGCTCGTCGAGCTGCAGCCGGGCCAGGCGCTGGCGCAGCTGTTCCTCGTTTTCCGGCTGCATCTCGAGCAGCCGGCGGAAATCGCGCATGGCCGCTTGCCGGATGCCGCGCCGTTCCTGGGTCCCGGCACGGGCTTCGAGCAGCTGCCGCTCGAGCTCCAAGTCTTCGCCGGGGCCGAGCTGGTCGAGGGCCAGGTTGAGCTCGTACAGGGCGCGCTCGAAATCGGGCGGAACAGCCTCGAGACGCGCCTCGGCGCTGGCCAGCAGTTCGCGCGGCCGCTGCGTGCGGGCCCGGTCGATCAAGCGACCGACGCCGAAGGTCGCCAGCAGCGCCAGCAGGGCGAGCAACCAGGTGGAGCGGTTCATGGGGAAGACACTGAGGATAGGCCAGGAGCCCCGCTCCGGAGCGTGGCGATCGCTTCCGCCCCGGTCCCGGGTCCGGCGACAGCGGGCCATGGCCAGCGGCGACACTCACCCGGCCGGGCCGCGCGAGCGCGCCGCATCCGATTCCGCCCCGGGTGCCCGCGGGCGGAGGGCTGAGCGGCGGTCTCTGCGCCGCGCTCCAGCCGGTCGGAGTCGGGCCGAGGTTCGCGGCGGCGAGGCGGTCAGGCGGCCGGCCGGCGCTCGGAGGCCTCGGCGCCCGGGGGCTGCAGGCCATGCTTGCGCAGTTTGTTGAACAGGGTGCTGCGATTGATGCCGAGCAGCTCGGCGGCCTTGATCCGGCTGCCGCCGACCGACGCCAGGGCGCGCTCCAGGAAGCGGCGCTCCGGCAGCTCCAGCATGCGAGCCAGGGGCCCGAGCGGAATGGCGTCGAAATCGAGGGGCCCCGGGGAGGCCGGCGCAGCCGTCGACGGGGCCATCAGGACAGCGGATGGAGCAGGGGGCGGACCCGGCTCGGGGGGGCCGGGCGACCTGCGGCCGGGCGGCAGGCCCAGGGGGCGCCACCAGCTGGAAAGCTCGGCCTCGAGCAGCCGCTCGGCGCTGCCCAGCAGGACCAGGCGCTCCATGGCCTGGCGCAGCTCGCGCACGTTGCCCGGCCAGGCATGGCGCCTCAGGAGCTCGATGGCGGCGGGTTCGATGTCCGTCGGACCCCGCCCGTGACGCTCCCGCGCGCGTTCGAGAAACCGGCGGGCCAGGAGTTCGATGTCTTCGGGGCGCTCGCGCAGGCTGGGCAGCTCCAAGGCCACCACCTGGATGCGCCAGAAGAGATCCTCGCGGAATCGCCCGGCCGCGACCTCAGCCGCCAGATCGACGTTGGTGGCCGCGATCAGGCGCACATCCACCCGGCGCGTGGTGTTTTCGCCGACGCGCTCGAAGTGGCCGGTCTCGAGGACGCGGAGCAGCTTGATCTGCAGGTCCGGGGGGGCCGTGGCCAGTTCGTCCAGGAACAGGCTGCCGCCATCGGCGGCCTCGAACTTGCCTGCGCGGGCTCCGCGGGCGCCGGTGAAAGCCCCGGCGGCGTGCCCGAACAGCTCGCTTTCGAGCAGGCTGCCCGCCAGGGCGCCGCAATGGACCTCGACGAAGGGTCGATCGGCGCGGGGCGAAGCGGTGTGCAGCGCGCGGGCCAGCTCGCTCTTGCCGGTGCCGCTCTCCCCGGTGATCAGCACCGAAGCGCTGGTGCTGGCCACCCGACGGCAGAGCTCGAACAGGGCCGAGAGCCGCACCGATCGGGTGGTCAGCGGACCGAAGCTCTGCACCTGGCCGGCCGAGCGCAAGGCGGCCAGCTCGCGCTCCGTCTTCAGGCTCTCCATGCCCCGCTGGACGGCCAGCAGCAGCAGCTCGTGACCCGCCGGGCGGGGCAGCACATCGAAGGCGCCCCGCTGGCGCGCGCCCAGGCCCCCGGTCAGGCCCGCGAAGGTGTCCAAGAGGATCCACTTCTGCAGGCCGGGAGTTCCCCGGGGCAGCAGGTCGCCGAACAGCCGCGCCTCGGCCAGGACCAGCTCGAAGCCCCCCTCGGCAAGGATTTCCAGGGCCGCCTCCCGCGCGGTCTCGACCCGCACGCGGAGGCCCAGGCGCTCGAAGGCGGCCAGGCTTTCCCCGTAGAGCCTCGGGTCGGGGTCGAGCAACAGGAGCTGGGGCGGCATCGGGCGTGCTTTCCTATCGACGCGCCGTCCTCCGGACTGGACGCCCCGGCCCCGGAGTCCGGGGCCGCGGGCAGGTTAGGCTTCCGGCCCCCATGCCCTCGCCCGACCAACACCTGGCCATCGAGCCCCAGACGGTCCGCCGGCCCGGTCCCAGGTCCAGGCAGGCCGGTCCCAGGCTGTCCGTGGTCGTGCCGGTGTTCAACGAGGAGGACAGCCTGCCGGTCCTGCACGCCGAGATCGTGGCCGCTCTGGAACCGGCCGGGATCGACTTCGAGGTCCTCTACGTGGACGACTGCTCGACCGACGGGTCCTTCGGGGTGATGAAGCGCCTCTGGGAGTCCGACACCCGGGTGCGGATCGTCAAGTTCAAGCGCAACTGCGGCCAGACGGCGGCCATGGCGGCAGGCTTCGATCGCTCCCGCGGCGAGCTCGTGGCGACCCTCGACGGGGACCTGCAGAACGACCCCGCGGACATCCCGCGCATGATCGGGATCCTCGAACAGGGCTTCGACATCGTGGCCGGCTGGCGCAAGCGCCGGGAGGACGGTTTCGTGCTGCGCCGCCTGCCGAGCCGGATCGCCAATCGGCTGATCGCCTGGATCGGTGGGGTCGACATCCACGACACGGGCTGCACGCTCAAGATCTTCCGGGCGGCGGTGGTGCGCAGCCTCTCGATCTACGCCGATCAGCACCGCTTTCTGCCGGTGCTCTCCGCGGGCAGTGGGGCGCGTGTGACCGAAACCGTCGTCAACCACCGCGCCAGGCGCTACGGGCACAGCAAGTATGGGCTGTCGCGCGCGACCCGCGTGCTGCTCGACCTGTTCTCGATCAAGCTGCTGGCGCAGTTCTCCCACCGGCCCCTGCATTACTTCGGCATCCTGGCCCTGGGCTTCCTGGCCCTGGCCCTGGCGTTCGCCGGCATGAGCCTGTTCGCCGCGGACCCCGACCCCAGCCGCGGCCAGCAGTCGCTCCTGCAGGCGACCTCCGGGGAATTCGTGATCAACGATTGGGAGCTGATCGTGGTCTCGATCGTGATGGTCGTGCTGATGACCGTGGTCTATTTCGCCATGCTGGGCCTGCTCGGCGAGCTGGCCGTCAAGGCCAGCGGGATGCACCGGCGCGGCATCTTGGACCGCATCCTGAACGAGCTGCACTGATGAATCCTGCCAGCCAATCCGACCCGCTCGGAGGCGGCGAGGCCGCCACGCCCGAAGCGCCCAACCGTCGGCCGCACCAGGCCCAGCCGGGCCGTGCCACCGTGGCATCCAGCTATCAGCCACTGCCCCAGAGCACCCTCGAGGCCCTGGGAGAGGACGAGCCCATGGAACCGCCGGAGCAGGTCGACGTGACCGTCGTCGTGCCCGTGCAGAGCCCGGACGCGGAGATCCGCGAGGTGTTCCAGGCCCTCGGCAACGAGCTCGATCGCCAGGGCCGGCGCTACGAGATCATCTTCATCTTCGACGGCGTGCAGGGCGCCGCCTATCAGACGGCCCAGGCGCTGCGGCGCGAGCAGGCCGTGCGCCCGGGCCTGATCAAGATCATCTCGTTCAAGAGCGCCTTCGGCGAGTCGGTCTGCCTGTCCGCGGCCTTCGAGCGGTCGGCGGGGCGCTATCTCTTGACCTCGCCGCAGTACGTGCAGATCGATCCGCTGGAGGTCGGCCCGATGCTGGAGGCCCTCGACCGCGGCGCCGATTTCGTGATCCCCTGGCGGCATCCGCGGGTCGATCCCGTGCTGAACCGGATCCAATCGGCGTTCTTCAATTGGGTCATCCGCCGGATCATCCGCGGGCAGTTCCGCGATCTCAACTGCTACTTCCGAGCTCTCAGGCGCGAGGTGCTCGAGGACATCTCGATCTATGGTGACATGTACCGGTTCCTACCGGTGATGGCCTTCCGGCAGGGCTTCAAGGTCGTCGAGCTGCCGGTGCGCCACCTCAAGGAATGGGGCAAAGCGGGCTTCTTCGGCCTGGGCGTCTACGTGCGCCGCTTCCTGGACATCCTGGCGGTGATGTTCCTGACCAAGTTCACGCTCAAGCCGTTGCGCTTCTTCGGCACCCTGGGTGGACTCCTGATGCTGATCGGCGGAGGCATCTGCATCTACTTGGCGGTGCAGAAGTTCGTTTTCGGCCAAGGCGTGGCCGGCAGACCGCTGTTGCTGATGGGGGTGCTGTTGGTCGTGCTGGGCGTCCAGATCGTCGGCTTCGGTCTGGTGGGGGAGATCATCATCTTCAGCCAGGCCCGCAACCTGAAAGAATACCGCGTCGAGCGCCTCTACGATTGAGCCTCCGACCGCAACGGGCGATGCCCCTGCGGGATCGAACCTGTCGAATCCGGAGCAGCGCCGGCCTAACCGCTCGCCGCTGGGCCGCGCGCCCGCCCCCCCCCCGCTTCCCCCAGGCCTCCCCCTCATGTCATCCGGCGAACCCGAGCTGCTGCCCGCTCCGCTCGAGCAGCCCGCCCCCAGCCCGGGCGTGGAAATCCGCGCGTCGAGCGCGGAACTCGACCCCGAGCGCGACGCCTTTGTGGCCGGGCATCCCCGCGGGACCCTGTTCCATGGCTCGCGCTGGCGCAAGGCGATCAACGCCTCCTTCGGTCACCAGGGGCAGGACCTGCTGGCCCTGCAGGCCGGCCGCGTGGTCGGTGTCCTGCCGCTGATGCTGGTACCGAGCCTGCCCGCCGGCCAGAACTTGATCTCCGCGCCCTACGGCGTCTACGGGGGGCCTCTCGGGGCCGACCGCGCCGTCGAAACAGCCCTGCTCGAAGCAGCTCTCGGGCTGGCCCGCAGCCTGGGCGTCGGCCGGCTCGAATTGCGCTGCCGCGAACCCCTGCTCGGCATGCCCGTCCCGGCGCCGGCCCCCGAAGAGCCTCCGGCTCCCCGGCAGCCTTGGAAGGATCCCTTCGGACTGTACCACTCGGCCCTCTACTGGACTTTCCTGCGCGACCTGCCGGAGAGCTCGCGGGATGTGCTCGGCAGCCTTCCCAAGAAAGCTCGCGCCGAAGCGCGCAAGGCCCGCGAGCGCCATAGGCTCAAGATTGTCGAGGGCTCGTGGTATCTCGACGACCTGCATCGCATGTTCGTGCGCAACAAGCACAGCCTGGGCTCGCCATCCCTGCCGTTGCAGCTGTTCCGCACGCTGCTGTCCTTCTACGGCTCTTTGGTGCACGTGGACCGCAAGCCGCTTGCTGCGGTGCTGTGTTTCGCCCACGGCGACACATTGATCGCCTACTATTCCGGGACGGCGCCGGACGCCGATCGGACCTACAGCGCCAGCAACTTCATGTACCTGGCCCTGCAGGAGTGGGCCGTTGCCAAGGGGTTCCGGCGCTTCGATTTCTGCCGCAGCCGCCGCGATTCGGGGGCTTTCGACTTCAAGCGCCACCAGGGTTTCCAGCCGATCCCGCTCGACTACGCCTACGCTTTCGTCAAGAGGCAGGGCCTGCCGAGTTTCACCCCCAGCAACCCGCGCACCAAGGTGCTGCGCGACACCTGGAGCCGCCTGCCGATCGCCCTGACCGAACGGGTCTCGCCTCTGCTGGCCCGTTACCTGGCCTGAGCCGCCGGAGGCCGTGCTAGCCGGTGGGGCCGGCGCCGGGGCCCCGTGCAGGCGGCCGCCACAGGCCGAGTTCCACCAACGCGGCCAGGGCTGCGAGATCGGGCAGCAGGTCGGGGGGCCGCCCGAGCGCGCCCAGGGCGCGGTGCCATTCGTCCCGCCCCTTGCCCGTAGCCACCATCCAGGCCGGCATGCCCGCCGCCCTGGCCGCCGCCAGGTCGCGCCAAGCATCCCCGGCAGCCAGGCAGTCCCCGGGTCGGACGGCAAAATGCGCGGCGGCTTCGAGCAGCATGCCGGGCCCCGGCTTGCGCCGCACGCTTTCGCGCCGGTAGACCCCCTGGCCTTCGCTGGGGTGTTCGGCGCAGTGGAGCCACAGGTCGACGCGAGCGCCCTGCTCGGCCAGCCGCCGGCCGAGCTCCGCGTGGATCCGCCCGAGGCCCGCTTCGCTGAGCCAGCCGCGGCCAATGGCGCTTTGGTTGGTCGCCACCGCCACTGGGATTCCCATGTTGTTGAAGCGTGCTACCGCTTCCGCCGCGCCGGCGCAGAGCTCGAAGCCCTGGCCCTCGAGCAGGTAGCCGGTCTCGGTGATCAGCGTGCCATCGCGGTCGAGCACCACGAGCTTGGGCAATTCCTGGATCAAGCTCCGCTCCAAGGGCGTTTCAGTCCTCCAGCGCGAGCTGGATGTGGATCCGCGAGGGGGCCGGGCTCGTGTCGACGCGCACTGGCAAGAAGAAGTCCTCGAGGGGCAGGAACAGCGGGAACCACCAGGTGGTGAGGCCGACCCAGCCTTTGGTCCAGGAGATTGCGTAGAGCCGGCGGTTGGGCGAGACCAGCCGCGACTCCGGCTCGTAACCGGGCAGCGACACGTCCAGGCGGTGCCAGTCGTTGGCCGCGACAGCGATCCAGGCGGGCGTGACATGGCCCGAGTCCGCCCCGTCGACGAACAGGCGCGCGCCCGGCGGGGTGGTGGCGATCATCAGGCCGGGTTGAGGGCGCTGGATCAGGCAGCTGGCCAGGCCGGAGCAGGCGGCCAGGAGGCCCGCGGCGGCCGCGGCGCGGCGGCGGGCGATGGTCGGCGGCAGGCGCATGGATCCATGGTGCGCGCCGGCCCCGGGGAGCGCAAACGGGACCAACCGCCGGCGTCCCCGCTGCGGCGCGCCCTGGGCGCCGTCCGAGCGCGCTCTTGCCATGCCGGTCCCCGGCCTCGATCCTCTGGGCATGAGCGCTCACCCCGCCCCGCTGGCCAGCCGCTGGCGACGCTCCCTGCAGGCGGGCGAGGCGCCCCTGTGGATCGGCCTGGCGCTGCTGGCGGCGCTGCGGTTCGTGGGCCTTGGAAGCCATGGCCTGTGGATCGACGAGGCCTTGACTCTTTCGGACGCCCTGCACCAGCAGGAGTTCAAGAACCCCCTCGGGTATCGCCTGTACGCCTTGCTCTACGGCCTGCTGCCGGCCCGCCCGGACGAAGCCTGGATGCGGCTGCCGTCGGCTCTGGCGGGCGCTCTGAGTCTGTTCCTGTGCGCCTTCGCCTTCCGGCCCTGGGCGGGGTCCCGGGGCGCTCTGGTGGCCGCCCTGTTCCTGGGGGTCTCGAGCTGGCACCTCTACTGGTCCCACAGCGCACGCTTCTACACCCTGGCCCAATGCACCGTGCTCCTGGGCACGGGCCTCCTGCTGAGAGCCCGTGGCAGCCCGGGCCATCCCCGCGGGCCGTCCGGGGTGTTCCTCTGGAGTTCCGCGGGCCTGTTCTTGTGCGCCCTGGGGCTCGGGTTCCATTTCACGGCCCTGCTGGTCCTGCCGGGGCTGTTCCTGGCGGGCCAGCTGCTCGTCGATCCCCACGGCCGGGCCGCGCTGCCGACGGCCCGCCGCCTGCTGTGGGCTCTGGCTCTGCTGGTGGGCGCCGCGGGCGCCCCCTGGGCCTTCGAGCGCATCGTTTCCTGGCGCCAGGTGAAAGGCGGCGGCAGCCCGCTACACCTCGTGCTCACCAGCGGCTTTTATTTCGGCCCCTTGCTGCTCAGCGCCGCTTTGGTGGGCGTCGGGCAATGGTGGCGACGGCGCGCTCCCGCGGCGGCTCTGGCTCTGCTCGTGTGCGTCTCGGCGCTCCTGCTGGCCTTGGTCCTGTCGCTGTGGACTCGCATGACGGCTCAGTACGTGTTCGTGCTGCTGCCTTACGTGTGCCTGCTGGCCGCGGCGCCCTGGTGCCGGCCAGCCCCGGGCCGGGGCTCGGGGCGCCCGGGAACCTTGGCCTTCGGAGTGCTGACCTTGGTGCTGCTGCCCAACCTGGTCCAGGCGGGCCTGTTCCTGAGCCACCGCAACGGCGAGCGCCCGCACTGGCGCGAGGCCTACACGCTGGTGGCGCGCCAGCGTCTGCCGAACGACCTGCTGATGGGCATGGCCGCGCCGGTGGGGGAGTACTACCTCGATCCGCTGGCGACCTTCCTGCGGGAACCGCGCCAGCTCGTGTACCTGGATCGCTTCCGCTCGCGGGTGCCCGAACGCTGGGACCGCACCGGCCGGCGCACCTGGTTCGTGCTCAATTTCGAGGAGCTGGAGGATTGGGACCCCGCCGACGCAGCCGAGTTCCGTCGCACCCTAGCCGAGGACTGCCGATTGGTGGCTTCCTGGCCCCTCGAGGTCGAATCCCGCGACCTCTCCGTGCATGTGTTCTTGCGCGACGGTTGAGAGGCTCAGGCTTCGCTTCCCGCGCGATCGGGATGGTGCGATCTGGGGAGTCGTCGAGAGCAGCGGGCCGAGCAGCGGGCCGAGCAGCGGGCCGAGCAGCGGGCCGAGCAGCGGGCCGAGCAGCGGGCGAGCGGGACGCTCGGC
>JBILNK010000199.1:0-7294 GCA_044375105.1 Planctomycetota bacterium
TCGGTCCGGCGGGCAGGCTGCCCTGGATGCGCAGGGGCACGCCGCTGTTCGCCTCGACCCACAGCTGGATCTCCCCGCGGATCCCGAAGGGCCCGGCGAATTCGGGCGCGGCTGCGGGCGCGTCCGAACCGGGCGGATTCCAGGGTTTGGTGCTGAGCAGCACGGGGATCGCCTCGAAACGGCCGGCCGGCAGCTCGAGCACCTCGCCGGCGCCGAAGGACAGCTCGACCTCCCAGGGATTGTCCTTGTCGAGCATCACGAAGACCTCGCGGGGCGAACCGGTCTTGCGCATGCTGCGCACCAGCAGGATCGCGCTCAGGGAATCGAGCGCCCCGGCCGGCGCGACCACGTCGATCGGCGGCGACCAGACCCGCGTGCCGCGCGGGGCCCCGTGTTTGGTGTCGTTGCGGAACGTGCCACCCGGCTGGCCGCCGCGCTGGCCGAGCAGCAGCTCGTGGCGGCGCTTCTCGGTGCCCTCCTGGTTCGAGGTGGCGCTGAGGCAAGGCCAGTCCTGGGACCGTGTAGGACCCAAAGGCGCGCGCCGAGAGCACGCCGACCTCGTGGCCGTCGGCGCGGCTGCTGCCGGGCCGCAGCAGGGAGCGCCGGTAGGGCTCGGTGCGCGAATCCAGGGTCACCGTGCCGACGCGGGCGTCGACCGGCCCGAGCTGGAGGCGCACCTCGTATTGCAGGCGCTCTTGGCGCGGCACCAGCAGGGGCAGCTGGCCGGCCGCGCGCGGGAATTCCAAGGGCTCGCGGACCGGCGCGGGCGCGGCGGCCGGCGTCTCTTGGGCCGGAGGCGGCGCGGGGTGCGCCGAGAGCAGCAGAGCGGAGCACAGGAAAGCCAGCTTCATGGGAGGCGAATGGGCGGCGACTACGCACGAGCCGCGGCCAGGCTGGTGCCGGAATCCTCAAAACTCAACCGCTGGCCCGGGCAGCCGGGCCGCATCAGCACACGGGCGGGCCGCCGGGCGCCGCGCCGAGGCTGCGCTCGAGGGCCGGGCGCGGGGCCTGGGCGGCCTCGCGGCGGCGCTGGGACAGCAGCCGGCGGGCCTCGCGCTGCGCCACGCGCGCCGGCGGCAGGCCCTCGTCCAGGGCCTCGCGCAAGAGGCGGGTGGCCCGGTCGCCGATGCGGCCTTCGATGGCCGAGACCGGCTCGCGGTGCCCGAACAAGTGGAACAGCGCGCCCCGGATCAGGGCGCCGGAATTGATCAGCACATCCGGGACGAACAGCACGCCGGACTCGTGCAGGCGGTCGCCGTGGGAGCTGCGCGCCAGCAGGTTGTTGGCCCCGCCGGCCACGATGCGCGCGGAGAGGCGCCGCAGGGTCAGGTCGTGCAGCAGCCCGCCCATGGCATTGGGCGAGAACACGTCGCAGCGCGCGTCGAATTCGCTGCCCGGGGGCAGCAGCTCGAGGCCGAACTCGCGCTGGGCCGCGTGGCAGCGCGCGGGATCGAGATCGCTGGCGGCCACCTGGGCGCCGACCAGGACCAGGCGCCGCACCAGCTCGGTGCCCACGGCCCCGAGGCCCTGCACGACGATGCGCCGCCGGGGCCAGTCCAGGGCGCCATCGAGGGCCAGCAGGGCCGCCGAGATGCCGGCGAAAACGCCCGCCGCGGTGGCCTGGGCCAGCTCGCCGGGTCCGGCCGGACCCGGATCGGTGGCGAAGCGCGTCGTGCTGCACAGGGCGGCCAGCTGGGCCACCCCGGTGCCCATGTCGGGCCCGGCGTAGAAGCGGCCCTGCAGGCGTTCGGTGACCTCGCCGAGGTAGGCGTAGGCGCGCTCCAGGTCGAGCCCGGGCTGATCGAGCACCACCAGCTTGGCCCCGCCCGCCGGCAGTCCCGCCAGACAGCATTTGGCCGTCATGGCGCGGGCCAGGCGCAGGCAATCGACCAGCGCGCGGTTCTCGTTGGAGTACGGGAAGCGCCGGATGCCGCCGAAGGCCGGCCCGGCGCTGGTGTCGTGGATCGCCAGGAAGCCCTGCAGCCCGCTCCTGCGATCGTGGAGCGCGACCAGCTCCTCGAAACCTTCGCGGGCCAGGGCGTTCAGGACGTGGACGGCCATGCTCGGGCCCCATGGTGCCCGCCGCCCGGCTCCGCGAGGCGAAGAATTTCCTGGCCAGGCCCGCGGTCGCAGACCCGGCGCTGGCGCGCGGGCCGCGCGGCGGGAAGAATCGCAGCCGGCCGGCGTCCAGCGCGCCTCTCCCCCCCACCCCGTGCCCCCCGTGCCCCAGCGTCCTCCGCGATCCCATCCGTTCCAACGGGCAGCGCTCCGGGCGCCCGCGCCGGGCCGCCGGCTTCCCGCTCGGTCCCTGCTGGCCGGTCTGTGCGCGCTGCTGCTGGCCGGCTGCGCCAGCCAGACGAAGGGCCAGAAGATCACCCCCGGCACGACCCCGGACCAGGAGGAGACCGAGCTGCGCGAGCGGCTGCTCGAGCGCGAGCTGCCCGAAGAGCCGGGCGCCCTGCTGCTCGAGCTCGACGGGCTCCTGCGCGCCTGGAACCAAACCAAGCTGAGCGCCCGGGAGGTCGACGAGCGCAAGCACCGCGCCCTGGACCTCGACCTGCGCCGCGGCGCGCGCCAGCGCCTGGACGTGCTGATCGAACAAATCGAATCCGGGCCCCCGCGCAACCGCCAGATCGCCGCCATGGCGGTGGGCTTCTCCGCCTCGCCGCGGGCCCTCTCGCCGCTCTTGGCGGCCCTCGACGACCCCCTGGTCGGCGTGCGTCAGAACGCCCTGCTGGGCCTCGGGCTGCTGGCGGATCCAAGCACGCCCCTCGAGCCCCTGCGCCAGCGCTTGCTGGAGGCGCCCGAAGCCACCAGCCGCAACAACGCCGCCTACGCCCTGCAGCGGCTGCTCGAAGCCGGCGTGCGCGATGAGGGCCTGCTCGAGGACCTGCGCCTGGCCCTGCTCGATCCCGAGCCGGGAGTGCGCGTGCAAGCCGCCACCTGCCTGCGGGTGCTGCAGGACCCCGCGGCGCTGCCGGAGCTGGCCGATCGGCTCGAGGACCAGGAAACCTTGGTGGCGGTGGCCGCCGCGCGCGCCATCCGGCGCATCGGCGAGGAGGTCGACGCGGAGCGCGGGCGCTGCGCCCGCAACCTGTTCGAGGCCTGGCGCAAGGGCAAGGGCGAGCGCCGCGATGCGCTGCGCTACGAGCTGCGCATCCTGCGCGGCGCGGACCTGGGCGAAAAAGAAGAGGACTGGCGCGAGTGGGCCTTCAAGTTGCCGTGAGCGCGAAGCTCCTGGGCAGCTCGTCCGCCGGCGCGGACGGACGCGCAAACCGCAGCGCGGCGCAGCACGGCGGGGCCCGCGGCCGGGCGCAGAGCTCGCCCGCGGCGGCCGTCGGCTGGACGGCTGCGTCGGCGCCGCTGGCGCCGCTGGCGGCCCCGGGGCAGCAGCGCGCGCGCAGCCCCGGGCGAAGGCCCTTGCTGCCGCTCGCCGCGCGCCGCTGGGCCGGGCTGTGCCTGGCCGCGCTGCTGACGATCGCCTGCTCGCGCCCGCCGGCTTCCCTGCCGCCCAGCGAGCCCGCGCCGGCCGCGCCGGCCGCGCCGGCGACTGAGCCGCAGGGCTCCCCCGCGGCCGCGGCCCCCGGCGCCGGGCTCGGCGCGCGCACCCGCATCGCCGGCTTGGCCGGGCTGCGCACGCGCTCGCAGGTCGTGTTCGCGGCGCTGCCCGAGCAGCCCCATCGCTTCGTGGCCAGCTACGCCTTCCCCGACCGGGTGCGCTTCGAGCTGTCGGTCGAAGGCGGCGCAGGCGAGGACCGCGTGATCAGCTTCCGTTTCGGTCCGCGCACCTTCGAGGTGGCCCCGCGCAGCGGCGCCTCCACGGAGCCCGAGCCGGCCGTGCGCGACCAGCTGCTGCGCCGCTTCGAACTGCGCCGCGCAGCGTTCCTGTGGCCCGACGGCTTCGAATGGACCGAGCGGGAAGGGGCGCGTTTCGCCCCGCTGCCGATGGGCCCGCAGGGCAGCGAGCCCCTCGGGTTCCTGGTGGCCAGCGAGCTCCTCGAAGGCCGGCCCGGCCGCATCGATGTGCACCGCCCCGACGGCAGCCTGGAGGAGTCCCTGCTGCTCGAAACCTGGCGAACCTTGGGCGCGCGCGCCTTCCCGGCGCGCCTGTCGGTCTCCTTCGGCGGCGAGACGGTCTGGACCGAGACCGTCGAGGACCTGGAGACCTCCGTGCTGTTCCTGGATGCGCTGTTCCTGCCCGCCGATCGCCTCGAGCTCCTGCCGGCGGGCCAGCGCGTGGCGCGCGGGCCGGTGCCCCCGTCCTGGTCGCGCTCGCTGCCCCTGATCGGCGCCCGCGACTGGGCCAGCGCGCGCAGCCTGGCCGCGGCGCAGCGCGCGCAGGTGGAGGCCGGGCTGGCCCCCGCGGGCGATCTGGACCCTCATCCGACCTTCGATCTGGCCGAGGACGGGCGTCCCGCCGCCGTGCATTGGCGCTGGGCAGGCAGTGGGCCGGCCCCGGCTGGATTCATGGCCCGCGAAGCGGCCGAGTCCGTGCAGCTCGAGGTGCGCGATCTCGAATCGATCGGCCGGGCCGAGCTCGAGACCCTGCGGGCCCTGCTGCCGGAGCGCGCCAAGCCCCTGGCCCTGCTCGCGCAGGAGCTGCCGGACCGCTCGGCCCGGGTCGTGCTGATCTTCGCGGATACCTGAGGGGATCGCCCGGCGCGTCCGAAGGGAGGCCTGCGGACGGGGCCGGGCCGCCTCCCCAGCCGGCCAGCCGTTCCACTGGCGCCGGCGCCCCGGGCCCTAGCGCGGCCCCTGCGCCGGTCCGATTCGTAGGCGGCCCGGGGCGGCGGGGCCCGGAGCAGGGTTTTCGCGGCGCTCCGGGCCGGCCGGAGCCGCGGGGCGATCCGCCGGGACTTGCCGAACTCCGCGGCCCTGGCGCAAGGCGCGCCCGGGCCAGTACGCCCCCCGCAACCCGGGACGGCCCCTGGCACGGCCCGGCCGGCGGGTCCATGAATGGCAGGCCCGGCGTCGCTCGGCGAGGACTGCGCGCCTGTCCACTGCGACGGACGCTGACCGCCTGGAATGCCCCGAGCCGCTCCGGGAAATCGGGAACGAAATTTGCACCCTCGCGGCCATGCATCCCCAGCCCATGTCCACCCCAGTCAAGACGAAGGCGATTTGGACCACGCCGGTCAGGGCGCTGCTGCTCGGTGCCCTGCTGTCGCTTGTGACCCCCGTACTGATCCCGGGCGAGGGCTTCGCCGCCTACGGCCAGCGCCCCGGGGCCAGCCAGGGCGGCAGCGGCCGCCCGAGCGGCGGCGGAGGCTCGATCGGCGGCTCGTCCCGGCCTTCCATGGGCGGGTCCTCGCGGCCCTCGATGGGCGGGTCCTCCAGGCCTTCCCTGGGCGGATCCTCCAGGCCCTCCATGGGCGGCTCTTCGCGGCCCTCGATGGGTTCCGGCTCCGGGCGCACCAGCCCGCCGGTCTTCAGCCGCCCGCCGGCGCCCTCCGCGCCCGATCGCACCCCGCGCTATTCGAATCCCGGCTCACTCGACCGCGGACCGACCGCTCCGGCGCCCAGCTCCAGCGGCGGCGGGCGCGTCGAGCGCGGCGAGGTCCTCTCGGGCAGCACGCCGGGCTTCGGCCCTGCGCGCGCTCCCGAAACGGCCGGCGAAGCCGCCAACCCGCGCGATGGCCAGCTGCGGCCGCTGCACAACGGCCCGGACCGCCAGCGCTACGTGCGCTTCCCGGCGCCCTATCGCCCCGGCGGCGGCGCAAGCCCCGGCGCGCGCCCCACGGGCAGCGCCGGCGACGCCCGCAACCCGGCGGGCAGCGGGCGGGTCGATGGCTACCTCGCACCGGGCGACCGACGCCGCAGCGGCGCGGATCTGTCCGCGGTGCCCGAGCGCTATCCCGGCCCGAGCCGCGAGGTGCTCCCCGCCCTGGACGAGGTGCGCGGATCCCTGCAGCGCCTCTCCGACCGCCAGCGCTACGGCCGCGGTCCCCTCGAGCGCCTGTCGCGACCGGAACCCCCGGCCAGCCGTCGGCCGGCGGCTCTTGCGAGCGCGCCGCTGCGCCGCGACCCGGCGCGCTTGGAGACGGCGCGCAGCCCCGGCGCCGACCTGCGCAGCCCCGAGGGCCGTCGCGCCTCGCTCACGGCGCTCAGCGACCTGCGCCGGCTGCAGGAGCGGGATCCCGTGCGGGCCGAACGCCTGCGCGGCCAAGCCCAGCGCCTGGCCAATCTGCGCGCGGATCTGGCCGGCGCCGGCACCAATCTGATGGCCGGTCCCGTGGCCGGCAGCTTGGTGCGCCGGCGTCTGGGCGGCCAGGGTGCTTTGCCCGGCGGCAGCATCCCGGGCGGCGACGTCCCGGGGCCCGGCGACCCCGACGGCAACGCGGGTCAGGTGCTCGACAAGGGCCTGTGGGTCGGCGGCGCCTACCACCCGGGCTGGTCCTTCGGCCTGGGCTACGGTTGGGGCTGCGGTGCCTTTGGCTGGCCGTACTCCTTCGCCTTCGGCTCCTCCTGGTTCTGGTGGAACTACTGGAACCACCCCTGCTTCGGCCCCGGCGGCTGGCACTTCGGTTTCGGCGGCGGCTGGGGCGGCGGCTGGGGCGGCTGGTACGGCGGCTTCTCGCCCTGGCACTGGTGGACGCCCTACCCCTGGTGGCACTGGGGCTGGAACCCGCCGCTCTATTACGCGGCCGTGCTGCAGAATCCGACCCCGCAGCCGGTCACGGTGATCGTCGAGCAAGCGGCCCCCGCCCCCGTGGCCGCACCGGCCGCGGAGCCGGCCCCGGTGTTCGCTCCGAGCCCCCTGCCCAGCGCGCCGGCGGCGCCCAGCCAGCCCATGGGCCCCGCGGGCGAGCGCTACCTGACCCTCGGCGATCGGGCCTTCCGCGACGGCCGCTACGGCGATGCGGCCCACTACTACGGCAAGGCCGTGGAAGCCCAACCCGAGAGCGGCGTGCTGCACCTCGTGTTGGCGGACGCGCTGTTCGCCACCGGCGACTACGCCACCGCGGCGGCGGCCATCCGGCGCGGTCTCGAGCTCGACGCCAACCTGGTCTGGTCGACGATCGACAAGCGCAGCTTCTATCGCGATGCCAGCGACTTCGACGTGCAGCTGGCCGTGCTCGAGCTGTACCTGGTGGACCATCCCACCGATCGCGAGGCCGAGCTCGTGCTCGCGCTCAACTACCTGTTCGGCAACGCGCCGGCCCGTGCCGTCGATCGCTTGTCGGATTGGCCGCGCGGCGATCGCGCGGCGGACCTGATCCGCGCCGCGGCCGAAGAGCTGCAGTACGGGCGCCCCGCGGAAGTGCGCTGATCGACCTGCTCCCGCTCTAGGGCG
>JBILNK010000050.1:0-25120 GCA_044375105.1 Planctomycetota bacterium
GGAACACCTGGGCTGGGAACAGACCGGCGGCAGCGCGCGCAAGTGGTGGGTGGCCTTCGAGCAGGAGAACGCCGAGCGCCCGGCCCTGATCCTGCGGCTGTGCGAAGAATTGAAGAGCCGCCGGGCCACGATCACGCAGTTCTTCCTGGCCTACGTCTATTCGAACACCGACAACATCCAGGCCAACCTGCACTACCTGGATTACACACGCCTCAAGGAAAAAGAGCGCAAGGAGCGCCAGAAGCGCCCCGCGGGGGACGGCGCCGCGGCCGGCGGCTCCGGGGCCGGGCCAATCGATGCGCCTGGCGATGCGCCGGGCGATGAAGCGCCCGATGGAGCGGGCGGTGCAGCTGGCGGTGCAGCGACCGTCGGCGATCGCAACGGCAGCGATCCGAGCGACGACGATCCGGCCGGCGAGCCCGCTCCGAGCGCCCCGCAGGTCGAGCCCCCCGTCCAGCCCAAGCGCCCGCGCCCCGCCGGCACCCCGGCCGGCGAGCGCGGCTGCTCCGATCCCGCGGGCGCGCCGACCACCTGAGGAGCGCCCATGGGCGCGCCGCGGGGTCTTTCAGGCGCGGAGTCTGCAGGCTCGGTCCGCCAAGACCCTCAGGACTGGCCGACCCAAGCGGCCTCCGAGCAGCCTTCCGATCGCCTCGAAGCCGACCCGCGGCGGCTGCGCGTGGTGTAGGCCCAGGCTGTGAGCTGCGCGAGTCCAGGCTGCGCGAAGCGTGCGCCAAGGGTGCCAGCGGCGCTGGCCTCAGCTAGCAGCGACGGGGGCGAGCCGCGTTCGCATGCGCGGATGCGTGTCAATCCAGCGGTTCTGACGCCGGCGGGGGCTGCGGAGGGGGCCAGGGCCCGATCCAGAGCCAGCCGGGGAAGGGATTCCTGATCCAGCGGAAGCCCCCGCGGCCAGCGGGCACGTCGATCCACTCCGCGCTGTCCCCGTCGTCGTCTTCGACCCAGCGGGCTGGCCAAGGGGCCGGAAGCCGCGCTCTCTCCTCGGCGCTCAGGCCGCGCTCGAGCAGCCCTTGCAGCTCCGGGCCCGACCAGCAGCGGGCGGTCTCGGGCGCCACGAGGGCGCCGTCTGCCCGAGGGTCCGCCCCGGCGGCCAGCAGCAGGGTCGCCATCGACCCGAAGTTCTGGCTGGCCGCATAGGACAGGGCCGATTCTCCCTGATCCGCAAGGGTGTCGAGCGCCGCTCCCCGTTCGATCAGACGGCGGGCGAATTCGAGACTCGCCGGCCGCCGTTGCTGCGCCACCAAGATCAGCGGGGTGGTGCCGTAAGAATCGATCTCAAGGTCCAGATCCACGTCGAGCGCCAAGAGCAGCCCCAGCCAGTCCACCGGACCCGGCTCGAGCACCGTCCGCCACAAGCACAGGCGCTCGTCGCTGGAGAGCGCCGGCCAACGCCGCAGCAAGCGCACCAACCGCCCCTTCGAGTTCGTATCCAAGGCGCGCCCCGCGCGCCGCACCGGTTTGGGGGTCAATCGAGCCGCTAATCCGCAGTGGGCCTGGCCGTCGGACTCGGGTGCGACAATCCTCCCTTGCCTGGGAAGATGATCTTGCTGGCACTTCGCAATTCCATATCCACGCCAGTCACGCGAAAGTACCGGGGACCGGATTCAGTGCTCCTCCATCGCAGCGAGGCGTCGGCGCAGGTAATCGGCTTCGTCCAGCTTCTCGTAGATGTCGGGATGGTCTGCAAAGCGCAGAAAAGCAATCTTCATTCTGCCTTCCCTCAGGTCCTTGGACTTGCCTCGAAACGCATATCGCGGGAATTTGTTCTCCTCTCTTGGGATATAGAACATTTCGTCCAGGACTGTGCCCTCCGGGGTCACCTTCACTGGCAGGTACACATCCTCATAATCGCCGGTCTCGAACTGATACTTGGCCCGGTCCGTGATCATCTGCAAGGCTTCGCTGCTCACGAGCATGCTGTTGCCGAAGATCAACCCCTTTTCGGTGTCCGGCGGGTATTTTGCGTCGAAGACCGAATCCGGCGTCGGAGTCCGTTGGAGGACTCCGGCCGTTGCCCAGCGGCCCGGATCGATCGGGACGCCCTCCTCCGCCACGATTGGAGGGTAAGGGGATGGGGCCGTCACTGGCGCCGGCATCTCTTTCCACTTCGGCTGCAGTTCGATGGATTGAGGCAGGCCAGGCAGTTCCGGTACAGCCAGCTGAGCCTCAGGAGCAGACGGCGCCAAGAGCAAGGTGATCTCTTCCCCATCAGAAGTTTTCGGCCCTGCTGCGGGGTCCTGGAGCTCTCCGCCCGCCGGCTTCTTCAAGATGAAGCGTCCAAGCACCGCGCAAAGAATGACTATAAGGGCGATCTGCAAGATGCGAGCGAACTTCATTGGGCTTTGTAGGAGGTCTTTTTCGATCGTTTGCGCGAGTAGTACGGCATCCCATCGGTGATTTGCACCAAGAGCGGGGCCATGGGCTGACTCTCGCTTGCAGATCGAAACCCCGGCTC
Organism: Planctomycetota bacterium; assembly: GCA_044375105.1. GTDB lineage: Bacteria > Planctomycetota > UBA1135 > UBA1135 > JBIKLM01. Next base: position 2,471 of record JBILNK010000050.1, read on the forward strand.
CAGGGGGATCTTCCGATCCGTGTCGAGTTTCTGAGGCGGCTTGCGGCTATCGGAACTCTTGCGGGCAAACACAAGGCGGGCGCGGCCTCTGGATCGGGTGGAGCCCGATCCAGAGGCAAATCTGCCTCAGCAACCGACAGGGGTGCAGCTGAAGTACACGGTTGCGAGCGGAGTGCCTGGTTGCCCGACACATGGCAGCCGAATCGTTGCATCCTCTCCACAGCCGATCAGTCCGGAGGTATTGACGGAATAGCCTCCGATCACTCCATCGAGATTGCAGGCGACGTCACCGAATACGGACCACGCGCAGCGACCTCCGCAGCCCGCATCCGTAATTTGGTGGGTCAACGTGACCACGTCGCAGTTCTCGCACGCTGGAGGATAGAGCACGGTCGAGTAGCCATCGCAGTGGGGTAGTTGAACGGGGGCAGTCGGTCCGAGCGTATAGGGGCCGAGCAGCGTGAGCAGAGCGAACGAGGGCAGGTGGTTCATGCTGGGTGGCAGAGCGGAATCGGGATGCCGCGTGCATCGGTGGCATGCCCTGAGGGGCAGCACCCCAGACACCCGTTCATCTACCCCCCCCCCCCCGGAAAGTTGTCAAGGGGGCAGAAACGGGCGCCGACCACGCGGGCAGGCTCTGGTATGAAGATAAGCGAAGCCCGCTTGCCTGGGCGGGTCGCGGGCCGCGCGGGAGGAGCCGGTCGAGCCGTGGAGGCCTGTCAGGGATCTGGCGGCGGGGGAGCCGGGTGATTGTGGGGGTCCAGAGGCGCTGGATTGGCTCGGGTTCCGCGTAGGCCTGGAGGGCAGGGCCGGGCGGGTGCGGGTCGGGCCGGGGCCGGATTCCGGCGGTTGGTGGGCTGCTGCCGATCGGGGATTGGACCTGGAGTCGAACGGGTCAGGAACTGAGGCGGAGCAGGAGCGGGGCCGGGGGGGGCTCGGGGGACGGTCGGGCGCTAGAGTGGGGGCCCGCGGCGGCGCGCTCGGCGCGCGGACCGCTTCCACCCTTATCCCCAGCAAGAGAGCCCCCGTGCAGAACCGCGCCCTGGGCATGATCGAAACCAAAGGCCTGGTCGGAGCGATCGAGGCCGCCGATGCGATGGTCAAGGCCGCCAAGGTCCAGCTGTTCGGCAAGGAGAAGGCCACCGCCGGCTTGGTGACCATGTACGTGGCCGGCGAGGTCGGGGCGGTCAAGGCCGCCACGGACGCGGGCGCCGCGGCGGCGCGCCGGGTCGGCGAGCTGGTCAGCGTGCACGTGATCCCGCGGCCGAGCGAGCAGCTCTGGCGCATCCTGCCGCCCCTGACCCCGCCGGCCGGGGCGCCGAAGGGTGGCGCCAAGGGCGGCGCGGATTGATCGCAGCCCCGCGGGTCGGCCGAGCCAGGGCGCCGGCGACGACCCGCGCTGAACACGGACCATGACCCGCCTCGATCCCGACCTGCAGGCGCTCCAGGAGGTGCGCGACGCGGTGCGTCTGGCCGTGGCCGCCCAGGCGCAGGTGGCGGAGCACAGCCAGGAGCAGATCGATCGCCTGGGCGCGGCCATGGCCAAGGCGGCGGCTGCTGCGGCGGCGGATCTGGCGCGTTTGGCGGTCGAAGAGACCGGCATCGGCCGGGCGCACTCAAAGGTGCTCAAGAACCTGTTCGCCAGCGAGGGCATCTGGCGTTCGATCGAGAAGGAAAAGACCGTCGGCATCCTCCGCCGCGACGAGCAGCAGGGCGTGATCGAGATCGCCTCGCCGATCGGGGTGGTCTGCGGCGTGGTGCCGACCACCAACCCGACCTCGACCGCGATCGGCAAGGCGCTGCTGGCGGTCAAGGGCCGCAACGCGATCGTGATCAGCCCGCACCCGCGGGCCAAACGCTGCATCTTCGAGACCGTCGAGGTGCTGAGGCGCGCGCTCGAGCGCGCGGGCGCGCCCGCCGACCTGGTGCAGTGCCTGCGCCAGCCGACCCAGGAATCGACCCGGGCGCTGATGGAGCACCCGGACATGAAGCTGATCCTGGCGACCGGCGGCTCCGGCCTGGTCAAGGCGGCCTACAGCTCGGGCAAGCCGGCCTACGGCGTCGGCCCGGGCAACGTGCCGGTCTACATCGACCGCTCTGCGGACCTGTCGGAGGCGGCGCGCTGGATCGTGGCCAGCCAGAGCTTCGACAACGCGACCCTGTGCTGCTCCGAGCAGGCCCTGGTGCTCGACAAGCCGATCGCCAAGGCCCTGCTGCAAAAGCTGGTCGAGCGCGGCGCGCACCTGTGCAGCCCCGAGGAGACGCGCCTGCTCGAGCGCTATTGCAACCGCGGCGGGCACATGAACCCGGACGTGGTCGGGGCCGATCCCTGGAAGGTCGCCGAGGGCGCCGGTTTCCGCGTCGAGCCCTCGACGACGCTGCTGCTGGCCCACCAGGGCGGGGTCGGCAAGGATTGGCCCCTGTCGATCGAAATCCTGTGCCCGCTGCTGTCGATCCACGAGGTCGAGGGCTGGGAACAGGGCTGCGAGGTCTCGCTCGAAATCCTGCGCTACGGCGGCCTGGGGCACACGATCGGCCTGTGGGCCAAGGACCCGCGCGTGCTCGAGGCCTGGTACCTCGAGAAGCCCGCCAGCCGCATCGTGGTCAACGGCCCGACCAGCCAGGGGGCGGTCGGCTACTCGACGGGCTTGATGCCTTCGATGAGCCTGGGCTGCGGGCCCCTGGCGGGCAACATCACCTCGGACAACATCACCGCGCGGCACCTGATCAACGTCAAGCGCGTGGGGCTCTTGCGCCCCGACTGGCAGCAGAGCTACGAGCGCGACCTGGCCCGCGCCGCGGAGCTGCTCGGCAGCGGCGAGCGCGCCCCGCGCGGCAGCGGCCTGCCCGGCGATCCCGGTCTGCGCGGCGCTTTGGCGGGGCCCCGGCGGGCCCCGGAGCCCCTGGTCGAGCCGGCCAGCTGGCGCGGCAACCCGCGCTTCGAGACCCCGGCCCTGCCGGCCAAGCCGAGCGCGGGCCAGGGCCAGAGCGCACCGGCCGCTGGCGCGGCCTCCGCCGCAGGGTCCATGGGCGGCGGCGGTTCGATGGCCAGCTCGCTAGCCGGCGCCCCCCGGCCGGGCGCTGCGCCGGCCGCCAGCGGGTCCGCGCCGCGGGCGCCGCGCCCCGGAGAGTCCCAGCCGATCGTGCCCCTGCGCCAGGCCCCGAGCGGCAGCCCCGCGCCCGCGGCCGCGTCCACGGCCGCCGTTGCGCCGCGTCCCCGGCCGATCGAGCAGGCCATCCCGGTGCCGGCCGCGGCCGCCCAGGGCGGCGCCGGCTGCCCGCTCGGCCCCTGCAAGGGCTGTCCGCACCAGCACCCGAGCTCCGGGGCCTGCACGGCTTGATCCCCGGCGCGGTTAGAGTGCCCGCTCCCGGCGCGCGCCGCGCGCCCCCGTCCACCCACAGCCACTCCCGTCCATGGATTCCCTGATCGCCCTGGGCCTGATCGAGACCCGCGGCATGGTCGGCGCGATCGAAGCCGCCGATGCGATGTGCAAGGCCGCCAAGGTGACCTTGATCGGCAAGGAAAACTCCGGCGGCGCCCTGGTGACCGTGATGGTGCGCGGCGAGGTCGGAGCCGTGAAGGCGGCCACCGAAGCGGGCGCCGCGGCGGCCAAGCGCGTCGGCGAACTGATCGGCGTGCACGTCATCCCGCGGCCCGCCGAGGACCTGGAGCGCTTCCTGCCGACGCTTCCCGATTCGCCCAAGTGACCGCCTCGGCCGCGGAGCTCGCGCCCAGCCGCGCGCGCTGCCCCGCGGCCCGCCCGGGCCCATGACCCGCCCCCCGACCCAACTGCGCGGCGCCTTCGCCCTGGACCAGGTCCAGCCGCAGCTCGCCGCCGCCCTGGCGGTCAAGGGCCTCGGGCAGTACCCGGTGCCCGGCGACAGCGCCTATTGGATCGAGGTCGAGCCCGGGCTGCTGGCCAACACCCTGCTCGACGTGGCCCTCAAGCAGTGCGACGTGCGCCCGGGAGCGCTGCTGACCGAGCGGCACTTCGGCACGCTCGAGGTGCACGCCGCCGACCAGGGCCAGGTGCGCGAGGCCGGGCGGCGCATGCTGCGCCACGCGGGCCTTGCCGAGGGCGACACGCGCCCGCCGCGCGTGCTGTTCCGCGAAATCGTCCAGCAGGTCGATGCCCACCACGCCAACCTGATCAACAAGAGCCGCAGCGGCATGCTGGTGCTGGCCCGCGACACCCTCTACACCCTCGAAGTGGAGGCCGCCGTGTGGGTCCTGCTGCTGGCCAACGAGGCCGAAAAGGCCGCGCCCGTCCGGCTGGTCGACATCGAGAACTCCGGCGCCGTCGGGCGCCTGCGCCTGTGCGGCGGCGACGCCGAGATCCGCGCCGCCGCCGAAGCCGTCGAGCGCTGCCTCAGCGCCCATGGCGGCGGCGCGCACTGAACCTCCCCTCGCGGCCCCGCGCCGCGCTCCCGCCATGAGCGAATCGAACGGCAGCCTGCGCAACGACCAAAACCCGGTGCTCTTCGACGTCCAGCAGGCCGAGCCCTGCCTGGCGCTCTTGGAGCTGTGCTCGGTGGCCCGCGGCGTGGAGGTCGCCGATGGGCTGCTCAAGGAGGCGCCGGTCGAGGTGCACTTCGCCACCCCGGTGCAGCCCGGCAAGTACCTGGTGCTGTTCAGCGGGCCGGTCGAAGCCGTGGCGGCCGCGGGTCGGCGCGGCGGCGAATTGGCCGGGGGCGACCTGGTCGATCGGCTGCACCTGCCCCAGGCCCACCCGCAGCTGCTGGCGGGGCTGCGCCGCCGCGGCGGCGTGATCCAGGGCCGGCTGGATGCGATCGCCGTGCTCGAGACCAGCACGGTCGCCAGCGCCTTGGCGGCGGCCGATCTGGCGCTCAAGACCGCCAACGTCGATCTGCTCGATCTGCGCGTGGCCAACGGCTTGGGCGGCAAGAGCTTTTTCACCCTGACCGGCGAGGTCAGCGACGTGCGCGCGGCGCTGACCGCCGCGGCGCGCCAGGCCGAAGCGGGCGGGCACCTGCTGCGCCAGGTGGTGATCGCGCAGCCCCATCCGGAGCTGGTGCGGCACCTGTGAGCGCGGCGCCGCCGGGCCGGCTGGCCCGGGGCCAAGCGGCGGGGGCCGCGGGGGAGCTGCGAGCCGGTTTTCGCGGCCGGCCGGCGCAGAGGGCCGTGGGGGTCGCGGCGCGGGCGCTGCTCGGGCTGAAGGCGGAGCCTTGGGAGCCCGGCGCAGCCTGGAGTCCAAGGGCCCGCTCCGGCAGCATGGGGCGGGCGCCGGAATTCAGTGCCCGACGCGCCCCATGACCCCCAGCCAGCGCACCTTCTGGTCGGTCTGGCTGGCGAACCTGGTGGCGGGCACGGGGCTGATGAGCTTCCTGCCCTTCTTCCCGAGCCAGATCGAATCGATGGGGGTCCGGGACCCCGATCAGGTCGCCACCTGGACCGGCTGCGTGTTCGGCGTGGCCCCGCTGATGGCGGCCCTGATGGGTCCGATCTGGGGCTCCCTGGGGGACCGCGTCGGCAGGAAGCCCATGGTGCTGCGCTCGCTGGTGGCGATCACGCTGTTCGTGGGCGCCATGGGCTTCGCGCGCACGCCGCTCGAGCTGCTGCTCTTGCGCATGCTGCAGGGCACCTTCTCGGGCATCCTGCCCCCCAGCATCACGCTGGTCTCGATCGGATCGCCGAGCGGCAGCCAGGGGCGCTTGGCGGGGCGCCTGCAGATGGCCCTGGCGGCCGGGGCGATCTTCGGGCCGCTGATCGGTTCTCGGGTGGTGGCGGCCTACGGCCTCGAGTGCCTGTTCCTGGCGGTGGGGGGCGCGGTGGCCCTGGCCGCCGTCGGCGTGCTCCTGTTCGCCAGCGAGGACCAAAGCGCCATGCGGCTCGGCCCGGAGCGTCTGCGGCGCGGGCTCTTGACCGAGGCCTTCGGCGACTTCCGCCTGCTGATCCAAGACCGCACCCTGCGCTTCTCGATGGCCATGCTGTTCGCCCTGCAGTTCGGGCTGGGCGCCACCAATCCGCTGCTCGAGCTGCTGGTGCGCCGGCTGGAGGGCGGTTTCGGCTTGAGCTTCGAGGACCGCACGGCGCTGCTGTTCTCTTCGATGGCGATCGTCAGCGTGGCGCTGATGCCGAGCTGGGGCCGGCTCGGCGACCGACGGGGCCACTATCGCTGCCTGCGCTGGTGCGTGTGGGGCTCGGCCATCGCCCTCTCGGCGACCAGCCTGGTCGGGAACTACGGCCAGCTGTGGGCCCTGCGCGTGGCCCTGGGCGTGTTCGCGGCCGGCGCCGGCCCCCTGGCCTACGGGGTCGCCGGGGCGCGCACTCCCCAGGGCCAGCGCGGCGCCGCCAACGGCGCCGTGTTCTCGGCCCAGGCCCTGGCTTCGGCCCTCTCGGCCATGGCCGGCGGGCTGCTGGCGCAAGGTTTGGGCCTGGTCGGGCTGTTTACCGCGGCTGGGCTGGCGCTGTTCGCCGCGGCGGGGCTGGCGGAGCTGGGCCGGCGCCAACCCGGCTCCCAGGCTCCCTGAGAGCCCGCAGGAGACCCGGCGGCCGAGCGAAAAATTTGCAGGTCCGGCCGGTTTGCCGGGGGCTCGCTTCCGGGGCATTGCGGAGGCGGAGGAAAAGTGCAGCCAGCCGGCGACCAGCCGGCGTGCTCGCGACCCAGCGGGCCATCCGCACTCCGCTTCGCGGCAAGTCCGAACTCCGACGGAGCCGAAGGAGATCCCGGCTTCGGCCGCACCCGACCCCATGAACCACTCGGTTCCTCCCGGTTCCCGCCGACAAAACGCCAGCTCTGCCCCGGCGCTGCGCTTCGGCGTATTGCATCTGATCTTGACCGGCATTGCGATCACCCTGGGGGTCTTCGCGGCCGCGGTGATCGGTATCCGGCACATCGCCGGTGGGGTCGAGCTGCTGGCCTCGCGCGACCTCGAGAACACGCGCCACGTGGCCGCGATCGTGTTCTACGACGAGGTCTTGACCATGTCTGCGCGGCTCGCGGCAGCCACCGGGGAGCGCGCCTGGATCGATCGCTACCACTCCTTCGAGCCCAAGCTCTTGGCGGCCCTCGAGCGCTCCCAGAGCCTGGCGCCCGACGCCTACGCCCTGGCGGCCACCGACGAGACCAGACTGGCCAACGAGGCTCTGGTGTCCATGGAGCTGGAGGCTTTCAGGCTGGTGCGCCAGGGGCAGCGCGAGGCGGCCTACGAGCTGCTCTCGAGCCCCGAGTACCTGCACAAGAAGTCCGTGTATGCAGCGGGGATGGAGGCGGCCGAATCGGCGATCACGCGCTCGGTCGAAGGGCGCTCGCGGGAGCTTCTGACCTGGCTCGATGCCTCGCGCACGATCTCGGTCGCCGCGCTGCTGACCCTGTCGCTGGCCTGGATCTGCCTGCTCTCCATGGCGCGTCGCATGCTTGCGGACCAGCGCCAGAGCGAGCAGGACCTGGCCGCGGCCCGCGATCGCGCCGAGGCCGCCATGCACGCCAAGGCCGAGTTCTTGGCCAACATGAGCCATGAGATCCGTACACCGCTCAATGGGGTTATCGGGATGAATGAGCTCATGTGCGGTACGCATCTGGACGAAACCCAGCTCCAATACGCGGACAACATCCGCGTTTCTAGCGAGGCGCTCTTGCATGTGATCGACGACGTGCTCGACTACAGCAAGATCGACGCCGGAAAGCTCGAGATCGAGGCCACCCCCTTCGACCTGACCACGCGCATCGAAGATATCGTCGCCCTGATCGCGCCGCGCACCGTCACCAAGCGAATCGAGTTGCTGGTCGAGATGGATACGCGCTTGCCGCCCCAGGTGATCGGCGACCCGGGCCGGCTCGGCCAGGTGTTGCTGAACCTGCTCGGCAACGCGGCCAAATTCACCTTCGCGGGCGAGGTGCGGCTGACGGTCGAGCCCCTCCAGACGGGCGCGCTCGGCCCCGCCCAGCCGCTCTGGATCCGCTTCGAGATCGCCGATTCGGGCATCGGCATCCCGCCCGAGCGCCTGCCCAAGCTGTTCGCGCCCTTCGAGCAGGTCGACGCCTCGACCACGCGCCGCTTCGGTGGCACCGGCCTCGGCCTGGCGATCACCCGCCGGCTGGTGGAGCTGATGGGCGGGCGTGTGTCGGTCGAATCGCGTCTGGGGATCGGCAGCCGTTTCCGCGTGGAGCTGCCGCTGCCCGCGCTGCCGCATTCCGCGGCGTCGGCCTGCGCGCCGAGCGTGGTGCCCGCGGGGCTGCCCGTGCTGCTGGTCGACGACCATCCCGAGGCGCGCTCGATCCTGCTCGGCCAGCTGCGCGCCCTCGGCGCGGTCGCCGAGGGGCTGGAAAGCGGCGAGGCGCTGCTCGAGCGGCTGCGGCTCGCCGCACCCGCCGAGCGGCCAGCTTTGGTAATGCTCGACCTGCACCTGGGCGGCATCGACGGGATCGAGACCGCGCGGCGACTGCGAGCGCTGCCCGGCCTGGACGACCTGCCGATCGTGCTGTTCAGCGCGGACCCCCAGGGCGCCGAGGCGGAGGAGGTCGGCATTGCCGCTCGGCTGTTGAAACCGATCCGGCGCCGCGAGCTCGAGCGCACCCTGGCGCGCCTGGCCAGTCTCGGAGGCCAGCTCGCCAAGTCTGCGCCTCGGGCCGAGACCCCGGCGGTTCCGACCGGGCTCGCGGGCCGGCGGGTGCTGGTGGCGGAGGACAACCCGATCAACCAGCGCGTCGTGGGGGCCCTGCTCGAGCGCGCCGGCATCGACGTCCGCCTGGCCAACGACGGACGCCAGGCCCTGGAACTCGAGAGCCAGGGCACCTTCGACCTGATCCTGATGGATTGTCAGATGCCGATCCTCGACGGCTATGAGGCCACCCGCTCGATCCGTCAGCGCGCGCGCCAGCTCGGCCGTCCGGCGGTGCCGATCCTGGCGCTGACCGCCCACGCGCTCGAAGGCGAGCTCGAGCGCTGTCTGGAGGCCGGCATGGACGGGTACCTGACCAAACCGATCCGCTCCGCGGCCCTGTACGCGGCCCTGCTCGAGCAGCTCTCCGGCCGCCCGCCCCACGGCGCAGAGTCCAGGCGCGCGGCCTGAGCCTGCGGCGCCCGCGAACCGATCGCCGAGCTCCGGTCCTCCCCGCTCCGCTTGCCGGACCGCGGGCCCTGCGGCTCGAGGCGCAGGGCAGGGGCCGCGAGAGCCCCCGTCCCGGCCGCCGTGCGTTGGTCCCGCAGATTCTTGAAGCGCGTTGCTCGCAGGGCTTTTGGGCCGCGTGTGGCGAGCAGAAATCACCGAGCTGTAGGGAAGCCAGCAGGCACAAGCCCAAGGACCCCGCCGAGGCCCTGGATGTCCAGAGCCAGTCGCAGGGCTGCGTCCGGTAGGCCTTCAAGCACCCACCCGATCCCCTGAAGCGCGCTTTTCGTTCAGGGGGCTGCAGAGATTTGCCGATCCAATCGGCAGCTTTTGCCGCCCCCTGACCCATGCGCCGCAAGAACCTCGTCCTGGCCGAATTCCAGCTACGGTTGGTGCTCTTGGTGGCGGCCTCGGCCGGCGTGGCCGCGGGCATTCAGGCCCTGATGCTCGACCAGGCCATCGGCATCCTGGCCCAGACCCTGCCGAACGATGCCTCCCTGCTGGAAGCGGAGCTGCCCAGGCTGATGTCCCGCGCCACCCTGGGCACGCTGGCCTTGCTCTTCCCGCTGCTGTATTTCCTGGTCCTGGCGGTCAGTTTCGACTTCTGTGGGCCGCTGGTGCGCTTTCGGCGTTTTCTGAACGCGGTCGAGTCCGGAGAGCAGGTGGAGCCGTGCAGCCTGCGCCACGGCGATCGGCTCCAGGATCTGTGCGCGATGCTGAACCTGGCCACCCTGGAGCAGCGCGCGGAGAACGGACGCCGGGCGGCCCAGCGGGACGCGGCCGGGAACCTCGGCGAGCGCGCTTCCGAGCAAGCGGTGGCCTGAGGCTCGGCGCCCGAGCGGCCAGCGTAGAGCCCGGGTCCGCCTTCCGGGTTCAACGCCAGTGGTTTGCTGTGGTAGGCGTCGGCGCGGGGCTCGAGGTCCGAGTCCCGGCGCTCGTGGGCTGGCCCGCCGGAAGATGGCCCCGAGGCTCGCGGGCGGGCCCAGCCCATCAGCCACCTGCGGGGGCCGGCGGCTGCTTGTCTTGTTTCGCTTTTTCGAGCTGCCGCTCCAGGCTGCGGCGGTTGTTCTTCGAGTCGCGCAGGGCGATCTGGACGACATCCTTGGTCTCCGGATCGAGGCCGCCGGCTTCGAGCAGCCGGGTGGCTTCGACCGTGGCCTCGGCGTACAGCGCCAAGGCCCGCTCGAAATCGCGGCGCAGGTTGTAGTGCAGGATCACCGCGGTGTCGTTCAGGTAGGCCGGGTTCTTGGGCTCCAGCGCGAGCGCGCGCTCGTAGGCCTCGAGGGAGGCTTCCCAGAGGGCCTGGATCTCGGCCCGCTCCTGCTCCGCGGGGTCTTCGGCCTTCAGCTTGGCCATGCGCCGGTCGCCTTCGTCACGCTGGAACAGGCCCAGGTTGTTCCAGAAGCGCGAGGTTTCCGGGCGCGCCGTGCACAGCACGCGGGTCAGGTCCGCCGCGCGATCGAGGCGTCCCGAGTCGACCGCCTGGCCGACCATGAACTCGATGCGCAGGAGGTCCCGGTCGTCGCCCAGCATCTGGGCCAGCCCCTCGGGCGAGCGCTGGAAGTAGTCGATCAGGTATTCGCTGGCGCGCTCGTACTGCTGCTCGTCGTAGGCCAGCTGGGTCAGGTAATAGAGCGAATTGAGGTAGGCCGGATACTTGGCCAGAGCCGTCTCGAAGGCGGCGGCTGCGTCGGCGCGCTGTTCGGGCTGGCCTTGACCCCAGAGGGCGAAGCCGAGCCACCATTGGGTGGTCGCGTCGCGGGGGTCCTGCTTGCCGTAGCGGGCCACGAACTCGGCCGAGCCCGCCCGGCAGGCGGCCGCGAAGCGCGCGTCGCCCAGGGTGCCGCGCAGGGCCGCGAAATCGACCAGGCTCGGATCCAGGCCGATGGCGTGGACGTACGCGGCCTCGGCGCGCTCGAGATCCTTGGCGAAGGCTTGCGCATTGCCCAGCTGATAGGCCAGCTCGGCGGCGATCTGGCGCTGGCCAGGTTCGGTCGGATCCGGGCCCAAGAGCTTGAGGGCCGATTCGAAGGCCGAGACCGCCTCGGCGCACAGCGGCGCGCGGCGCGCTGCATCCGCCTCGGTATTGCCCAGCGCGGCGACCTGGCCGAGCAGCGCCCGCCCGAGCAGGCCCGCGGCCTCGATCGAGTTCGGCTCCAGGGCCAGGGCGCGGCGCGCAGCGGCTTCGCCGGCGGGATGGCGTCCGAGCTGGCGTGCGACCCGCGCCAGGGGCAGGTGGGCATCGCCATAGCGCGGATTGTCCGCCTTGCTGACCGGCTCCAGGGCGTTGAAGGCGTCCTCGAGCATCAGGCCGACTCCGGAGGCGCCGCGGGCCAGAGCTTCGCTGGCCAGCACCTCGAGGGCCAGCGCTTGCAGATAGGCTTCGTCGGGCCCGGCCTTGCCCTCGCGGCGCAGGCGCGAGAGCTTGCTCAGCACCGCTTCATGCTCGCCCTCGGCGATCTCCAGGCGGCTCAGCCAGAAACGGCTTTCCGCCCCGCCGCGGTCGAGCTCCGCGGCGCGCTCGAAGGCCGTGCGCGCCTCCGTCAGGCGCCCGGCGGCCAGGGCGGCGCGGCCTTCGGCGACGGCCTGGGCCAGATCCTGCTCGCGGGCAGCGCTGCGCTGGGCCGCCGGCGCGGGCTCGCGGGCCGGCTGCGGCGCGGCCCAGGCGTTTGCGTTGGCCAGGACCAAGGACAGATAGGCAGCGGAGCAGGTCAGGGCGAGACGGCGCATGGAATCGGCGGGGTGAGGGACCAGCGGGCGCGCGGTGCGGGCGGCTTCGAGCGCCGCTCGGACGGGGCCTGGATGGGATCGTTTGTGGAGCCGGTTCGGGCAGCGGCCGGGGCCGCGGTGGAGGTTTCCGCAGGATAGGTTGCTCGGCCGCGGGCCGCAGGGGCGTGGGCGCGCTCGAGCCGCGCCCGCGCTCAGGGGCCGGCCCCGGGGCAGGACGGCGCGCGGCGACCGGCGGACGGTTTCGCGCCCGAGCCGGTCGGCGGGGTCATTCGCAGGCCCTGCCCCAGGCCAGGACCGAGTCGTGTGGATCGGCGGGGCGCTCGCCCGAGCAGCGCGGGAGGAAGAACACCCGGGTGCCGGCGATGCGGGCCACGTCGGCGGGGCCGATCTCGAGCGAGCGCTCGAAGTAGTAGCGCGCGCGCTCGGGCTGGTTGCGATGGTCGAGGTACAGGATGCCGAGGTTGTAGGCGGCGTCCCCGGTGGCCTCGGTCAGGTCGTAGCGCTGCTGGTCGTCGAGCGGCGCTGCGGCGAGCTGCAGCTCGCCCAGCTGCAGGGCACGCTCGAGCCAGGCCTCCGCTTGGTCCAGATCGGTGTGCAGGTAATGCACCAGCACCAGGCCCGCGTCGTTGAGCACGCGCACGTCCTCTTGGGCCAGCTCCGCGGCGCGTCGATACCCGGCGGCGCTGCGCTCCATCCAGACGCGCGCGCGCTGGATGCGTTGGCCGGCCGCTTCGCGGAACAGGCGCTTTTCGGCCTCGGTGCCGTGCAGCTCCGGCGCCACCCCGGCCAAGCTGCGCAGCTCGCCGAGGGCGCGCTCCAAAGAGTCGCCCTCGAGCGGCTGCCCGGCCACGCCGATCAGCGGCAGGCCGGTGGCCAGCGCGCAGAGATCGGCGCCCTGCTGCTCGAGCGCCACGGCCGCGTCGCGCCAGAAGAAGCCGCTGTTGTTGGCGTAGTTGGCGTCGTCCGGGATGCGCTCCGAAAGGGCGCTGCTCAGCTCCGCGGCGCGCTCCAGGTCGTTGCGATCGGCCATGCGCGCGACCAGCAGCGCCAGGCCCTGTTCGGCGCTGCCGATCACGCCTTCCCAGCGCCAGCGCAGGCCGCCCGGCATCAGCTCCTCCGTGGCCAGGAATTCGCGCTCGGCGCGCCCATCGTCGCCGGAGTTGAATGAGATCCAGCCGAGGCCCGCTTGGGCGATGACCGCGAAGCCGCGCGCCTGTTCGGCCAGGCCTTCGGCGCCCGCTTCGGCCAGCTCCAGGAAGCCGTCGCGGGCCTCTGCGAAGAGGCCCCGGGCCGATTCGGAGGCGCGTTCGTCGCGGCCGTCCGCCGGCATCGTGGCGCGCGCCGATTGAAAGCGCGCCTTGGAGAGTTCGAAGCGCGTGCGCGGCCCATCGGGGAAGTCCGCGGACAGGCGCTCGAGCTCGGCCAGGGTGCGCGCCGGGCCGCCGGCCTGCCCCGCGACCTCGACCAGGCGAGCGAGCAGCGCGGCGTCGTCGGGGGCCAGGCGCAGCCCGCGCAAGAGTGCAGCCAGGGCCGCTTCGGTGCGCGCGGGATCGCTGCGCGCCGCGCCGCGGAACAGCTCGAGGTTGGCGATCCGGATCCAGGAGCCGGCCGCTTGGGGCTGGATGCTGGCGGCCGCGTCGCTTTCCGCCAAGGCGCGGGCGTAGAGCCGATCAGCGCGGTCGGTGTCCGCGTCGGGGGCCCGGTCGATCTCGCGCTGGGCCGCGTCGGCGAAGGCCAGGTAGGCGGCTTGGGCCAGGATCTCCTGGGCCCCGCCGAAGGGGTACGACTCCGGCAGGGCGGGCGGCAGGCCAGCCAGCTCCGGGGCGCCCTGGCGCAGCAGCGCGGCCCCGCGCTCGGCGCAGGCCAGGGCCTCGGCGGAGCGGTTGAGCCACCAATGGGCGCGGCTCTGGCCGAACAGCGAGCGCGCATCTTCCGGGCACTCGCGGAACGAGCGCAGGGCGTCCTCGAAGGCGCTTTGCACGAAGGCGCCCGAACGCCCGTCGCGGCCGGTCTGCTCCGCCAACACCAGCAGCGCTTCGGCGCGCTGACGCAGCAGCCCTGGGGCGCGCGGCCGGATGGCCAGGCTCTGCTTGATCAGCGGCAGGGCGGAGGCCGGCTCGCCCGCGGCCAGGGCGGCGTCGCTCTGCAGCCCGTATTCGATCACCAGCAGGTCGCCCAGGATTTCCCGGGCGCGCTCCAGCTGGCCGGCCCGGGTGGCCTCCTGGACCGCGCCCTTGGCCTGTTCGAGGCTGCCGAATTCGAAGCGTCGGCCGAGGCGCTCGGTCAGCTCGGCCTCGCTCCAGGGCAAGCCGGAGACCGCCGGCCCCTGGGCCGGGGACGGGGGGCAGAGGAGCAGGCAGAGGGCCAGCAGGGGGCCGAGGATCGCGGGCAGCGTCCGGGTCGTCATCGGGGAGCGGAGGGCGGCGAGGCTCGGGCCAGGCGGAGGGGGGCGGGCGGAAGATCGCGCGGAGGGTTACGGCGGGGCGGTCCGAGCGCGAGCGCCCGCGCTGCGTAGGCGGACACAGCGGGTCGCCGGGCTGGTCGGGCTCCTTCCGGGCAGGCCCGGCGAAGCGAATTCCGTGCCGTGGGCGACCGGCAGCCGGCGCTGGGCCGCCTATCCTGGCCACCTGCGGTCTCCGATTGAAGCCTCCGCCCGGGACAGCCCCCTCAGATTTCCTGCGGCGCGCCGCCCGCGGCCCGGGAAGATTCCCCGCCCCGAGGCGTCGCTGCCCCGCTTCCGGCCCGCTCACGTTTCGCCGGCCCCACGTCCCTGCGCACCCCGCGCCTGCACCCAATGGCCCCGTCCCCGCGCCGATCCCGCCGCTCGTCGACCCTGGCCGCCCTGGCCCTCTCGGCGGGCCTGGCCGCCTGCGACGACCCGACCTGCGTGTTCTCGCCGGACGGCTGCTTCAACCCGGGCGAGACCCCCGGTGCCCTGGGAGCCTTCGCGACCCTGCCCCCCGCGGGCGCGGTGCTGCGCAGCGGGCGCCCGGAGGTGGACGCGGTCGCGCCCTCCGGCGCCAACGTCGCCCCGACCACGCCGCTGATCGTGTTCTTCAGCGAATCGATGGCGGGCTCGACCCTGCAGGACGCCTTCGCCTTGACCCGGATCACCGAATTCGGCCCGCTGCCGGTGCCGTTCAGCTCGGTCCAGCTCGGCGAAGGGCAGGTTTGGGCCTTGGTGCCGGTCCAGGCCCTCTCGCCCGGCGATCTGGTCGAGCTGCGTTACGCCCCCGGCGACGAGCCGGCGCGCGATCTGGCAGGCGAGCCCCTCGATGTGGCCGAGCAGGCGGTCGTGCTCAGCTTCACGGTGGCCGTGCAGGCCTCCACGACGCCCGAGCTGATCGCCGCCTGGCCGCTCGACAACAGCACGCTGCGCCCCCAGGCCGGCGAGATCCTGGCCTTTTTCGACCGCGCCATGGATGCCAGCACCTTCAATGCGGCGTCCTTCCGGGTGCAGGTCGCGGGCGGCCCGCCGCCCTTCGCGGCCCTGCCGACCCCGGTGACCATCGGCAGCGGCCTGTTCTCGATCCCCGATCGGCGCCTGTGGCGCTGGCAAAGCGTAGACGGCGCGGGTCAGCCGGCGCCGCTCGGCGCCAACGTCCAGGTCAACGTCGATCTTTCGCCCACCGGCAACAAGCTGGAAAGCGAGGCGGGCAACGAATTGGCCGCGGAGAGTTTCGATTTCCGCACCGGCTTCCTGACCGCGCCCAGCGCGGTCGAGCTGTTGAGCTCGCCCGCCGACGCGATCGGCCTGGTCAACCTGACCATGGGCGACCCCGAGGAGCTGCGGCTGCGCCTGACCCTCGGCAGCGGCCAGGCCGGCGATCGCTTGGCGATCTACCTGTTCGGCACCGAACTCGGGCAGGATCCCGATTTCGTTGCGGTGCGCCGGCAGGTCAACCTGAGCGGCCCGGATCCGCTGACCCAGTTCGAGGTCGATCTGACCGCTGTGGGCCTGCTGGCCGACATGGGCCGCCCCGAGCCGGTCCTGGCCGACGGAGATCTGTTCTTCGGCTTCGCCCTCGAGCGCGGGTCCGAGGTCACGCCGGTGCGCCTGCTCGATCTTTCGGGCGCCGCCAGCGGCATCCAGACGCCGGTGCTCGACACCACCGTGCCGGTGCTCGAGAGCCTCGCCGGGCAGGTCCTGTCAGAGCTGCCCACCGGGGCGCCGCTGGTGTTCCGCACGGACCTGCGCCGCACGGCCCTGTGGGGTAAGGCCAGCGAGCGCCTGCGCGCGATCGAGATCGACTCGACGCTGGTCAGCAGCGCGGAGCTGGCGCCGGTGCAGGGCAGCGACACCAACGGTCGCTTTCTCTCCTGCCCCCTCGAACTCGGCATCCTGACGCCCGCGGAGCAGGGCCTCGAGGTGTCCTTCCGGCTCTACGACCGGGCCTTCAACGCCAGCCCGGAGCTGTACGTGGCCGAGCTGCGCCAGCTGGGCGGCATGGGCCCGGAGCTGTTGGCCCCCGGGACCAAGGGCCAGACGATCGAGATCGAGGTCTTCGACCGCGACACGCTGCTGCCGATCGCCGGCGCGCGCGCCATCGCCCACGCCGAGGAGGCCGACCAGAGCACCTACACGCTGCTCGGCAGCGCACCCACGGATGCGCAGGGCCGGGCCCAGCTGACCAGTCACGCTGCGCCACAGATCAACACCCTGATCACGATCGTGGCGCCGAGCTACGACCTGATCACGATCCATGGCCCGGCGGTCGCGCGCCTGTCGATCCCGCTGGGCCGCAGCCTGCCGCAGGCGGCCGTGGTCGCTGGCAGTCTGGGGGCCACCAGCAGCTTTGCGCAGCTGTTTCTGCCGCAGAGCGATCGGGCTGTCCACGACGGCCGCCAGTTCGCCCTGGCGCCGCGCCTCGCCGCCACCGACAGCTGCACCAGCCTGCCCGGCGTCGGGCCGGCCTGTCCCTTCGGGCCGCTGCCCGTGCGCGTGCAACGTCCCGGCGCCGCGATCGCCTTCGTGGGCGAATTCAATCTGCCCCTGCAGAGCTTCAGCGCGGGCCTGTTCCTGACCGGGTATGCCGCGCAGATCGGCACCGCGGCCCTGGCGCCCCAGGGCGCACAGACCCTCGATCTGCGCATCGAACGCCTGCTCAGCGAGCCGGGCGTGCCCGTGGAAGAGCTGCCGATTTCGGCTCCCAACTCGGCGCTCAGCGGGCTGTTCACCCTGGGCCTCGACTTCGGCGCGCTGATCGATGACGCGCTGATCTCCGGCGCCCCCGACGTGGTGCTCGACCTGGAGGTCGCCGGCCTGCCTGGGCCGTTCCTCGTCGGGCTCGGCCAGGCCTTCCCGGTCGGACCGAGCGACTGGCTGCTGCGCGGCGCCTATCCGGGCGGGCTCGCCGCGTTGATCGCCGCCCAGGGCAGCCCCGCGGCGGTGCTGCACTACGGCGTCGAGCTGCGCCAGACCGGCGGGGCCCTGTCCGGCACACGCCTGACCTTCGACCAGATCGAGGACTTCGGTGGCATCGTCTACGCGGCCTCCGTGCCGGCGCCCCTAAGCCCGGCCCAGGGCGCGCTGTTGCCCCTCAGCGGCTTCCAGGTCC
The DNA here is from genome assembly GCA_044375105.1 of Planctomycetota bacterium. GTDB lineage: Bacteria > Planctomycetota > UBA1135 > UBA1135 > JBIKLM01. Next base: position 19,829 of record JBILNK010000050.1, read on the forward strand.
AGTGCGAAAACGTGCTCGTCGACGGGGCCTTCGCCCTGGCCGATCCCGGCACCGTGCTGGGCTCCGGGCTCTACAAGGCGCGGTTGGTCGACGCCACCGGCCGTTCGTGGGAGCTCTATCGCAGCGACCTGGCCGACGGGGTCCTGCCCGGCATCCCGATCGCCGCGCCGGCCTTGCCCCCCGAGGCCGGGACCGGCCTGGCGGCGGGAGCGGCGGCGCTGCTGTTCGAGACCTCCGCCTGGCAGACCTACCGGCCCTCGGGTTTCCTGTGGAGCGAGTTTTCGGGCCGGCGCCAGTTCTACGGCCTCAGCAGCCCGCGGCCGGTCCTGCTGCAGTGACGGCCGGCGCGTCCGCGCGGGGCGCCCGGATTGCTAACCTGCCCCCGGACGATTCCCCCGCACGCCCTTGAACACGCCGACCCCGTTCCCGCGAACCCTGCCCCGGCGCTGCCGCCTCCCGTCGGCTCTGGCCCTGCTGCTCACGACCGCCGCCTGCGCCTCCATGGCCGGGTCGACCCCGGAGGGCGGCGTCGAGGCCGAGCCCGCCGCCGTGCGCGCCGCCAGCGCGCCGGCCGTGCCCGTGGAGACCTTCGAGGTGCTCGCGGATCGCCTGGCCACGACCCAGCCGGCGGACGTGTTCGTGGCCCCGCCGGTCGATGAGAGCGGCGCGTTCCAGGCGCCGCTGGTCGCCCTGCGGCAGGCCTACTACCGGGGACTGGTCGAGCGGCTCTATTCGCCGCTAGAGCTGCCCTTCGGCGACGCCCTGTTGGCCGAAGGCAGCGGTACGCCGGCCCAGCGGGCCCTGGGGCGGCCCGAACTCGGGGCCGACGCGGTCGTCGAACTGCGCCTCCTGCGCTGGGACACCCAATCGCTCGAATCCCTGGGCCGCATCGTGGCCGACGTGGAACTGACCTGGATGGCGCCCGGCAGCAGCGAGCCCCTGTACATGGCGCGCCGCGTGCGCCTGATCGAACTCTCCGGCCGTCAGGTGCGCAATTCGGCCCGGGCCGAGCTCGAGCAGCGCGCTGCCGAGGCCCTGGCCCGCGACCTCTTGGAGCGGCTGCCGCCGCGCCAGGCGGTGGCTGCCCCGGTGCGTTGAGCGAGGGACCGCTGCGGCGGCCGCGGCGCGTTTGGGCCGCGTGCCGGAGGGTTCGGGGTCCCGTTGGCCCGGCGCAGGGCTGCGGGAGCGCAGGCCACGCTCGCTCGGGTGCCCGGGTCGGTGCGCTCCTCCTCGGCCCGCGAGACCCGCATCGGGGCTGAGCGCGCAGCGGGGGGCTCGGCGGGCCAGGCTCCCGATCCCGGCGCCGCCTGGGCGGCGATCGAGGCGCTCCGAGGTCGGGTGGTTCGGGCCGCAGGCGGGCGGGGTGCTCGGCGGCCCTGATCCCGGGCGCTGGTGTGGGTCCCGCCCAGCCCCTTCGGACGCCCGCCGAGGGCGCTTCAAAGCAGGTCGAGGCGCAGCTACACTCTGCGCCCAGCGCGTCCGGACTTTCGGGTCCGCGGCGCTTCCCACCCTCTCCTGGAGGATTCCCGACGGCCGGGGTCCCCTGGGAGCCGGGCCAGTCCAGCCAGCGGCCGATGCCGTTGGCCCAGCCTCCGACGAGGACCCATGCCGATCCAGTCCGAACGCAAGCGCCAGATCGTCCAAGAGTTCGCCACCAAGCAGGGCGACACCGGCTCTCCTGAAGTGCAGGTCGCTCTGTTGACCGAGCACATCAACAACCTGACCGAGCACCTCAAGTCCCACCGCAAGGACTTCACTAGCCGCCGGGGCCTGCTGATGATGGTCGGCACGCGCTCCAAGCTCTTGCGCTACCTGAAGCAGCACCAGCCCGAGCGCTATTCGGCCCTGATCGCGCGCTTGGACCTGCGCCGTTGAATCCCGCGTTCCTGGACCGCCACGAGCACGCTCTCCCCGGGTTCTGCCCGGGCCGCCTCGCCCGCCTGTCGGCGGACCGGAAGGGCGCCCGCGGGTGTCTCCAGGGGCCAGGACCGGCGCTGCGCTCCGCACCCGGTCTCGCCGACCGCGTCAGGCTCCTGTCGCGTTCCAAGACCGTCCACGCAGGGCATCGCGCCGGTTCTTCGACCCCGGATGCCCGAGCCTGGATGCCCGCCCTGCGCGCTCGCCGGCCCGTGGCCGGCGAGCGCGTCCCGTTTGGTGCCCTGGTTTCGGGCCACCGCGAAAGCACACTCCATCCCGAAAGTTCCCAAACCCCAAGACCCGCCGCCCAAGCGGAGTGGCCCCACAGGGGCCCCGCGGCCAGCGGCCATAGAGACGACCGATGATGATGCAACCCCTGCGCGTCGAGTGTGAGCTCGACGGCAAACTCCTGACCCTCGAGACCGGTCAGGTCGCCCGCCAGGCCGGCGGCGCCGTGATCGCCCGCATGGGCGACACGATGGTCCTGGCGACCGTGTGCGTGGCCGCGGCCCGCGAGGACATGGACTTCTTCCCGTTGACCGTGGACTACCGCGAGAAGACCAACGCCGCGGGCAAGATCCCGGGCGGATTCTTCAAGCGCGAGGGTCGGCCGACGACCAAAGAAACCCTCACGATGCGCCTGATCGACCGCTCCATCCGGCCGATGTTCCCGGACGGGTACAAGCAGGAAGTGCAGGTGATGAGCCAGGTGCTCGGCTACGACGGCGAGCACCCCGCCGACATCCTGGCCATGATCGCCTCCTTCGCGGCGGTGCACATCTCTTCGATCCCGTTCGAAGGCGCCATGGGCGCCGTGCGCCTCGGTCATCAGGCCGGCCGCTTCGTGCTCTTCCCGCACGCCGAGAAGGTGCGCACCGACTCGCGCCTCGACCTGGTGGTCGCCGGCCACGAGAACGCCATCGCCATGGTGGAGGCCTCGGCCGACCAGCTGCCGGAGGCCGACATGATCGACGCCCTGGAGCTGTCCCACCGCGCCATCCGGCAGATCTGCACGGCCCTCGACGAGCTGCGCCAGAAGGCTGGCAAGCCCAAGGAGGCCTTCCAGGCGCCCAAGACCGATGCGGTCCTGCTGGCGGCCCTGGCGCCCTATCGGCCCGCCGTCGCCGACGCGCTTTTCACCGCCGGCAAGCACGAGCGCTACGCCGCCGTCGGGCGCGTCAAGCAGGAGGCGGTCCAGGCCCTCACGCAGGGCTACGACGGCGACGCCCTCGCCGCGCGCACCAAGGCGGTCAAGGCCGCCTGGGAAGAATTCAGCAGCAAGGTCGAGCGCCAGACCATCGTCGCCGGCCGCCGGGTCGACGGCCGTCGCTGGGACGAGGTGCGCCCGATCTGGATCCAGCCCAACTTCATTCCGCGCAACCACGGCAGCGTGCTGTTCACCCGCGGCGAGACGCAGGCCCTGGTCTCGGCGACCCTGGGCTCCCGCGACGACGAGCAGATCATCGACGGGCTCGAGGCCGAATACCGCAAGAACTTCTACCTGCACTACAACTTCCCGCCCTTCAGCGTGGGCGAGGTCAAGCGCCTGGGCGGCCCCGGCCGGCGCGAGATCGGCCACGGCATGCTGGCCGAGCGCTCCCTGGCCGCGGTCATGCCGCCGCCCGAGCGTTTCCCCTACACCGTGCGCATCGTCTCCGAGATCACCGAGTCGAACGGCTCGTCCTCGATGGCCTCGGTGTGCGGCGGCTGCCTGTCGATGATGCTGGCGGGCGTGCCGCTCAAGCAGCCGGTCGCCGGCATCGCCATGGGCCTGGTCGAGGAGGATGGCGGCCGCGCGATTCTGTCCGACATCCACGGCAGCGAAGACCACCACGGCGACATGGACTTCAAGGTCGCCGGGTCGGGCCTCGGCATCACCGCCCTGCAGATGGACATCAAGGTCAAGGGCGTCAGCCGCGAGCTGCTCGAGAAGGCCCTGGCCCAGGCCCGGGATGGCCGCCTGCACATCCTGCGCAAGATGCTCGAGGCCGTGCCGCGCCCGAGCTCCGAGGTTTCGCCCTGGGCCCCGGCGATGAAGCGCATCGAGATCCCCGGCGACCGCATCGGCCTGCTGATCGGCCCGGGCGGCAAGAACATCAAGGGCCTCGAGGCCGAGCACCAGGTCAAGATCTCGGTCGTCGAGGAGTCCGGCATCGGCAAGGTCACCGTGGCCGGCGTCAATCGCGAGAAGCTCGAGCGCGCCTACGCTTCGATCCAAGCCATGTGCGAGACCCCCAAGATCGGCGCGCGTTACCTCGGCACCGTCAAGGGCCTCAAGGACTTCGGCGCCTTCGTCGAGATCCTGCCGGGCGTCGAGGGCATGGTGCACATCTCGGAACTGGCCGAAGGCTATGTGGAGAAGGTCGCCGACGTGGTGGCCATGGGCGACAAGCTCGAGGTCGTGATCATCAACGTCGACGATCGCGGCAAGATCAAGCTGAGCCATCGCCAGACCCTGGAAGCCTGACCGGCCGGGGGGGGGCCGGGTTGGGCCGTGCCCGATCCGAGACCCCTCCCTCCGCAGGCCTGCCTCCCGCCACCCGGCGGCCCCAGAGGCCGGGATCGTCGCCGCGCGCCGATCCCGGCCTCTGGGCCGTTCCGGGGGCCTCCCGCCCCGCCGCCCGACGGGCAGCCCCCGGTGCCCGGTGCCCGTGGACCGGCCCGATGGGCGTCCAGGCGCCGGTTTCGAGGGGGGGAGGAGCGGGGCCCGGGCCGCAGCTCCCCGAGGGTTTGCCCGGGGCGCCCGAACCGCCCTTCCGGGCGGCGGCCGGAGTCCGGCAGGCTTGGGGGGCGGGTCGATCCGGGGCCCGAAGGGGTCCGGCGGACCCCGGCCCCTAGCGCCCCAGCCTGGGAATCGATGAAGAACGGCCCTGGCAGCGGGTCGCTTCCCGGCCTGGCTGTGCCTATCCTCTGGCAGGGTGGGTTGCCCGGCCCGCGCAGGCCGGCCCCTCCACCCCGAACAACTCGATCGCTCCGACCGAAGGCCCGAGGCCCGGTTCAAGTCCTGGGCGGACCCTCCCGATAGCGCCGCGAGCGCCCCCGGGGCCCGCCGGGCCTGAGCTCGGGCCCCCCGGATCCGCTCGGGCCCCCCGGGCCGTCCCCCCCGGAAGCCTCCCGACCGCCCCGGCGACCCGCCCGACACGACGGGCCCCGAGCGGCCTGGAGCGGGCCCGCCCGGCCGCGGCGCCGCTTCGCTGCATCCCGATCGGCCCCGCCCCCGAACCCGCTGCCAAAGACGGCGTCCCCGGGCGCCGAACGGCCGCCCCGCCCGCTGCCCACCAATCCGGCTGACCCCCGGCTTGGCCCCCCCTTTCTCACCCCCGCCCCGACAGCCCTGGCCCCGGCCCGCTTCGGCGGACGTCCGGCGCCTCACAG
>JBILNK010000051.1:0-25071 GCA_044375105.1 Planctomycetota bacterium
GTCGACCAGCGGCACGGCCAGCAGGGCGGCCCCGTGGGCCGCTGCGGCCAGGACGCAGGCGTCGATGCGCTCGGGCGAGATCAGGGGCCGGGCGGCGTCGTGGATCGCCACCAGGGGCAGGGACGGATCGAGGGCCGCGAGCCCGAGGCGCACCGAATCCTGGCGCTCGCGCCCGCCCTCGACCAGGCCCGCCAGCTTGCCCAGGCCCCGGCCCGCTTCGGCGCGCCGCGCCAGGACGCTGGCGATCGCGGCGCGGTCCTCGCCGCGATGCACCAGCACCACCTGGGCGATCGTGGCGGCCCGCTCGAGGGCCTCCAGGGCGTAGAGGAACAGGGGCCGGCCCGGCTCGAGCTCGACCAGCTGCTTGACCGGGCCCAGGTGGCCGCTGGCGAACAGGCGCGCCGAACTGCCGCCGGCCACGAGCAGCGCGCCGGCGCGCACGGAAGGGGAAGCGAAGCTCATCGAGCGGAGGAACGATTGGCCCGCGCGGCGCGGCGCCTTAGGGTACGGCCATGGCCGCCCCGCGCTCCTCTCCCCGGCCCGCCGCGGGTTTGCCGGCGGGCACCGTGGTGCTCGGCATCGACCCGGGCACGCGGGTGGCGGGCTACGGCGCCGTGCGCTACGACGGCGACCGCGCCTGGCTCGTCGAAGCCGGGGTGATCCGCGTGGCCGCGGCGCGCTCCCTGCCGGAGCGCCTGGGGCGCATGGCGGCGGAGCTCGAGCAGCTGGTCGCCAACCTGGCGCCCCGCGTGGTGGTCGTCGAGCGCGCCTTCGCCTCGAAGAACGTGGCCACGGCGATCCGTCTGGGGGAGGGGCGCGGGCTGGCCCTGGCGGCCGCGGCGCGCGCCGGAGCCGAGGTGGTCGAGCTGGCGCCGGCCAGCGCCAAGAAGACGCTCACCGGGCACGGACGGGCCGGCAAGGGCGACGTCGCCGCGCTCGTGGCCTTGGCCCTCGGCATCGATGCGGTCGGGGCGCCCGCCGACGCCACCGATGCGCTCTCCCTGGCCCTGGCCTGGCTGTTCACGCGGCCGGGGCTGGGCCTGCGGCGGGCGGCCCCCGGGAACGAGGCCGGCCCGCGCGGGTCCCAGCGGGTCGGCCGGTCGGCGGCCAGCGCCCTGCCTTCGGCCCCGAGGCCCCTGAGCGCCGCGGGGCGCCCCGGGCAACGCCGCTCGCCGCGCGCTCTGGGCGGCGCCTGAGTCCCGGCCGGCTCGGCCTGCGCTGCAAGGGGCTCTGTCGGCCGCGCGGCAGGCGTCGAATCGCCCCCTGGGGGGGGCGCGGGCCGGGCTTCGCGCCGGCACCTGCGGCTTGCGGAGGACCGCCGGCGCGGCTGCGGGGTTGAGGGCCGGGGGCCGGAGGCCGGGGCGAGCGGGGCAACCAGGCCAGCGCCCATGGCCCGGGCCGGCCCGGGGCCCGCAGCCGAGCGCCCCCGTCGAGAGGTGAAGCGGATCGCCTTCCCTTCGTAACCTCCCTTTGGCGCGCCTCGCCGGGCCGCTGCAGACCCTCCTGGGCTGGCCCCAATGCCGCCGGTCGGGCCGCCGGCTGGAAAGCCGCCATTGGCCCGTTGAAGCCCCTTCGCACCCCCGGGAATCCCCGGATCGTGGAAAATTGGGGCTGCTGCCCAAGGGCCGGACCGCTGCTACAAGCTGGCTCCCTTTTCTGACCTCGATCTTGCCGCAGGACTTCGCATTTTTCGCCGCCCCCGTTAGGCTTTCCCAAGAAGGGGACAGCTCTGCGCCCCGGTCTGGGCCCTACCAGCCGCGACGTCCCGCGCCCCCTCCCGCCCCCATGAGCGCCAGCGCCGACGAACCTGCCCGGGCCGAAGGCGGTCCCAGCGGACCGTCCGCGGAAGCGCCGCGGGTCGAAGCGGCCGCCGAGCGCGCCCTGGCCGCTTCGCTGGCTGAGGCGATCCCCGGATTCGAGTTGCTCGACACGGCGCTCGACCTGAGCGATCGCACTCACGTGCACTTCCTCGGCGCCGATCCGCGCGGCCGCTTGGTGCTGGTGCTGGTGGTGGCCGGAGACGGCGAGAGCACGCCCCTGCGGGCCCTCGACGCGCTGGGCTTCTTGACCCTGCAGGGCGCGGCGCTGCGCCGCCACCTGGCCAGCCCCAAGCTGCGCGCCGAGGCGCCGGCGCGGGTGGTGTTGCTGGGCGAGCGCTTCTCCGAGCGCACGCTCGAGCGCCTCGAGCCCCTGGTGGCCCTGGGGGTCGAAGCCTTCGAACTGCGCCATCTGGCCAGCCGTGCGCGCCAATCGAGCTTCCTGCTGCGCGTGGCCGGTCCCGCCCAGCCCGCCGCCGCCCCGGCCGCGGACACCCGCAGCGAGCACGCCCCGCTGACGCGCTCTCAATCGAACCTGCTCAGCGAGGTCAGCGAGCGCCTCGAGCGCCTGGACGAGCGCATCGAGCAGCGCGCCGAGCCGCGTGGCGCGAGCTTCTTCCTCGCCGGCCAGCGGCTGGCCCAGCTCGAAGCCCTGGGCGAGGGCCCCTTGCGCGCCTCGGTCAACGGCGGCGGCCCGCGCCTCCTGCGCGACGCGCACGAGGTCGAGCAGTTCCTCGACGAAGCCGTCAGTGAATACCTGCGCCGCCAGGACGCCACCTGGCTCAAGCCCAAGGGCTGACGGGTTGGTGCGACCGTTCGGGCGCAGCCCCGGTCGATTTTCAGCTCAACCTGCCAGCACCTGGAGAAGAATCAGCGCACAGCGACGATACCAGCCGCGCAGGTCGCCGAATAGCGGCCCAACGGCAGGGCGACAGGCTGGTCTTGCAGCTCGGGCGCAGCCCGAGTTGTGCTTCCCAGGCTGTCAGTCCGAACCCGATCGTGGCGGTGTCTGAGGGGCACGTCCCAGCGGGGACGGAGGAGCCGCCCGGCCGGCACGGGGGAGCAGACCCGAGGCGGCGCGAAGGCGCTGGTTCTCGCGGGTCGGCCTCGCCGGATCGTCTTGGTCGGAAGGCCTCAATTGCTGCCTCCACCGATAGAAAGTGGCTCGGCTGATTCCGTGGCGGCGGAGGACCTCTCGCAAGGCAAGCCCGTTCTCGGCCTCGGTGAGGATCGCCTGCATCTGTTCCGAGCTGAATTTAGATCGGCGCATGGCGACGGTGTGAGCACTTCAAAATATTCGCAATTGGAGTGCTCATGCGCAAAATATTCGAAAATAGACCTTATTTTTGAATCGTTTGGGGGGCGGATCCCAGGAACAGATTGGTACCGGTTTCACGGTCGCAATCGGGGGCGGCCCGAGGTGCTTCATAAGGCCGCACGCGCAGTGCTGGGAGGGTTCCGGCCGGCGGCGAGCGGCAACCAGGCCGGTCCCTTGCCCGAACATGAACTCTCGCTGGTTACTCGCGCGGCGCGCTCTCGCCGGCCAGCCCCGCCGCGCTGCTCGGCGTCGCCCTAGGCCTGTGCGCCCAGCAGGACATCCTCGTACGGCCGTGCCCCAGCGTCTGGACAACCAAGCGAAATGGACCCTTCCGACCCAAGCGGAACTCTTGAGCTTCGCGCTCCCCGACCTGACGGACACCACGCCCACGTCCCTGCTCGGCAGCGGCATCCCACTCAGCAACGTCAGCTTCGTAGGCCACCTGGCCGCCGCCCGCTCGTTCAGCGCCGGAGCCAATCCCAGGAGCCTGAGCGAAGGGATCGTCCTGAGCATGGGTTCGTTGGCCAGCGCCGCGGTGCGCAGCAACAATGTCAAGAACACGAACACCGACTTCGGCCTGCCCGGGGATCTCAGCCTCGAGACGCCGATTCCCGGCCCCCAGCAGACCTTCGACGCCGCGAGGCTGTCCTTGCCGTTTCTTTCGCTTCCGCAGCCCAGGTGCGGTCGTGTTCACCCTCCGCCTCCGCCATCCCCATCCCGCTCAACTGCAACCTGGTCGGCAAGACGATCTGCACCCAAGGCGTGTCGACCGACGGGCTCGAAGTGCAGCTGAGCCAACGCCCTCGATATCACCTTCGGGACCTTTTGACGCGCTGGCGGGCTGAGGAAGAATCGACTCGGGTTGCGCCCGAGCGGTGAGACCAGCCCGTCCGCAGGCCTGTGGGCCGCCGTCGCGCGGCTGCAGAGGCTCCGGCCGCCGCTGTGCGCCGATCCGAGCCGCGGATCTGCGGGAAGGGGTACGGCTCGGGGCGGCCCCAGGCACGCCCGCGTTCGATCAGGCGCCCGGGCCGCGTTCCGGCGGCGGGATGGTCCGGGGCGGGCCGACCCGCGGGCTAGCCTGGCTTTCGAAGGCGAGCGGCGCGGCGCTTCGGTGCGGGGCCAGTTCGACCTCCGGCAGCGGGGCTTCTGCTGGAGCGGGAGCCGCGAGCTGCGCCTCGCGCTCGCGGCGGCGGGCCCGGGCGAGCAGCACCAGGTTGCGCGTCTGGGTCAGCGGACCCAACAGGAACGAGGCGATGTACAGCGGCTTGCCGAGTTTCAGGGCATAGGCCAGCAGGGGCAGGTTGCCGGCCAGGGACAGCCACCAGAAGGGAGCGTCGAAGTGGCTGACGCCGCGGCGCTCCGAGGCCCACCATTGGTAGACGAAGCGGCTCGACCAGAGCACCAAGCCGAGCGTTCCGATCGCTTGCCAGAGCGCGCCGACGCTCTCGGCATCCTTGGGCTTGGGCGGGCCCGCGGCCCACAGGCCGTAGGCCATCGCGGCGGCCAGCCCGGCGGCCAGGAGCGGCTGGATTTCGAGGTGCTTGAAGCGCGTCGAGCAGAGCAGCAGGTTGCGCGCGTAGATGCCCAGGTTGATGGCGAAGCTGGCCAGCAGGATCGGCTCGTTCTGGTAGGCGCTGCTGAAGGTCAACAGCAGCGTGCCGAGCATCGACAGCCACCAGAAGGTCGGCGTGGAGATGCTGCGGCCGGCGCGTTCGGACTGCAGCCATTGCACCAGCCCGCGGGAGAAGAACAGGGCCTGGCCGAGCCAGCCCAGGGCTTCGACCCAGTGGACGCCGGAGGCAGGCACGGCAGGGCTGCGGGCTCAGCGCCCCGGCGGGGTCGGACGCGGTCCGCCGGGGGTCAGCAGCGGCCCCGCGTCGATCACCTCGGCGATCGGCAGGCGGATCAGGCGGCGCCGCATCCAGCGCACGGCCAGCAGGTCTTTGAAGGCCCGCAGAGCGCGGTTGCGCACGCCGTACTTGCTCTTGCCGGCGACGCGCGGGTGATGGCTGACCGGGTGTTCGAGGACCGTGAAGCCGTGGTAGCGCAGCAGGGTCGGCAGGAAGCGGTGCATGCCCTCGAACATCGGCACCGCGCGGATGGCCTCCGCCTTGAAGACCTTGAGCGAGCAGCCCGTGTCGCGGATCGAATCGCCGCTGATCCGGTTGCGGATCCAGTTGGCCAGCTTGGAGCTCCACTTGCGGACCCAATCGTCCTGGCGCTTCTGGCGGTAGCCGACCACCGCGTCCGCGCCTTCGGCGGAGAGCTTGGCGACCATGGCCGGCAGGTCGATCGGGTCGTTCTGCAGGTCCGCGTCCAAGGTGGCCAGCATCGGCGCGTGGGCGTACCACAGGCCGGCGGTGATGGCCGCGGTCTGACCGCGGTTGCTGGCCAGGCGGATCGCGACCACGCGCTGGTCCCGCTGGCACAGGGCCCGCATGCGTTCGCTGGAACCGTCCGTGGAGCCATCGTCCACCAGCACCAGCTCGAAGTCCCCGTCCTCGCCGAAGGTCTCCAGCACGCGCCGATACAGCGGCTCGAGGTTGTCGACCTCGTTGAACACCGGAGCCACCAGGCTCAGCGCCGGGCGGCGGCCGGCGCTCGGGTGCGCCGCGTTGGGTTGGAAGGCGGCGGGCACGGGCGGGTAGCGGCGCTCGGGGAGCCGCTCGGCGACGGGGCGGTCCTTGTGGGGGGTGGGGGATTCCAAGGGCGGGCCCGGGCGGGGTCGCGCGGCCCCGATCCAGCGGGAAACCGAGCGGGAGCGAGCCGGTCTATGGGGGTGCGATGAGACCCCCGCACCTCCCTGGCCCCAGCGCGCTGGAGCCCGACCCCAGCGGGTCCGATGGCCGGCCGGGCGCGGGCGGACCGGCTGGCTCCAAGGGGGCCCCCGAGCCCCTCTGCCCAGACCCGCGGCTCCGCGGGCTCCCGATGGGTCCCGGGGACCGGCGCGGTCGGGCGCTGGGCCCGGACGGCGGCGGGGTTGGCCGCGCCGGGCCCGGAACGGCCGAGCCCGGGGGGCTCCCGGGGCCGGAGCCGGCCGTGCCGCCGGGCCTGGCCGTCGGAGCTGGGCCGCCCCGGGCCAAAGCGCCGGCGCCCGGGCCGGGCCCGGGGAACGCAGCGACCCCGCCGGCGCCTGGGGCGGGGCTCCTGCGGGCCGTCGTCTGGGGCTGGCTGCTGTTTCTCGCGGCGGCTTGGCTCGCGCCCGAGCGGGGCCTGGGCGGCTCGGCGGCCGGGCCCGGGGAGTTCCCGGAGTTGCTCGCCCGGCGGCTGGCCGCCGAGGACCTCGGTCCCGCCCCAGGTCCCTTGGAGCGCCTGCGCCGCGATCCCGGCGCCGCGCTGTGTGCCAGGGAGTGGCGTGCTCTGCCCGGCATCGGCCACGCGCGCGCCGCCGAAATCGAACTGGCGCGGCGGGCCGCCGGCGGCCGCATCGACTGGCGCGCGCTGGAGTCGGCGACCGGGCTTGGACCGGCGACGATCGCACGCTTGGCCGAGGCGCTCCGGGGGCTGGAGGGGCTGGGCGAGCGACCAGCGAGATCGCACGAGCGCGGCGCGGGACCCGCTGCGCCCCGGTGGCAGCGGCTATCCTGGCCGCGATGACCGTTCCGACGCCGCGCATGCAGCAGCCCTCCGCCAGCGCTGTGGATCGACTCTGCGCCGCGGCATTGGCGGAGGACCTGTTCCCCGACCCGGAGGGCGCCGTCGCCGAGCTGCCCCTGCCGCCGGGCGCGGGCCTCGAGCGCGGCGCTTTGGCCGGCTGGATCGGCCGGGACCTGACCGCCGCCGTGATCCCCGCCGATGCCCGCGGTCAGGGGCGTCTGCTGGCCAAGGAGCGCGGCGTGCTCTTCGGGCTGTCGGTCTTCGCGCGGGTTTTCGAGCTGCTCGACCGGACCTTCGTGCTCGAGCCCCTGTGCGCGGACGGGCAGGCGCTCGAGCCCGGCCAGGACGTGGCGCGCCTGTCCGGGAGCGCCCGGGCGCTGCTGGTCGGCGAGCGCAGCGCGCTCAATTTCCTGCAGCGCCTGTCCGGCACCGCCAGCCTGACGGCGCGCTTCGTGGCCGCGGCCTCCGGGCGTTGCGCGCTGCTGGACACGCGCAAGACCAACCCTGGCTGGCGCCAGCTCCAAAAGGCCGCCGTGCGCGCCGGCGGCGGCGTCAACCACCGCATGGGCCTCTACGACGAGGTCATGCTCAAGGACAACCACGCCGATTTTTCGGCCGATCCGGGCGAGGGTCCGCCGGCGCGGCTCGCTCGGCTGGTTCACCTCGCGCGCATCGCCCACGGCCCCGAGGTGCGCTTGACCGCCGAGGCGCGGGATCTCGAGCAAGCCAGCGCGGCGCTCGAGGCGGGCGCCGATGTGCTGCTGCTCGACAACTTCTCGGCCGCCGCGCTGGGCCCGGTGTGCGCCGAGCTCAAGGCCCGCGCCCGCCGGTTGGGCCGCGCGGTGCTGCTCGAGGCCTCCGGCGGCATCCGCCTCGAAAACGTGCCCCAATTCGCGGCCTGCGGCGTCGATCGCATCTCCGTGGGGGCCCTGACCCACTCCGCCGGCGCGCTCGACCTGTCCCTCGAGCTCGAGCCTCCGGCCCGCAGCCCCGGAGCCCCGGCATGAGCGTCGAGGCCGCGCCCGCCGGCCCGCCGCGCATCGAGCTGCGGTTGCCCGCCACCCACCGCTTCACGCGCCTCGGCCGCCGGGTCGTCGAGCGCCTGGCCGAGCGCCAGGGCTACGAGCCGCGCCGCGTGGAGGAGCTCTCGCTGATCGCCTCCGAGCTGCTCTCCAACTGCGTGGACCATGCCCAGCCGAGCAGCGAACTCCTGTGGATGCAGCTCGGCGTGTCGTTCGGACCGACGGGCTGGGAGCTCGAGGTGATCGATCAGGGCGGCGGGGACGCCGTGCGGCTCAACGCGGCCCTGGCCGAGCCCCTCGAGCCGGCGCTCGATGAGCTCGATCCCGACCAGGAGCGCGGCCGAGGCCTGCTGCTGCTGCGCTCGCTGGTCGACGATCTGCAGGCCAGCCCCTCGGCGGATGGCCGCGGCCTGCGTTTGCTGGCCAGAAAACGCTGGTCATGACGCCTGCGGACCTCCGGCCGCCGCCGGTTGCGGCCGACATTGCGGCCGACCACGGGGCCGCACCGCGGCGCCCCTGGTACGCGCTGCTCGGGGCCCTGCCGCGGCCCCTGGCCCTGCTCCTGGCCCTGGCCTGGGCGGCGCTGATCTGGCGGTTCTCTTCCGGCCCGATCTCCCTGGGTGCGCGCCTGCCCTTCGGGCGGCTGCTCAACAACCTGGCCCACGGCCCCCTGTACGCCGTTCTGGTGGGCCTGCTGGCCTTCGCCCTGCCGCGCCGCAGCGCGCCATTCCCCTGGCCACGGCTGACCGCCCCGCGGGCCCTGGCCCTGGTGGCCTTCGGACTGGCCTACGGGCTGCTGGACGAGTGGCACCAGCTGGCCAGCCCCGGGCGCAGCGGCAGCTGGTCCGATCTGGCCACGGACCTGTGCGGCGCGCTGCTGGCTCTGGCGGCCATCTCCGGCCTCGAGAACCCCAGGGAGGCGCGCTCCGCCCAGCGCTTCGCGGCCGCCCTGGCGCTGGTGGCCCTGGCGGCCCTGTTCGCCACCTACGGCCCGCCCCTGCCGATCGCTTAGGCTCCGGCCCATGAGCGCCACCGCCGCCGGCGGGGCCGGCCCCGGGCCGGCTCCGGAAGAGTCGTACCTCTCGCCCCTGTCGACCCGCTACGCCAGCCAGGCCATGCGCCGGCTGTTCTCGGAGGCCCACCGCATCGGGCTGTGGCGCGACTTGTGGATCGCCCTGGCCAAGGCCCAGCGCGAGCTGGGGCTGCCGATCCGCGCCGAGCAGATCGAGGCCCTCGAGCGCACCCAGGCCGCGGTGCCCTTCGCGCGCGCCCGGGCGCTCGAGGCCGAGCTGCGCCACGACGTGATGGCCCACGTGCACGCCTGGGGCGAGCAGGCCCCCGAGGCGCGCGGCATCCTGCATCTCGGGGCCACCTCCTGCTACGTCACCGACAACGCGGATCTGCTGATCCTGCGCGCCGGCCTGGACCTGCTCGAGCGCCAGGCAGTCGAAATCCTGCGCCGCTTGGCGGCCTTCGCCCGCGAGCACCGCCACGTGCCGACCCTGGGCCTGACCCACTACCAGCCCGCCCAGGCCACCACGGTCGGCAAGCGCGCCTGCCTGTGGATCCAGGACCTCTTGCACGATCTCGAGGATCTCTCGCACGCGCGCCACATGATCCGCTTCCGCGGCGTCAAGGGCACCACGGGCACCCAGGCCTCGTTCCTCGAGCTGTTCCATGGCGACCACGCCAAGGTGCGCGAGCTCGACCGCCGGGTGACGGCCGCCTTCGGCTTCGAGAAGAGCTTCGCCGTCACGGGGCAAACCTACCCGCGGCAGCTCGATTTCCGCGTCGGCCAAGCGCTGTCGTCCCTGGCCCAATCCGCGCACAAATTCGCTGTCGATCTGCGCTTGTCCTCGGGTCGCCGCGAGCTCGAGGAGCCCTTCGAAAAGCATCAGATCGGCTCCTCGGCCATGCCCTGGAAGCGCAACCCCATGCGCAGCGAGCGCATCTGCGCCTTGGCTCGCTTCGTGATGTCGAGCCTCGATAACCTGGCTCAGACCGCCGCACAGCAATGGTTCGAGCGCACGCTCGACGACTCGGCCAACCGGCGCATCGTGATCTCCGAGATGTTCCTGGCCAGCGATGCGCTGCTGCAGCTCTACCAGAACGTCGCCGGCGGGCTGGTGGTGCACCGCGCCGTGGTGGAGCGCAACCTGCGCGAGGAACTGCCCTTCCTGGCATCCGAAGCCTTGCTGATGGCCGCTGTGGAAGCCGGGGCCGATCGCCAGGACGCCCACGAAGCCCTGCGCCTGCATGCCCGAGCCGCCTCCGAAGCGATCCACCGCGGCGAGCCGAACCCGCTGGCGGAGCGGCTGGCCAACGACCCGGCTTTCGGGCCGATCGCAGGCAATCTGGACCGCCTGCTCGAGCCCCAGCGCTTCGTCGGCCGCGCGCCGCAGCAGGTGGAGGAGTTCCTGGCCGAGGAGGTCGAGCCGGTCCTGGCGCGCGCCCAGCACCTCGCCCCGCCGCCGGCCGAGATCCGCGTCTGATCGGGAACGAGCGAGTTCCCGCGCTCGGGCCGCTCCACGGCGCTGGGGCCCGCTTCCACGGGGCAGGGCGGCGGGCCTGCGATGGGCGCTGCGGCCACAGCCTGGACATCTCTGGCGCCCCAGCAAAGCCGCGCCGGGGCGGGCCCGAGCGGGCCTGGCCAGCTTCCGAGGTGAAGCTGTGGGCGGCCAGCGCCCGCGCGACGCCGAAAGCCCCCCAAACTTCGGCGGGGCTCGTGCCGCACGGCCGGGGGGGCTCGGCAGCTCCGCCGAGCCGGCCGGGATGGGGCGCGGCGGCGATCCGGGATGCTTTGGAGCGCGGAACTCGCCGCTCAGCCGCCCTCCCAGTCCTCGCAGGCGGCCGCATCGCCTGGGCCAAGGCCTCTCCGGAAGCCGGCCGGCGCTTGAGTCCGAGCCCTGCCGAGGTCGAGAATCGAGACGCTCGGCCCTCGCCGCGCTGCGAGCTGGGCGCCTATGGCGCCCAAGGCTACAGCCTGGTCCCTGGCCGCCCAGCACGACACCGTGACCGCCCCCGGCATCCCCAACGACTACGCGCTGTCGACGTTCTGCTTTGGTGCTCGTCTGGCGAGCATCCAGGATCAGGTGTTCGCTGCCGTGGGCATGGGGTTCCGCAAGCTCGAGCTCGGCCTGTCCGATTCGCCGCCCAGCATGGACGGGCTGGACGAAGCGCGCAGCGAAACCGGCACCGAGCTGGTTTCTTTGGTGGCCGGCTGCCGCGACTCGATCAGCCGCGACCAGCCGGCCCTGCGCTTGGCGAGCTTGGACGAAGACGGTCGCCAGCGCGCGATCAGCGCGGTGCGGCGCCACGCGCGCCTCTCGAGCACCTGGGGCTGCCGGCGGCTGGTGGTGCGCGGCAGCCAGGTCGAGGACCCGGTCCTGACCGCCGAGGCGCGCGCGCTGGAAGCCGAGGCGCTGCTCAACGGCGTCAGCGCCGATCTGCGCGAAAAGGTCGGGCAATTCGTGGAACGGGTGCAAAATCACGGCCAGCACCAGCTCGAGCAATTGTGCCGTTCTTTGCACGAATTGATGGGGGAGTTCCCGCACCTGCAGTTCTCGATCGAGCCCGGCCGCTACATCGACGACCTGCTCGGATTCAACGCGATGGGCTGGGTCCTCGATGCGCTGAAGGGCAAGAACCTGGGCTACTGGCACGATGTGGGGCGGATCCACCTGCGCGAGCGCCAGGGGCTGCCCAAGCAAGCCGCCTGGCTCGAGCGCTACGGCGCTCGCATGGTCGGCATCCACCTGCAGGACGCCGCGGCCCACGAGACGGCCATGCCGCTCGGCCTCGGCGAGGTCGACTTCAAGCTGATCAAGGAGTACCTGCCGGCCCACGCCGAGCGCGTGCTCGAGCTGCACCACCGCCACGGGCGCGCGGAGATCCTGGCCTCGGTCAAGTTCTTGCTCGCGGCCGGCATCTGATCGCGGGGCCGCCGGTCGGACTCGGCCGGCGCGGTGGGTCTGAGCGCGGCCAGGGGGCTGAGCCCGTGGTGCTTCGAAGACCGCAGCCTCCGGGGGGGGCACGGGGCCCAAGGCGAGCGGCGGGTCGGCAAAGGAGCCTCCGCGGGCGCAGGCGCGTGGGCCGGGACCAAAGCGCGCTGCTCGGGATCGCAGGCGTCCCCGGGCGGGGAGCTGTACGACCGTGTCCAAACTTAGGAATGTCTGTCGATATAGCCGTCCGGCGAGCCCCCCGGTTCGCTCCGGGGCGCCCGGGGGCTCGACCCGACGCGGACGCACCAGCGCCGTGCCCTGCCCGGCCCCGCTCTCCGCAGCGGGCCCCCGGGACCGGGTCGACCGACGCGGGCCGGGCGGTCGCCGCTACCATCCCCGCAAGCCGCCGGGCCGCCGGCGTCGACGATGAATCAACCGCTGCGCCGATTTCGGCCGGGGCCGATGCCCCTCAGCAAGACTCCGGGCGCCGAACGGGGCGAGGCGCTCCTGCAGGTGCTGGAGGAGGCCGCCCAGCGGACCGGCCGCCGGGCCTTCCTGGTGCTGACCCACAAGGGGCCCGACCCCGACGCCCTGGGGGCCTGCGTGGGACTGGCCGGGGGCTTGCGGCAGTTGCTGGAGGCGGATTTCCGCGTGGCCACCAGCGGCCGCATCTTCCGCGCCGAGAACCTGGCCATGGTGCGCGAGCTGGGCCTGTTCTTCGACGAGCTCGGCAACGTCGATGCGGCCCGCTTCGCCGGTGGCTTGCTGGTCGATTCCCAGCCCGGCTTCGGCCACACCCAGATCCCGACCGGCCTGCCCCTGCTGGCGGTGATCGACCACCACCGCGGCAGCGAGGATCGCTGCGCCGCCATGGGGGTGCGCCACCGCGACGTGCGCGACGGCGTCGGTTCGACCTCGGCGATGGTCTGGGAGTATCTGCACGGGCTCGGGGTCGAACTCGATGCGCGCATGGCCACGGCGCTGTTCTGCGGCGTGCGCTACGACACGGGCGACCTCAGCCAAAACGTCTCCGCCCTCGACGAACAGGCCTATTTCGAGCTCTTCCGGCAAGCCGATCGGCCGATGCTGGCGCGCATCCAGCGCCCGCGCTTGCCCCAGGAGTACTTCAAGGAGCTGCAGCGCTCCCTGCGCCTGGCGCGGCGGCAGGGTCGCGCCGTGGTGGCCCTGCTCGGGCAGGTGGTCAATCCGGAGTCGGTGGCCGAGATGGCGGACTTCTTCCTGCGGCTCGAAGGCGTGCACTGGACGCTGGTCGGGGGGGCCTACGAGGGCCAGTACTACGTGTCGTTGCGCACCCGTCTGGCCCAGCTGGAGGCCTACCCGCTGCTCGACCGGCTGCTGGGCGGGCAGGGGTCGTTCGGCGGCCATGGCAGCGTGGCGGGCGGCCGGATCGCGCTCGAGGGCGGAGGCCAGCCGGCCCTGCGCACGGTCGAGCGCCGGCTGCGTGCCCGGGTGCTCGAGGTCATCGATCCCGCGGGCGCCCTGGACGAAGAGGCGCGGCTGGGCCGGCCTCTGACCTGAGGCCGCGCCCCGCGCAAAGGGCGGCGGCCCGCGGGCCCTCGGGCCGGCTGCGGCCGGGTCTTCGGGCATCGGGCCGGGGCCAGCCGGACCGCTGCCGCTGCGCCCCCCGGCTGTCCGGGGCTGTCCAGGCCCGGCGGTGGGCCCCGGATCAAGGCCCGCTCCACCCTCCCGCCGGTTCAAGGGGGCCTCGGACTCGATCCAGGCCCGAGCCCTCGGCACTCGGAGTGGCAGAGGCCCCCCTCCGAGGCATTGCGCAGGGGCTCCGGGAGCGGTGGCTTCGAAAAAAAACCGCTCGGGGCGCCCTTGCCCCCTTGCTTCGAGCGCCGCGCCTGCTAACTTCTCGCCCCACTCAAGCGGCTGTAGCTCAGTGGTAGAGCACAACCTTGCCAAGGTTGGGGTCGTGGGTTCAAGTCCCATCAGCCGCTCCACTTCTCGCCCCGGGGTGTGGGCAGGGAGGTGTTGCGATCGCAATCGCGATCGGGCCTGCGATCCGGTTTCCGCTCCCCTGCGGCGCCGGTCCTTGAAGAGCAGGCGGTTCAACGGGCTTGTTCGTTCTGGGGCCAGGCGGCGATCGACCGACCCTAGGAGCGCACGGATCCCGCGGCGCCGGCTCGGCGACGAGTCTAGGCGCGCCCTCCGCGCCGAGGCCGACCCGCTGGTGCGCCTCCTCGGGCCAGCAGGCCGTCGGCCAGCCGCGCGGGCTCTGGGGGGGCGGACCGATCGCGCGCTCCGACCGCGCGCGCCGCTCGGCGATCTCGGGTGCGAGAGCAGAGGAACCTTGGGATCACAGCCGGCGCTCCTCCCCGGGTTGGACCGCGGTGTTCGAGCGCCGGCACCAGATCCTGAGCGCACCGTCCGGTGGCGACGCGGACCGCGCCGGGGCGATGGGCGGGCAGCGCGATCCGCGGCCTGAACCGTGCGGAGGGCGGCGCGTTGACAGCGCACCCAAACCCCCCGAGCCCCCGATGCCGTCGCTTCCGCCCTTCACGCCCAAGGTTCTGCTCGTCTCCGTCTCTCGCCAAGGCCCGCGCGCCCGGGCGCTGCGCCTCCTGCGGGCCAGCTCCGCATCCGCGGCCCTGCTGCTGTGCCTGCCCGCCGAAGCCCGCCTCCAGGGCCAGACGCCGGCCGCGCCCAAGGAGCCGCCCAAGCCGGGCGAAGCGCAGGCCGCGGGCTCGGCTCAATCGGGGGGCAGCCGCGCGGGCAGCGAGGCCTCCTCCGGCGAGGCGCCGACCTCGGAATCGATCGTGACCGCCCCGCGCGCCGGCCGCCTGGCGACGCAGTCGGGCCTTCAAGCGCAGGTCTTCAGCGCCGAGGAGCTGTACGCCACCGGCGAACACAACCTGCCGCGCATGATCGGCAAGGCCGCGGGCATCTTCGTCCAGGAGACCAACCTGGGCGGTGGCGCGCCGATCCTGCGCGGCTTGATCGGCAACCAGATCCTGGTGGTCGTCGACGGGGTGCGCCTCAACGACTCCTCCCTGCGCATCGGTCCCAACCAATACCTCAACACGATCGACCCGGCGATCGTCGAGCGCGTCGAGGTGCTGAAGGGGCCCAACTCGGTGCTGTACGGCTCCGACGCCCTGGGCGGCGTGATCCTGATCTGGACCAAGCGCCGCGCCAGCGGGGGACCCGATGGCCGGCCCTCCGAAGCGCCCGTGGCCGCCGAGCTCTCGACCCAGTTCCGCAGCCAGACCTCCGGCGGTTACCTGCATGGCGGGCTCTCCGGGGTCGAGCGGCTGTCGGCCGGTCGCAAGCTGGGATGGTACGCCGGGGTGACCGGAAGGCACTTCGACGACCTGGCCATCGGCGGCGATGAAGTCGCGGACCAGACCGGCTACGACGGCGGCGCGGGCTTCGTATCCGCGGACCTCGAGTTCGAGCCCGGTTCGGTGCTGCGCTACGCCGCGCGCCTGCATCGCGACAACGACGTGCCGCGCACGGACCGTCTGGTGGAAGGCTTCCCGACCGCCATCGGCGGCCCGCCCACGCCGCCCGCCGACCTGCTCAACAACTTCGCCGTCCAGCAATACTGGAGCCACCTCTTGTCCTACTCGGACGACCGGGCGGGCGACACCTTCGACCGTTTCCAGGCCCGCGCCTCCTACCGCGGCAGCAACGAACAGCGCGATCGCATCGGCGCCACCAGCGCCAACGTCCTGCGGGTCGAAGACGATCAGGTGCGCACCCTGGGTCTGGGGCTCGACTGGCAGGTGCTGGTGGCCGACACGCATCGCCTGACCTTCGGCGTGGACCTCGACCAGGACCAGGTCGAGAGCTCGCGCTTCGACACCAACCTGACCACCAGCGCGGTCACCGAGCAGGCCGGGGCCTTCGCGCCCGACTCCGAGTTCGCCACCTATGGCGCGTTCCTGCAGGACGAGATCTTCGCCTTCGAAACGGTCGATCTGACCGCGGGGGTGCGCTACACCTACGCCGACTTCTCCTTCTCGCCCTTCGATCCTCCGGTGTCGGCCCTACCCAACGACGTGGGCGGCTCGGGCAGTTTCGATGCGCTCACCGCCAGCCTCGCGGCCGGCACCGACATCGACCAGAACTGGCGCTTGACCTCCTCGGTGGCCCAGGGCTTCCGGGCCCCCAACCTGGCCGACCTGGCGCGCAACGCCAACTTCTTCGGCGGCATCGAGCTGCCCAACCCGGACCTCGAGCCCGAAACCTCCCTGACCGGCGAGGTCGGCGTCGAATACCAGAACGCAGAGACCAAGGCCGGCGTGGGCTACTTCTACACGGGCCTCAGCGACGTGATCGGGCGGGTCTTCGATCCCACGGCCACAGCCCTCCTGGGCGAAGACGCCTTCCTGCGCGTCAACCAGGGCCACGCCACGATCCATGGCATCGAGGCCCAGTTCGAACAGCGCTTCGGCCCGCGTTCGCCCTGGACCACGGACCTGGTCATGGCCTGGACCGAAGGCCGCCAGTACGACGACACGATCGATCCCGGCACCGGCGAGCAGCCCTTTTACGACGTGCCGTTCCGGCGCATCCCGCCGCTGCAGGGCACGCTCGGCCTCGAGTACTCGCCCGCCGCCGAGATGCTGGTCGCGCCGGCCGACACCCTGCGCCTGGCGATGCGCTGGGCCCTCGAACAGGACGACTTGAACCCCGGCGACATCACCGACCAGCGCATCGACCCCAACGGCACCCCCGGCTTCGCCGTCTTCGACTTCGGCTTCGAGGGCCGCCTGGGCCGGCGTCAGGATCTGGGGCGTTGGCGGCTGGTCTTCGAGAACCTGCTCGACCACCAGTACCGGATCCACGGCAGCGGCATCGACGCGCCCGGCTTCGGCGTGCTGCTGGCCATGGAATTCTGGTTCTGACCGGCTGGTTCTGACGGGCTGGTTCGACGGCTTGGGCGCAGCCCGAGTCCGTTCGTTTTCTTGGACCGTCAGCGCTGGCCGCTGCGCTCGAGCTCGAAGCGGAA
Source organism: Planctomycetota bacterium (assembly GCA_044375105.1). Lineage (GTDB taxonomy): Bacteria > Planctomycetota > UBA1135 > UBA1135 > JBIKLM01. The sequence continues at coordinate 16,677 of JBILNK010000051.1, forward strand.
GCGGTGCTCGAAGTGCGTGCCGGAGCCGGGCACGAAGCGCCAGCGCTGGATCGCTTCCAGGGCGGCCCGATCGAGCAGATCGAAGCTGGAGGATTCGAGCACTTCGGCGCTTTCCACGCGGCCATCGGCAGCGATCCGGACGGCGACGAGCACGGCGCCCTGGCGGCGCAGCTGGATCGCGCGGGCCGGATAGACGGGCTCGGGGGCCTCGAGCAGCACCGGCTGCCCGGCGCCGCCGCCCGCGCTGCTCGAAGGCGCAGCGGGCGCGCCCTCCGTCGGGGCCGGGGTGGCCGGCTCCGCTGGCTCCGCCTGCTGCGGCGTCTCGGCGGCGTCGGCGACCGGAGCGCCGGAAGCGGCTCCATCCGCCGGGGCCGGGTCGGCCTGCTCGCCGGTCCGCGGTGCCTTGTCCGCGCGCTCCGGGCGACCGTGCCGGGCGAGGTCCAAGGGCGGCTGCTGGCCCAGGGGGCTCGGCAACCAATCGGCCTCAGCCGCCTCGGGCTCCGGTGGCGGAGGCTCCTCGGAGGGGGCGGGCTCGGCCTGCGGCGGCTCGAATTCGAGCAGTTCGGGCCGGGGGGGCGCCGCTTCCAGGCTGGCCAGGGAAGCGCTGCTCTGTTCGCCCAGGGCCAAGCGGTAGCGCTCGGGTCCCCGACCGGCTGGCCGCTCGGGAGGTTGGCCCGGCAGCACGGCGGCTGCGATGGCGGCGCCATGCAGCCCCAGGGAGAGCAGCAGGGCGGAGACCCGGGCCCGCCGACGGACGCGGCCGCGGCGCAGCCGCCGCAGTTCGCGGGCGCTCGGATCGGGGGGGGGCAAGGGCATGGGCGGGGGAGGCGGCGCCGGACCACCTTAGCGGTCGAGCGGGCGGCCTTGGGGATGCAACGCAGCGGCGGGCCAGCGGATCGATCGAGTTCAGGGCCGGGGTGTCGGGGGGGCGCCATGCTTCCTGGTGCATTCCTCCGGCGCGCCCCTGGTCGGCCGCTCGGCGATCGGCAACCGAGGCTGCCGTAGGTCAGCGCGGGGCCGCCGGGAGCGCCGCTCGGGCTGCGCTGCGCACGCGTTCCGCCAGCCGCTGCGGGTCGAGTTCGAGCAGGCTCGAATAGGCGGCGCGCCAGGCGGCTCGTTCGGCGGCGAGCTCGCCCTCCCGGCTTGCGTCGTCCCCGGATCCCGCGCCCGCAGCGGGGCGTCGGGACAGCCGCGCTTGGCGCTCGGCCAGGGCCTCGAAGCACAGGCTCAGCAGCAGTGCGGTGCCCAGCACGGTCGGGTGCAGCTCGTCCGCTTGCAGGAGTTCGTCGGACTCCCCGGGCTCGAAGGACCAGCCCGGCCCCGACAGGGCGCCGTCGTTGTCGAGCGCCAAGGCCAGGTCCGCCAAGGGCACCACTGCCACGTCATCGCGCTCGCGGGCCCAGGCCGCCGCGCGTCGGTTGGCGGCCTCCAGCGTGGCGGCGTTCGGACGCAGTTTTTTCGGCAGCATCAGCTCGCTCGCGCCGGACATGTCCGGCAGATCGCCCAGCACCAAGGGCGCCGAGATCCGCGCCCGCAGGCCGTCGATCAGGGCCAAGCCGCGCTCGAGAGCGGCCAGCCGCTGATCCTCCCGGCGATCGCCGTACACGAACCAGAACAAGAGGTCAGGCGCCAGCACCAGGGTCGGCTGGAACCGGGCCGCAGCTTCGATCTGAGCGCGCGCCGCCGGCTCGGCCTGCAGGAACAGGAGATGGTCCGCCAGGTCGAGCCGCTGGCGCGCGCTGGGGTCCGCGCTGCGCTCCGCCGCCGCTAGGAAATCCGCCAGGGACCGCTGCTCGCCGGACAGCTCGAGCGCCAGCCCGAACCCGTCGCTGACGCTGGCGCCCAGCAGGGCCACGCGCTCGAGCTGTTCGGCGGCCGCGGCGCGGCGGTCCGGTTCCGGCGGGGCCGCCGTGGGGCCCTGGGCCGCGCGCGGCGACTGCGCATGGCTCGCGCAGGCCTGCGCGAGCAGGAGCAGGCCTGCGAGCAGGGCCCGGGGGAACATCGGGGAGGGGGCTGGCTGGGTCGACATGCTCGCGGCGCTTTCGATGGCGGTCCAAAGGCATGCGGACCCATGCAAGCCGCGGCGGGGGTCCGGCCCGAGACGACGATCCTTTCCGCCGCTCAGCCGCCTGCGGCTCGCTGCGCGGCGGCCCGCCCTGCCGGTCCGCTCTCCTGCGCGAGAGCCTTCGCGGTGCGTCCCGGCGCGAACGCCCGCCGGCGATATCCCTGCGTCTACGGGAGCGGCGGCTGGCCGCCCCGCTCCCCCCGTGCCCCCCGTCTCCATGGAGCCGGTGTCCTGGCCGCTCGCCCGCATCCAAGCTCGGCGCGCTGCGATGCGCGTGGCTGGCAGGTCGCCGGGGCGGCCTCGAGCGCACGGACCGGTTTCCGCGGCTCGGGCGACGCCCGAGCCGCAACCCGGATCAAGCGCTCAGCGGTTCTTCTGGTACCAGTCGGCGTTGATCTGCTTGTACTCGGCCCACTTCTCGGGCAGCTCGTTCTCGTCGAAGATCGCCTCCACGGGGCACTCCGGCGCGCAGGCGCCGCAGTCGATGCACTCATCGGGGTTGATGTAGAGCATCTTGTGGGTGCCGAAGTCCGCTTCCTTCTTGGTCGGATGGATGCAGTCGACCGGGCAGACCTCCACGCAGGCGGTGTCCTTGGTGCCGATGCAGGGTTCGGCGATGACGTAGGTCATGGCGGGGTGCGGGGTGGGCGCGAGCGGGGCTCGGCGCGCGGTGGGGGCGTTGGTGGGAGCGGTCGGAGAGGTGCGGCCGATGCGCCGCGCGCCCAGGGGCCCGGGGAGGGTCTGGGGGGCCTCGATCCCGGGCCGGGGACGCCGGTGGGAGCGGGCGGCAGATCCTAGGGCCAACACAGGGCATTGCAACGGCGCCAGCGGGGCTCCGCCCACCAAAACTGCCGTGAACGGGAGCCCTTTGCGGGCGCCTCCCGGGCCCGCCATCGGGAGGCCCTCGGCGGCGGGACGAGGCGGCCTGGCGCTGGCCCAGAGCCCACGGGCCGGTCCCTGCGGGAGCCCCGTAGGCCGGGGCGGGCGGGGCCGCCGGTCGGGCCTCGCGGCCCGGGCGCCCTGCGCCGCTCGACCGGCCTGCGGCTCAGCTCTCCCGCTCGATGCACAGGTGCCCGCCGGCAGCGACCCGCGCGCGGAAGCCCGCCGGCAGCCAGGTGGTCGCCGTGTACTCCTCGATGCGCGCCGGCCCCGACAGCAGGGCGCCCGGAGGCAGGGCCTCGCGCCGCCAGCGTGGAACCTGGCGCCAGGCGCCGTCCGAATAGGCCCGCGCCTCGCCGAGCCGCGCGCTGTCCGGGGCGGCTCGCGCCGCGGGCTGCTCGAGCCGCGGGCGCGCGGGCAGTTCGAGGCCCAGCTCCAGGTCGAGTCCGCACAACTCGATCTCGGCGCCCTCCAGTCGGTAGCCGTAGAGGCGCTCGTGGGCGGCTTCGAACTCCGCACGCGGGTTGGGGCCCTCGGGGACGCGCAGCTCGTAGCTTTGGCCCGCATAGCGCAGCGCCAGGGCCCGCCGCTCGCGCAGCCGGCCTGCGGCGCGGCCGCCCAGCTCGGTCCAGAGGGCCGCTTCGGCCTCGGCGCGCAGGCTTTCGAAGCGGACGGCGCGGCGTGCGCCGTCCCAGCGCGCCAGCGGCTCGAACAGCGCCTCCGCACAGGAGCGCTCGGCCGCGGTGCGCGTCAATCCCCAGGCGGAGAGCGCGCCGGGCCAGCGCGGGACCACGGCCAGGGGCGCGCCGAGCTCGTCGAGCAGCGGCGCGGCGTGCAGGCCGCCGCCGCCCCCGAAGGCGATCAGCGCCAGGCGCCGCGGGTCGTGCCCGCGCTCCAGGGACATGACCTTGAGGGCCCGGGCCATGGCCGCGCGGGCGGCGCGGATGACCGCTTCGGCCGTGGCCAGGCTCGGCTGGCCCAGGGCGCCGCCCAGGCGCTCGAAGGCCGCCTGAACGCGCCCCAGGTCGAGGCCGACACCACCGGCCAAGAAGCCCCCCTCGCCGATGTGCCCGAGCAGGGCGTGCGCGTCGGTCAGGGTCGGCACTTCACCGCGGCCGTAGGCCACCGGACCGGGGTCGGCGCCGGCGCTCTCGGGGCCCACGCACAGCACGCCGCCCGCATCGACCCGCGCCAGGCTGCCGCCGCCGCAGCCGATCGTGTGGATGTCCAGGCTCGGCACGGCGATCGGTTGGCCGGCCACGCGCGGGTGCTCGACCGCCGCCCGCACCCCGCGCCCACCGAGCTCCGCCTCGCAGCCGAGTTCTTGGAAGGCCACGTCGGTGCTGGTGCCGCCCAGATCGAAGGACAGGGCAGCGGGCAGGCCCAGGTCCGCGGCCACGGCGCGGGCCCCGATCGCGCCGCCGGCCGGCCCGGAAAGCAGCACGCGCACCGGCTCGCGGGCCGCGCTCTCCGCCGACAAGCGCCCGCCGCTTTGCTGCAGGAGCCACAGCCGCCGGCCCGCTAGGTGGGCCGCCAAGCCGGACAGGTAGCGCCCCATCAGGGGCGCCACCGCGGCGTTGACCAGCGCGGTCGAGAAGCGCTCGTACTCGCGCGGCTCGCGGCACAGGTCCGCCGAGCAGGTCAGCGCCAGCCCGGGCCGCGCCAAGGCCCGCGCGATGCGCCGCTCGAGCTCGGGCGCGGCATAGCTGTGCAAACAGCAGATGGCCGCGCTCTCGACGCCCGCCGCGCACAGCCGCTGCGCGAGCTGTTCGAGCTCGGCCGGGTCGGGTCCGGGCCCCAGGTCGCTGCTCCGGCCGGGCTGGTAGGGCGACCGCTGGCCCGCTTCGAAACGCAGCTCCCGCGGGGCCAGGGGCGGGGGCAAGCGCGGCTCGAGGGCGTACAGGTCCGGGCGATCCTGGCGCCCGATCTCGATCAGATCGAGGAACCCGCGCTCGACGATCAGCGCCGTGCGCGCGATGCGCCCGGTCAGCAGGGCGTTCAGCGCCACGGTCGTGCCGTGCACCACCTCGGCGCCGGCCGTTCCCGAGCGGTCGAGCTCGGCCAGGCCGGCCCGCACCGCCGCCCCGGGGTCCGCAGGCGTCGACGGCAGCTTGAGGGCGCGCTCGCCGCCCTGGCCGTCGCTCTCGATCAGGTCGGTGAAGGTGCCGCCCGTATCGATGCCGATGGTCTTCATCCGCGGCGCAGTATGCGGCCGATCGCCCGCGCCGAGATGCCGCGCTCCTGCCGCGCGGCCCCGCCGGCCCGCAGCTGCCCCGGAGGCCCAGCGGGACCCCCTGCCGTTCCCCCGGGCCGACCGCGACGGGGCGGGGGCGTCCGCGGGGCGCGGGCCGGCCCCCGATCCGCTAGGCGCTGGGCGGGGGCCGGGCTACCTTCTGGCCATGCCCCTGACCGCTGCCTGGCTCGGCTTCCACGCGCCCGATGGGGTCGGCTGGGTCTACCTGCTCGGCAGTTACCTGTTGGGGGCCGTGCCGTTCAGCTTCCTGCTGGTGCGGCTGATCAAGGGCATCGACCTGCGCACGGTCGGCAGCGGCAACATCGGCGCGACCAACGCCATGCGCGTGCTCGGGCGCCCCCTGGGCCTGCTGGCCTTCGCCCTCGATTGCCTCAAGGGCTTCGCGCCGGCCGCCCTGGCCGGCCTGTGCGCGCCTCCGCAGCAGGCCAGCTCCCTGGCGGTCCTGGCCGGCGCCGCGGCCGTGCTCGGCCACGTTTTTCCGGTCTACCTGGGCTTCCGCGGGGGCAAGGCGGTCGCCACGGGCTGCGGCGCGATCCTGGGCCTCGACTGGGCCGTGTTCGTGGGCGGCGGGCTGGTTTGGCTGGCGCTGCTCTGGCTCGGCCGGATGGTCAGCTTGGCCTCCCTGGGGATGTGCGCCGCCTTCGTCGGCGTGGCGCTGCTGCGCCGCGCGGGCGCCGGCTACGGCAGCGAGGTGGCCGTGGGCTGCGCCGGGCTGTTCCTGCTGGTGCTGGTGCGCCACCGCGCCAACATCGGCCGCATCCTGCGCGGCGAGGAGCCCAAGGTGGGCCGGCGCCGCGCTGCGGCGGCCGCGGCCAACGAATGAATCATGCCTGAACCCGCACTCGATGTCCTGGTGATCGGCGACGGGGGCTTCGGCACCTGTCTGGCCCTGTTGCTCTCCCGCGCCGGCCATCGCGTGCGCCAGTGGAGCGCCTTCCCCGAGCGCGCCGAGGAGCTGAGCCGCGAGCGCGAGAACCGTCGCTATCTGCCGGGCGTGCGCCTGCCGGACACGCTGCGGTTCCTGGCCGATCCCTTCGAGGCGGCCCGGGACATCGACCTGGCCCTGTCGGTCGTGCCGACCCAGTACCTGCGCTCCGTGGCGCGCCGCTTCGAGGACGCCCTCGACGGCCGCGTGCCGCTGATCAGCGCCACCAAGGGGCTCGAGATCGAGACCTTCAAGCGGCCCAGCCAGATCCTCGAGGAGACCCTCGGCGAGCGCCCCTTGGCGGTGCTCTCCGGGCCGAGCCACGCCGAGGAGGTGGCCCGCGGCCTGCCGGCCTCGGTCGTGGTGGCGAGCCGCGACGCGGCCTTCGCCGAGCGCGCCCAGACCTTGCTGTCGGGCGAGACCTTCCGCGTCTATTCCTCCAGCGATCCCAAGGGCGTCGAGCTGGCGGGCGCGCTCAAGAACGTGATCGCGATCGCCGCCGGGATCTCCGACGGCCTGGGGCTCGGCGACAACGCCAAGGCGGCCCTGCTGACCCGCGGCATGGTCGAAATGGCGCGCTACGGCGCTTTCGAAGGCTGCCAGCCGGAGACCTTCTTCGGCCTGGCCGGCTTTGGGGACCTGGTCACCACCTGCTGCTCGAAGCACTCGCGCAATCGCTCGGTCGGCGAGCGCATCGGGCGCGGCGAGACGCTCGAGCAGATCCTCTCCGGGATGCTGATGGTGGCGGAGGGCGTCAGCACGACGCGGGCCCTGTTCGGGCCGGAATCCGAAGCGCGCTCCGTGTCCCTGCCGATCGCCAGCCAGGTCCACGCGGTGCTGTTCGAGGGCAAGGACCCGCGCCAGGCGGTGGGCGAGCTGATGCGCCGCAGCCCGGCCAGCGAGATGCAGGGGCTCGGCCGCGGCAAGGGCACGGACTGAAGCACCGCGCGGGGACCGGCCGCTGGAGCGCCCTGCGACCGCCGACCGGGCCGGCTCCGCCCGGCCCCCGTTGGACTTCCGCGCAGCCCCGAGCCGTCCGCAATCGAGGCTCCGCGACCTCAGCCTCGGAACCCGCCCAGGGCCCGCGGTTGGCTTCCCTTCCACCCCGCGGTTCCCCCGGCCCTGGCCGGGGCCGATGATGCCCGCTCCTGCCGGCCGTTCCCACCCGCATGGATCCCACGTTCCGTTTCTTCGTCCTCTTGCTGGCCACCGTGGCCGTGCTGATCGCCACGGTGATCACGGGCCTCAAGCGCCGCCGCGGGCTGCACTTCGCCTGCGTGGGCACCGCGCTGGCGCTGCTCGGCGGCTCGATCTGGGCCGCCCGGCTCCTGGGCGACCACTACGACCTCGAGAGCGCCGGCTGGATCACCCCGCTGCACCTCGGCCTGGCCAAGCTGACCACCGCGCTGTACCTGCTGCCGCTGCTGACCGGCGTCATGACCCTGCGCGATCCGAACCATCGATCGCGGCACCGGCTGGCCGCTTTCGTGGTTCTCGGTCTGACGCTGCTCACCACGGCCACCGGCGCCTGGATGCTGCTCGCAGCGCGGCCCCTGCCCTGAGACCTGCGCCCCGAGGGGGGCGTGGGAGCGCCGGACCCGGGGCGTCGCAGGGGCTTCCCCGCAGGGGGGGCGAACTCAGCCGGCCGGCCCGCCCGGCTCCGCCATCAGCCAGGGCCAGATCAGCAGGCTCAGGTTGGCCAGCAGGGGGACCCCGGCCAGGAGCACCCAGAGCGCATTGCCCCGCAGGGTGAACAGGGCCACCAGGGTGCCCGCCAGGGCGAAGAGCGAGGCCAGGCTGCTCACCAGGGCGAAACTCGGCACCAGGTCGGGCAGGAATCGCATCAGGACCAGGTCCAGCCAATAGCAGCCCCAGGCCAGGCTGGCCAGGCACATGGAGAGCATCCAGGTGCGATGGCGCCGGCGGGCGTTGGCCCGGGTGGCGCGCAGGGAGCGGTGCAGGCGGGGCATGCGAGGACCTAGACCGGCGCCGGCCGGAAGTCGACCCCAATTATCGGTCCGGATCCCCAGGGCCGCGCCCCAAGAAACCCGCTTTGGTTTGACGCCCCCCGGGCCGGGCGCCTATAACCTCGCCTCCCCGGTCGGGGCGTGGCGCAGCCTGGCTAGCGCGCTGCAATGGGGTTGCAGAGGTCGGAGGTTCAAATCCTCTCGCCCCGACCACTTCTCTGGGCCTGTGTTCTCTGGGCCTGTGTTCTCTGGGCCTGTGTTCTCAGGGCCTGTGTTCTCTGGGCTCTTGCTGGGGCATTCCGGTG
>JBILNK010000200.1:0-7247 GCA_044375105.1 Planctomycetota bacterium
ACCTCGATGCCCCCTCGGATCTGCCCCGGCAGGCTCTCGAAGGGCCCCTCGAGCACCGGATGGTGCCCATCGGCCCAGGCCCGGATCCACACGGGAGAGTGGGTCAGGCCCCCGAGCACGAAACTGCCGTCCGCGGCGCTCTGGCAGGACTGGCCCAGGGAGCCCCCCGTTCCATCGGCGCTGGAAACCGACACGCCCCCGAGCGGCCGGCCCTCCCGGTCGGTCACGCGGCCTTCGAGCGCCCCGGCCGGCACCAGCACCCAATCGCCCAGATCCCGCTCCCCCGCGGTCAGCACCGGCAGATACAGGGTCGTATTCGTCGCCGGCAACCCAGCCGGCCGCGCGGCGAACTGCAACACCAAACGGCTCATCAGCGGATCGCCGCCGGTGCTGAGCGTCGCCCCCACCGGCGGCGGCGGGAACTCGAACCCAAACCGCCCCTCCCCATCCGTCACCGTCTCGAAGCCCCTCGACTCCGACGAACTGGGCGACGGCTTGCCCTTCACCGCCCGCGGCCAACCGCGGTGCGAATAGATCTTCACCTGCATGCCCCCCAAAGGCCGCTGCCAAGGATCGATCAACCGCCCCGTCAGCCGGCACACATCCCCAGCCTCTTCCCCCAGCTCCTCCGCCTGCGCCTCCTCCTGCAGGTCCGCTGCCCCCACGATCGACGCCACCTCCCGCTCCGCTCCCACCGCCGAGTCCTCCTCCGCCCCACCCAGCCCAGCCGGCCGCAACTCCTCCAGAGAGCGCGCCCCCGGCTCCCCCACCCCAACCACCCGGTCCGCCCCGCCCGACCCGCTGCCGCCCAAGAACCAAAACCCCAGCAAAGCCAAGCCCAGGGCCACTGCAAGCAACGGAAGTCGTCTCTTCATGGGCGAGCCTCAGCCGCAGGCAGGCGGCCGGTTTCAGAGGTGGTTTCAGAGTATGGATCAGGTGCTCCGCCAGGGGTCGTCGAGGGATGGATCGGGGCGGATCTGCGCAGCGGGGCCCCGGCCGACGTGCCAGCGCTGGTCGGTTCGGCCCCGGACCGATGGCGGAGAGTCATGTCTGGGCTGTTTGGCGAAAGTGCCAAGGCCGGGTCCAGGAACTGGAAGGGGTCCAAGGTCTGGAACGGGGGGCGCTGGGGGGGTGCGGGAGGGGGTGGGATGGGGTTTCCTGGGGTGGCACGGAGCTTGCATGGTGGGCTCCGGCCCCGGCCGGTGAGGACTGGGGCGACGAATTCCCCGCTGCACCCCTGCTCCCGATGAAGATGGATCGCTGGCTGACCGCTGTGTCCGTGCCCCTGTGGTTCTTGGCTGCCTGTGGGGGGGGCGGGGGGGGGCCGAGTGGGTCGGCGGACTTCTTGGTCACGGATGCGCCCAGCGACGAGCTGCTGTCGTTCAGCGCGCGGGTCACGGAGCTGCGGCTGCGCACGCCGGCGGGGGCGGAGACGGGGAACTACCTGAAGGCGCCGGTGACGCTGGAGATCCTGGGGCTGCAAGGGGTCAACCTGTGGCTGGCTTCGGCGCCGATCCCGGCCGGGACGTACAGCGCGGTGGTGCTGCGCTTCGATGGCTCGTCGCTCAGCGCCAAGGACCTGTCCGGCGACGACGTGGCCATCACCAGCGGCTCGAACACCCTGGTGGCCGACCTGCCGGCGCCGGTCGAGGTGCTGGAGGGCGGGTACGTGCGCTTCGCCACCGACATCAACATCGACGATTCCCTGAGCGGCCTGGTGTCGAGCGGCTCGCTGGTGTTCAACCCGAGCGGCGCCTGCTTCGACGACGACAGCCCCGAGTCCCCCATCGACGAGTTCAAGGGCGTGGTGCAGTCCTTCGATGCGGCGGCCCAGACCCTGGTGGTCGCGGCCTATGTGGACGACGACCTGATCGTGCCGCTCGGCAACGTGGACGTGGCCGTCAGCGGCGGCACGGTGCTGGTCGGCGACGACGACCTGCCCTTCGCCAGCGCCGCGGCCTTCTTCCAGTTCCTGGTGGCCGGGCAGACCCTGCTCGAAGTGCACGGCAACCTCGCCAACGGCCAGGTCAACGCCACGCGCATCGAAGTCGAGGACCAGGTCGGCGGCATCGGCGGCGGCAACACCCTGGTGCGGCTCGAAGGCGTGGTCAGCGCGATCAACGGGCCGGGGTCCTTCGAGCTCTTGATCCAGGAGATCGAGAAGGGCGCCGCGGTCGCCGGCCCGGTGCTGGCGGGGCTCGGCAATCCGGCCGCCGTGACGATCTCGTACACGGAAAACACGCTGTTCAAGCTGGACGACGACACGCCCACCACCTCGGCTTCCCTGGCGGTCGGCAAGGAGCTGGACGCCAAGTTCGCCGCCTTCGCAAGCGAGCCGTTCCCCGCTTTCGAGATCGAAATCGACGAATCGCCGGGCCTGCTGGCCGGCGACGTCAGCGACCTCGGCGGGTGGCCCCTGTCGGTCTGGATCCAGCCGGACGCGGCCACGGCCAAGCTGCTCGGCAGCCCGGCGCCGATCGAACTGCGCGCTCCTGCCGGGCAGGATCTGCCCTTGGCTGCGGCGCCGCGGGTCGGCCAGCGCCTCGGGTTCGAAGGGCAAGCCCTGGCCGGAGGCGGGATCGAAGTGCGCGCTCTACGGCTGCACCCGGCCAGCCTGCGCGGCGCGACGATCGGCGCCGTGGTGCCCGAGCTCAGCCTGCTGAACCTGCATGGCGGCGAGCTGGGCGGCGGTCTCGAGCGCCTGCCGGGCGCGGCGGAGCTGCCGGTGGATGTGAGCGCGGCCCGCATCGAAGAGGCGCGCTTCGGCGGACGGGTCCTGTCCCTGGCCGAGCTGCGGCCCGGGCAGGTGCTGGATCTCGAGCTGGAACCCAGCGCGGTCGCAGGCCAGCTGCGCGCCCTCCGGGTGCGCGTGCGCTGACCGGCTCGAGACAGCGGCGGGGCCGCGCCTGAAGGCGGCCCGCTGTAGGTCAGGTGGGCCCCGGGAGCCCCTCGGCAGCGCTCGGCGATCGCCCAGGGGGTCACCCGGGGATTCGACGGGGGGCCGCAGCGGGCACCGCGTTCGGCGCAGGACGCGCCGGGGGGGGGCGCCGTCGAAGACACAGCGCGAAAACAATCCCCCGCGGAGGCATCGGGGCGCGGCTGGGCCGGTGACAGCGGCCCACTTCCGGTAGTGTGATCCGCCCGGGGCGCTGTCCCGGCGCGCCCGCCCCATGCCGCTCCTCGAGGCCCCCTTCGCCGTGCTGGGCGCTTTGGCGGCCCTGGTCTGGCTCAGCGAGCGCATCGAAGCCCTGCCGCGCATCGGCAAGCTCGGCGCCGCCACCTGGGCGATCCTGCTGGGGGCCTTGGCCGCCAACCTGGGCCTGCTTCCGACCTCGGCCAACGGGCATCCGACCTACGACGCCCTGTTCGGGCCGGGCATCCAGCTGGCGATCTTCTGGCTGCTGCTGGGGGTCGAGCTGCGCGCGCTCCTGCGCGTGGGCCCTGCGCTGCTGTTGTTGTTCTGGATCGGCGCGGCCAGCGTCGCGATCGGCGTGCCCCTGGGGCTGGCCTTGGTGGGCGGCGCCGAGTCCTTCGGCGAGCGCGGCGCGGGCCTAGGCGCCATGTTCGTGGGCACCTACATCGGCGGCAGCCCGAACTTCTTTGCCCTGGCGGAGATCTTCCGCGTGGAGGAGCAGCCCGCGCTGGTGGCCGCGGCGACGGTCGTGGACGGCGGCATGACCGCCCTGTGGATGGCGCTCGGGGTGCTGCTGCCGCGCTGGTTGCCGAGCGGCAAGCGCTTCGAGGCCAGCCCCGGGGCGAATGCGGAGCCGAGCTCCGACCAACTGCGCCTGACCGACCTGGCGCTGCTCCTGGCCCTGGGCGCCGGCGCGCTGTACGTCGCCGAGCTCTCCAAACAACACTCCGCCGCAGCGCTCGGCTTCACCCTGCCGCCGGCGCTGACCCTGACGGCCCTGGCCCTGGCCCTGGCTCAGTTCCCGGCCGTGGCGCGGCTGCAGGGCGCGCGCACCCTGGGCCTGCTGCTGGTCTACCTGTTCCTGGTGGCGATCGGCGCCCTGTGCGACGTCCAGGCCCTGATCGCCGCGGGTCCGACCGCCCTGCGGCTGCTGGCCTTGGTCTCGATCACTTTCCTGTTCCACGGCCTATGCACCTTCGGCGCCGCGCGCCTGCTGGGCTGGGCCCCGGAACTGGCCGCCATCGCCAGCCAGGCCAACATCGGCGGCGGCTCCTCGGCCCTGGCCATGGCCCGCGCCCTGTCCCGCCCGGACCTGGGCCCCGGCGCCGTGCTGATCGGCGCCCTCGGCACCGCCTCCGGCACCTGGATCGGCCTGTGGATCGGCGCGGGGTGGCTGGGCGGCGAGACCGCCGGCTGATCCGACCGAGAGAAACCCCTCTCCGGCTGCGCCAGAGCGCTGACACCAGCCCTTCGAATGCCCTGGACAGGCCATTCGGGCGGCCGCAGAAGCTTAGATCGTCGCCGCTCGCCGATTCCCTTTCAGCTTCTAACGGCCTGAGAAAGAATCGACTCGGACTGCACCCGAGCTGCAAGACCAGAATCTCAGCACGCTTTTGGGCCACCATCCAGCGGCCGCAGAGGCTTAGATCGTCGCCGCGCGCCGATTTCCTTTCTGCCTCTAAGGCGTCGAACGCCGGCGACACGCCCCGAGCGCGGCTCGCCGGAAGCCCTCACCCGGGCAACGCACCGCGACCACGCAAGAAGCCAGCGGGCGGGCCGCGCCGCGCCCGCCACCGCGTCCGCCACCGCGTCCGCCACCGCGTGCGCCACCGCGTGCGCCACCGGGCCCGCCACCGCGCCCCGCGCCCCGCGCCGTGCACCTCACCGCACCTCACCGCACCTCACCGCACCTCACCGCACCTCACCGCACCTCACCGCACCGCGCACCGCACCGCGCACCTCACCGCACCGCGCACCGCACCGCGCACCGCACCGCACCGCGCACCGCACCGCGCCGGGCATCGCACCGCGCCGGGCATTGCCCCGCGCCCCGCGCTCGGTCTCAGCCCTGGGCCAGCAGCGCCGCACGCAGGCGCTGAAACAGCTCCCGGTCCGGCCCCAGCGCATCGGCGATCGGCGCCGCGGCGAAGTCGTAGGCCTCGAAGGGCCCCTGCAAGCGCTTCTTCGGATCCTCGCTGGCAAAGCGCGGGATCGCGTGCCCGTGCAGCTCGGGCACCTGGTTGCACAGCACCAGGTAGTTGATGCGCTCGGCACCCGTCACGGCCAGGATCGCATCCCCGAGCCGCACCAAATCGCTGAAAAATGCGGCGCGCCCGGCCTCGTCCAGATCGTTTGGACTCGGCACCACCGGATCGGGCAACAGCATGCAACAACCGCGGATCGCCGTCGGCTGGTGCTTGCCCAAGATCGCCCACCCCGACCGCATCCTCCCCAAGCACTGCGGATCCTCCCCAGCGCGAATTCGCGCCACCCGCTGACCGATCGCTCCGCTCGACATGCCCCCCATCTTGCACCACCGAGCCCTCCGAAGGCATGCAAGATCCCGCTGAAAAGCCCCCACTAGGAACAAGAACCGCGCCCTGCCGAGCTCCCGAGGCCGGCCTTCACCGGTGCAAACAGGGGCCAACCCGACCGCTTGCCCTGAAACACCAGCCCTTTGACCGGCATCGCCACGGCGACCCTCAACCCCTGCCCAGCTCGGAGCTCGCCGTCGCAGACCCAATCAGCACTCTCAATCAGCAACTACTCTGACGCTCGGCCGATCCGCGGCGGCCGCGAACCGGTCGGTCTCCAACATCGGCGTGCTGGGCAGCCAGCTCTTGACCCTTCATATGCACGTCTTCCCCATCCCTCATCTTCACCGAAAAGCTCTTGAATTCAAGCCTCGATTCAACGTAGATCGATATTCACTGTTGACCGTTGAGCTCGATGCTAGCATTGGTCGGTCCTCGCATGATGGCTGTCACTTTGGCCTCCGTCATGCCAAGCTCTACCATCAGGGCATCATCGAGGCTGAAATTGCAGCGTCTCGACACACAGGCCGCGGCTGGAAGAATCAGGACCGGGCGGCTAACCGTTGTACAAGTGTATTCATGAGGCTTCTCGGTCTGCCCAACGTTCGGGCCGGGCTGACCGCGGAGTTAGACTTTGAAGGCCTGGCTCGCGACGTTAGCAAGACTAGCGCGACCCGGGCTCAAAAACCTGCCGTAGCGGGTCAGCTTGAGCGCAGGGTTAGGCAGTAAGGCGCGCGCGCCGATAGTGGACCCACGCCCAACCAAACAGCGTTAGCACGAGAAAGGGGTACGCATTGAAGGGCAACGGGGTTGAAAGTGGTGTGAGGGGCATACCGCCGAAGATCTGCACTGCGACGATTGCAAACAGTACCGAAGCGATGAGGCCCGTCGCCCTTACGAAAATAGGCATCGCCGAGGAAGCACTGACCAGAGCCAGCCCAGCAGCCCAAAGCCCGACACCAGCACCGAAGGACGGTGAACTTGCTGCGAGTTCCATCGCAGAGCTGGAAACCACCAAGGTTTGACCGGCAACAAACGTAAGGAAGCCAGCAGCCAGCTGATCGTTGCCGTTTTTGATGTTGTGCACTGCCAGAAGTAGCGTACCAATGACGAGCGCGGTACCGTCAAGGCCCCAGGCAATGCCGCGGAGGGTAGGTGGAGAGAAGGATCCGGCGAGCCCCAGCAGGCCGCCGGCCGCAAGGCTGACGGCGGTGAATCCAGCGAGTCGATTGGTACGCATTGCGTGATGCTCCAAAGAGAGGGGGGTCTTGCGGCCTAGCGCCTAGCATCAGCGGGGGCGTGCAGCGCCGTTCGCTGCATGCTGTCCTTAGGGCTCATCCTTGACCCCGTCTTGCTAGTTCTTGATGGTGCTCCCTGTATCATCTGACTCATAGAGATGAACCTCCAACTGCTGTCCCATGTTGCTTCCCAAGTACGGGACCGCGACAGAAACAAGAATCGGAAGAAAACGCCGCAAATCGCCGCTGGCTCCGGAACTCGTGACCGTTGTACGCCAAAGCTGGACCTGCTTCCCGTTGGCACGGAACTTGGAGAGGTCATATGCTGTAATCAGCGCATAGCGGAAGTAGGTGGTGACAGTTCCAACATGAGTTGAATACTCAGTGCCCCCCCCCTGTCGGGGTAGTTGCGGCCTGGTTCGCAAGCAGCAAGGCGCGTGACTGGCCGTAGATGGCATCGGGCGCGGCTTCCGCCATGCGCGGCAGGGTGATAGCGAAAGTCTCCTGCAAGTAGCGGTTCATGGTGACAGAAAGGGGTGAATGTGACGGCGAGGCGACGCA
>JBILNK010000202.1:0-7220 GCA_044375105.1 Planctomycetota bacterium
GCGCCGTCGAGCAGCACCACGCGCTCTTCGAGCAGGGCCTCGAGCTGGTCGCGCACGTCCCGCTTGATCCAGCCCGCGGGCGGCAGGTGCGCGCGCGCGGCGGAGGTCGCTTGGGCCAGGGGTTCGCGCGGGGGGCGGCTCATTGGCGCGGGGCGGTGGGGGGCCGCTGGCCGATGGCGACCAGCGAGAGGAAGTGGGGGGGATGGGGGTCGCGGGCCGCGCGCTGCACGCGCACGCCCTCGAAGCCGACTTCGGCCATCCAGGCCGAGAGCTGGGGTTCGGAGAAGCCGAGGTGGCGGTGTTGGAGCTTTTCGCGCACCCATTCCTCGGCGTGGCTGGCCAGATCGATCAACAGCAGGCGCCCGCCGGGGCGCAGGATGCGCCAGGCTTCGCGCAGGGCCTGCACAGGCTCCTCGGCGTGGTGCAGGGCCTGGCTCAAGACGGCCACATCGAACCCGCCGTCCGGCAGGGGCAGGCGATCGAGTTCGCCGCGCACCGCTTCGATGTTGCCAAGGCCGGCGCGCTGGGCGCGCTGGGAGAGCTGGGCCAGCATCTCGGGCGAGAGGTCGACCGCCGTGACGCTCTCGGCCACCTCCGCCAGCATCAGGGTCAGCAGGCCGTCGCCGATGCCGAGGTCCACGTAGCGGCCGCGGGGCAGCAGGCACAGCAGCGCGCGGCACAGGCCCTCCCAGGTGCGCCCGGGCAGGATCTGCTCGCCGAAGGTGGCCGCCACCCGGTCGAAGTAGGAGCGCGCCTCCTGGCGCTGGCGCTCCTCGAGGGCCAGCAGGCCCAGGCGGTCCGCTTCGAACTCCGGGCTGCCCCCGTTGGCCTCCAGGACCCCCTCGAGCCAGGTGTCGATCGGCCCGCGCACGCGCTCGTAGATCGAGCGCCGGCCCAGGCGCCGGTCGCTGACCAATCCGACTTCCTTGAGCAGGGCCAGGTGGGCCGAGATGCGGCTCTGGGCCACGTTGAGGATCTCGACCAGCTCGGAAACGCCCAGCTCCCGGTGCCCGAGCAGGCGCAGGAGGCGCAGCCGGGTTTCGTCCCCCAGGGCGCGCATCAGGCGGGTCGTGTCGGCCAGACCGATCATTCAATCCAGATTAGCAGATCAGTTGGCCCGGAAAGCCACGGAGCTCCAGCTCACGGAAGCTTTCCTTGACCGCTCGCAGCCCCGGGACGGCGGCTCCACAGGCCCTCCCCGAGGCCCTGCCAACCGACCCAAACCCTAATTGAAGAGAGACTTACGTCAGAGCAACCAGCGCACCGCAGGGTGCTCCGAAAGCCCCCTGAAAATCGCATCGCGCTGCTCCTTCGAGAACACCACCAGCTCGAGGGACAGGGAGCGGTACCGGCCCTGGGCGCTGTGTTGCCCGGGCCGCAGCACGTGGTCCAGTTCGCCGACCACCTCGCAGACCGCCTGGCGCAGGGCGGCCTCGTCCTCGCCGATGATCCGGTAGGCCCAGGCCGTCGGGTAGTGGATCTCGGGCTCGCGGCCGGCCGGCAGGATCTCCATGGGAGCAGCATGGCCCAGGGGCGGCCCGGTCGCCAGGGGGCCGGGAGCGGGAATGCCCGACCCCGACCTCCGGTCCGGGCGGCAGTCCGGTCGATACGGGCTGCGCGGCCCGGTCCGAGGGATCGGGTGCGACATCCCTCCGTGGCCACGCCATCCATGAAGCCGATCGCCTCCTTCCCGATCTGGGTCGCCGCCCTGGCTGCGGCCGCCTGTTCCTCCTCCCCGAAGAAGTCCAGCGAGCAAGCGGTCGCCGTCAAGGCTCCCGAAGCGGTCACGATGACCCTCGAGGAGAGCGGCAGCGCCGGACAGCTCGAGATCATGGGCCTGGCCCTGGCCTCCTCGCGCTTCTCCACGGGCCTGGCGGACGGGGCTCCGTTCACGCTCCTGGCCGTGCGCGATCAGAGCGTCGCCAGCCTGCCGCCCGAGCTGTCCGCCAACCTGGGCTTGCGCGAGCTCGACACCCTGATCGGCTTCCACGTGCTGCCCGGGCGCCTGACCGCCGAGCAGCTGGCCCAGTTCACGCGCCTCGAGACCCTCGGCGGCCAGCGCCTGCGCATCAGCGACTGGAACGGCGAGATCGAGATCAGCGGCCCGAGCAACCAGTTCCTGGGCCTGCCGCCGGCTCGCATCGTGGCCCGCAACATCGCGGTCGGCAACGGCCTGGTCCACATCGTGGACGGCTTCGCCGGGCCCTCGGTGCTGAGCCTCTATGAGACCGCCTGTGCCAGCCCCTTCCTGAGCCAACTGATCGCGGCCGCCGAGCTCGCTGGCGTCGCCGACGTGCTGGCCGCCGAAGGCCCGCTGACCGTCTTCGCGCCGACCAACGAGGCCTTCGAGGCCCTCGACGACGCGCAGGTCGCCAGCCTGCTTGACCCGGCCAACCGCGAGCAGCTCCTGACCGTCCTACGCCGGCACCTGGTGCCCGGCCGCCTGTACGCGGATCGTTTCCACGTCGGCACGCTGGTCGGCCTCGGCGGCGGCGAGCTCGAATTCACCTGGCGCGGCGGCGACTTCTTCGTGGAAGGCGCGCGCATCGTACACACCGATGTGGAGGCCACCAACGGCGTGATCCACCTGATCGACCGCGTGCTGGTCGACTGACCCTCTGCTGCCGCCGGCACCGGCGGTTTCGAGGCCGCGGGGGGGGGCCCCCCCCCCCGGGCGCCCGCCCCGCCGTGTTTCATAGGCCCTTGATGGCCCCTGGGGGGGGCCGAGGAGCGGGCCGGGAACCGCGGCGGCCCCCGCGCCGTAGGATGTTCCGCCCCCGGCAGTGCCGGGGAGCCCCTGGTCCCTCTCCTTCGCTCACGCTCGTGCTCCTGCGCAATCTCGGCAAGCTGGTCCGCGGCAAGTCCACGCCCTTCCACCTGTTCAGCGCCGCCGTGCTGGGCAGCGCCCTGGCCTTCCTGCCGGGCTTCGCCAGCGCCCCCGGCCTCTATCTGGCCCTGGGCTTCCTGCTGCTGGTGATCAACTCGAACCTGTTCATCGCCGGCTTGGTGGCGCTGCCGGCCAAGCTCAGCGCCCTGGCGCTGATCGGCGTGTCGATGCGGATCGGCGAGAGCCTGCTGCACGGGCCGGCCCAAGACCTGTTCCGCGGCGTGGTCAACGCCCCGGTGCTGCACTACTTCGGCTTCCAGCGCTACTTGGTCACCGGCAGCTTCGTGCTCGGCATCGCCTTCGGTCTGTTGATCGCGATCCCGCTGGTGCTGCTGCAGAAAGGCGTGCGCCGCCAGCTGGCGGCCCTCGAGCTCAAGAACCAGAAGTTCAACGAGGTCAGCTCGAAGGGCTGGGCCAAGTTCGCCGCCTGGTTGTTCCTGGGCGGCAAGGCCGACATGACCTACGAGGAGCTCAACAAGCGCAACGTCGGCAACCCGGTGCGCGTGCTGGGCTTGGTGGTCGTCGCCGTGGGCGTGGGCTCCCTGTGGTTCGCGCAGAAGGCCGCGGGCTCGCCCTTGGTGGCTGGCGCCCTCGAGGCCGGGCTGGCGCGCGCCAACGGGGCTACCGTCGAGCTGGGCGGCTTCAAGCTCGACCTCCAGGCGGCGCGGCTCAAGCTGGCGGACCTGGCGGTGGTCGATCCGGACGATCTGATGACCGACCTCTTGCGCGGGCTCGAGTTCGATGCGGACGTCAGCAGCCGCGAGGTGCTGCGCGGCCGCTTCGTGGTCGATCGCCTGGCGATCAAAGAGGCGGCCACCGGCGTCAAGCGCGAGGAGCCCGGGGAGAAGGTCGAGGGCGCGCGCCCGGCCGCTGAATCGAGCGGACCGATCCTGGAGGTCCCCGACCTGTCGAACTACGACCTCGATCAGGTCCTGGCCGACGCCGAGAAGATCAAGGCGCAGCTCGCCAAGCTCAAGCAATGGCTCGAGCGGCTGGCGCCCAAGGAGCAGCCCCCGACCGACGGCGGCCCGGCCGATCAGAGCCTGCACGAGCGCCTCGAGCAGATGGCCCAGCAGCTCGGCTATTCGAACCTGATCGCCGAGCACCTTTTGGCCGACCTGCCGCGCATCGAGATCAAGGAATTGACCGTCGAGGGCTTCCGCATGCCCGGCCTGTCGGGCGACGAATACACCCTGGTCGCCAAGAACCTCTCGTCGGCGCCGGGCAAGCAAGCGGCCGCTCCGCAGCTGCAGATGGTCTCCAAGGACGGCAAGCTGCGCCTCGACCTGGCCCTGGGCGGCGCCGAATCCCAGGCCGGCGGCCTGCCCGGCCGGATCTCGCTCAAGGCCACCGAGCTGTCCGTGGACTCGATCGCCGCGGGCCTGTCCGTGAAGGGCGAGCGCCCGCTCTCCGGCGGCAGCCTGTCGTTCTCCCTGGTCGGGGGCTTTTCCCCGCAGGACGGGCGCATCGACCTGCCCCTCGAGGTGCAGCTCCAAAACTCGACCCTCAACATCCCCGGCGTGGGCAGCACGCCGGTCGAGCGCTTCGCCCTGCCGATCGGCCTGCGCGGCCCGCTCGACGCCCTGCGCGTCGAGCTGGACGACAAGCAGCTGGTGGATGCCCTGGTGGCCGCCGGCAAGGCCGAATTCGCCAAGCGAGTAGAAGCCGAACTGGGCGCGCGTTTGGACGACGCCAAGGCCCGCGCCCGCGCGGCCCTCGAAGCGCGTTTCGGGGCCGCCAAGCTGGCCGAGTTGGGCATCGATCTCGATCAGCTCGAGAACATCGAAAGCCTCGAGGACGTGACCGAGATCGGCGAGCTGGTCAAGGCCATGGCCGCGCAGAAGGCCGCCGCCGCCAAGCAGGAGGTCGAGAAGCAGGTGACCGAAACCGTCACCGAAACCGCCACAGAGGCCCTGCAGGGCGTGGCCAATGACCTGCTGCAGGGGCAGGGCACCGATCAGGCGGGCCAGAACGCCGCTGACAAGGCCAAACAAGCGGCGGAAGAAGCCAAGAAGTCCCTTGGCGACCTGTTCAAGAAGAAGCCGTGATTCTTCGGGTGCGCCGGCTCGGGCGCAGCCCGAGCCGGCGCGATTCCCCCCGAGGGCCGTCTGCGACGCTGGCGTGCATGGGGATCGGCGTGCTGCGCCGATCCCGGGCTTGATTGCGATTCGCTGGGTGGCTAGCCGCGCACAGCCTCGGCAAGCCGCAGCCAGCCGGTAAAAGGCGAGGAAGGCCGGAGGGGCCAGGGCGATTTGGGTTTGCCGGGCTGCGGCGGTCGCCGGCCGATCCCTGCCGCGCTCGGAGGCTCTGCCCGGAGCGCTCTGCGGGTGCCGCGAATCGGTACAGCCCGTGAGCCTTCCATTCGACCCATGCCGGGGGCCTCTCGAGGGCTCCCTCGGGCGTCGGTGGGGAGCGCTGAGCCTGGGTGCTCGGGCGCTGGATCACGCGGCGGCGGCGCGCGTCGGGGCCCGTCCCCGGGGAGCCTTCAAGTGCCGGAAAGGAGCTCCGAGGCCAGCAGGGCCCGGTCAGCGTCGTCGCGCGGCCGCGACCCCGCAGGCCCGCTCCGTCCTTCTTCGCGCTGCTCTTGGTCTTGGTTTGGGGCGCGGATCAGGGCAGCAGATCGAGGCTGCTCGGATTGCTGACCAGCTGGATCCAGGTGGGCGCGGGCTCGGCGCCGAACACCAAGGCCGCGTGGTGGGCGCGCTTGCCGACCAGGGCCGGATTGACCGCGGGCGGCAGCTCGAAGCGCGCCAGGCCGCGGCCGCTGGCGTCCAGCAGGCCGAAGTTGAGGGTCAGGGGCAGGGAGCCGTCCACGGCCAGGCTCGACAGCAGGTAGCCGTCCGGAACCAGGGGCAACAGGAACTGGCCCTCGAGCAGCAGCCCCGGCTCCATGCCGCTGGCGCTGCCCAGCAGCATGTAGAAGCGCCCGGCGTTTTGTGTTCCGGCCTCGATGCGGAAATCGACCCGGCCGCCGGTGCTGATCGAAAGCTGCTTGGCCGAGGGGATCAGCGGCTGGCAGCCGGCTCCGGTCACGGCGATCAGCGCGGCCTGGGCGTCGAGCCGTCCGGCTCCGCGCTTGTTGTCGGGGCTCGCCGCCTCCGGGCAGGCGGCGAGCAGGGCGGCTTCGAGCTCGTCGGCGCTGAGCTGCGGCGCGGCCTCTAGCAGCAGGGCCGCCGCGGCCGCGACCATCGGCGCGGCGAAGCTGGTGCCGCTGCGCACCTGGTAGTTGACGCTGCCTTCGCCGAACAGGCCGTCGTCGTCGATCAGCTCGAGGGCCGCCGCCGGGGCGCTGCCCGAGCGCGCGGAGATGATCGCCACCCCGGGCGCGCACAGGTCGGGCTTGGCCAGCCCGTCGATGCGCGGGCCGTGAGCGGAGAAGGGGGCCAGGCCGTCGAACTGGGCCGCGGGGATCGGCACCGGGGAGCCGTCCGCCGCAACGTAGCTCTCCTTGCTGGTCCAGGCACCGACGCACAGCGCACGGTCCGCCAGCCCAGGGCTCATCACCGTGGAGGTGGAGGTCCATGCGGTCAGACCCCCGAGCCCGAACAGGCGATAGACGTGCACCACCACCGGCGCTCCCGAGCTGGCCGTGTTGGAGAGCTGCAGCGGGATCACGCGCTGCCCGCCCGGGGGCACGGAGACCTCGAGCACGAAGCGCTTGGATTCGGTCTCGCGCGTGCTGACCGTCAGGTACTGCTCCCCGAAGCCGTCACCAGGCGCGAGTCCCGCGGCGCTCAAACTCAGGTTGCCGTCGCCGGCCTCGCCATCGCGCCAGATCACCTGGAATCCGTGCGGATCCTGGTAGGTCTCTGGGAAGAAGTTCGGGATCACGTAATTGAAGACCGGCGAGCTCTCGCCCGGCCCCAGGGTGAACTGCACGTGCCCGAAGGTCTGCGCCTCATTGCCCGCGGCGACCACCACCAGCATGCCCTTCTCGCGCGCCCAGTCGACGGTCTGCTCGACCGGATCCGAGCCGTCGTTGAAGTCGTTGTAGGCGCCGATCGAGAGGTTGAAGATGCGCACGTCCTGCTGGACGGCGTGGTGCAGGGCCTTGATCAGGTCCGCCGACCAGTTGAAGCCGTCGAGGTCGTTGGCGGTCTTGTAGACGTGCAGCGCTGCGGAGGGTGCGGCCGCAGAGTAGAGGCCGTTCGAATGGAAGCCGCTGCCGACCAGCAGGCCGGCCACGTGGGTGCCGTGGCCCGAATGGAAGCCGGAGAGGTCGAGGCCCCAGCTTTCCGGCGCGTCGCCGTCGGTGACGTCGAAGGCCAGCGCCGGCGTGGGCAGGTCGAGGGACGTCCGGTCGTAGCCCGAGTCCGCCAGCCCGATGCGCACG